>NZ_KV793309.1:0-511 GCF_001808425.1 Pseudomonas sp. HMSC08G10 | reverse complement strand
CCTGCCATGACCTGCTGCTGGGCAATGACCATGCATTGGAGGCCAGCAAGGCATTGGTGCAGGCCCTGCTCGACGGGTTGGAAGCAAAGACAGCCGGATAGCGTGGCATGGCACCGCGCCGTCTGCTTCGCGGCTAAAGCCGCTCCTACAGGTCCAGCGGCGGCAGTCAGAGCAGCGGAAAACCTGTGGGTTACCCGCGATGGGCCGTGCAGCGGCCCCCTGCCGGAATCGCGCCTTGAATCGCCTGCCCTGGGCCGGTAACCTGTGCGCGCTGCTGTCAATCCAGCAGCCGGGTTTGGTCACCCGCAATCATCAAGGCGCACAAGCGCCCGCAATGCGATTCAGTTGGCGCTTTTTTTGTGCCTGGCTGTCTCGATTCATGGCGGCTGTGCGTGGGGCGCCTCCGTGCGCGCCGGTTTCCTTGATTCCCGGTTGACCAACCCGCGTACAGTCGCCACCCATTCGTTTGGTCACGCTGAGTGGCGGCTCCATTGAATCAAGGAGCGACACA
>NZ_KV793308.1:0-75084 GCF_001808425.1 Pseudomonas sp. HMSC08G10 | reverse complement strand
CAGTGCTTGTGCTGTGGGGCTGGGTTTACCCGTACGGCCCAACAACCAGGGCGATGGCGTGCACCACCGCTCTGGCTCGCTTCTTGCCAGACCAATCACCAAGGGCCGGAACGCTTCTGGCCACCAAGAAAAACAACAGGTGAACACTATGCCAAGCGATCACTCCGGCAGCGCGCCGGCGAGCTCTTCGGTCGACTTCGAGAAAGTCGACGCGGATTATTTCCAGCACCGACAACTTAAAAAAGGCGCCGCCGGCTGGGTCCTGCTGGTCGGCCTGGGCGTGGCGTATGTCATCTCCGGTGACTATGCCGGCTGGAACTTCGGCCTGGCCCAAGGCGGCTGGGGTGGCATGTTCCTCGCCACCTTGTTGATGGCCACCATGTACCTGTGCATGTGCTTTTCCCTGGCCGAGCTGTCCTCAATGATCCCCACCGCCGGTGGCGGCTACGGTTTCGCGCGCAGTGCCTTCGGGCCTTGGGGCGGGTTCCTGACGGGCACGGCGATCCTGATCGAATACGCGATCGCGCCCGCGGCCATCGCTACCTTCATCGGCGCCTATTGCCAGTCACTGTTCGGCATCGGCGGCTGGATGGTCTACCTGGCCTTCTACATCATCTTCATCGGTATCCATATCTTCGGTGTCGGTGAAGCGCTCAAGCTGATGTTCATCATCACCGCCGTCGCCGCGATTGCCCTGGCGGTCTTCCTGGTGGCCATGGTGCCCCATTTCGAGGCATCCAACCTGTTCGACATCGCCCAGACCGACGCGGCCGGTGCCAGCAGCTTCCTACCCTTTGGCTACGTCGGCATCTGGGCGGCGATCCCCTACGCCATCTGGTTCTTCCTCGCGGTCGAAGGCGTTCCCCTGGCAGCCGAAGAAACCAAGAACCCTCGCCGTGACCTGCCACGCGGCCTGATCGGCGCCATGCTGGTGCTGGTCGCCTTCGCCCTGCTGATCCTGGTGATCGGCCCAGGCGGCGCCGGTTCCGAAGCCTTGAAGGCTTCCGGCAACCCACTGGTCGAGGCATTGGCCAAGGCCTATGGTGGTTCCACTTGGATGGGCAGCTTCGTCAACCTGGTCGGCCTGGCCGGCCTGATCGCCAGCTTCTTCTCGATCATCTACGCCTATTCGCGGCAGATCTTCGCCTTGTCGCGCGCCGGCTACCTGCCGCGCAAGCTCTCGGAAACCAACAAGAGCAAGGCGCCGGTACTGGCGCTGGTGATCCCCGGCATCATCGGCTTTGGTCTTTCGTTGACCGGCCAGGGCGACCTGCTGATCCTGGTGGCCGTGTTCGGCGCCACGCTCTCCTACGTGCTGATGATGGCCGCGCACATCACCTTGCGCATCCGACGCCCCAAGATGGAGCGTCCTTACCGCACCCCAGGCGGTGTCTTCACCTCGGGCGTGGCCCTGGTGCTGGCCTGCGTGGCCGTGGTCGCCGGTTTCCTGGTGGACCCACGCGTGGTGATTGGCGCTGCCGTGATCTATGGGGTATTAATTGCCTACTTTGCTTTCTACAGCCGTCACCACCTCGTGGCGGGGACGCCGGAAGAAGAATTCGCTGCGATCCAGAAGGCCGAAGAGGCCCTGCACTGATCGCCGACTTACGCCGCGGGCCGACCCGCGGCGCTCTGGAGATTCTGTATGGCAAGTTTCGTACACACGGTAGGCAACCAGATCTACCGCTTCGACAGTCTCAAGGACGTCTTAGCCAAGGCCAGCCCGGCCCGCTCGGGCGACTACCTGGCAGGCGTCGCGGCCAGCAACGATGGCGAGCGTGTCGCCGCGCAGATGGCCTTGGCCGACATCCCGTTGACGCACTTTCTCAACGAGGCGTTGATCCCTTACGAGGCGGACGAAGTCACCCGGCTGATCATCGACACCCATGACAAGCAAGCCTTCGCCCCGGTCAGCCACCTGACCGTCGGCGGGTTTCGCGACTGGCTGCTTAGCGAGGCTGCCGACGAACAGAGCCTGCGAGCCCTCGCCCCCGGCCTGACTCCGGAAATGGCCGCGGCGGTGTCGAAGATCATGCGTGTCCAGGACCTGGTGCTGGTCGCGCAGAAGATCCGCGTGGTAACGAAGTTTCGCGGCACCATGGGCCTGCGCGGACGTCTTTCGACCCGCCTGCAACCCAACCACCCGACCGACGAACCGGCCGGTATCGCGGCAAGCATTCTCGACGGCCTGCTGTATGGCAATGGCGATGCCATGATCGGCATCAACCCGGCCACCGACAGCATCGCCTCGATCTGCACCCTGTTGGAAATGCTCGATGCCATCATTCAGCGCTATCAGATTCCGACCCAATCCTGCGTACTGACCCACGTCACCACGTCGATCGAAGCGATCAACCGTGGCGTGCCGCTGGACCTGGTGTTCCAGTCCATCGCCGGCACCGAGGCTGCCAACGCCGGTTTCGGCATCAACCTCAACGTACTCAAGGAAGGCTACGAGGCAGGCCTGTCGCTCAAGCGCGGTACCGTCGGGCAGAACCTGATGTACTTCGAGACCGGCCAAGGCAGCGCGCTGTCGGCCAACGCCCACCATGGCGTGGACCAGCAAACCTGCGAAACCCGCGCCTACGCCGTGGCGCGTCACTTCAACCCGTTCCTGGTCAACACCGTGGTCGGTTTCATCGGCCCGGAGTATCTGTACAACGGCAAGCAGATCATCCGCGCCGGCCTGGAAGATCATTTCTGCGGCAAGCTCTTGGGCGTGCCCATGGGCTGCGACATCTGCTACACCAACCATGCCGAAGCCGACCAGGACGACATGGATACGCTGCTGACCTTGCTGGGCGTGGCCGGGATCAACTTCATCATGGGCATCCCCGGCTCCGACGACATCATGCTCAATTACCAGACCACCTCCTTCCATGATGCGCTCTATGCGCGCCAGACCCTGGGCCTAAAACCTGGGCCTGAGTTCGAGGCCTGGCTGGAACGCACCGGGATCTTCACCCAGGCCGATGGCCGGGTACGCTTCGGTGACCAACTGCCGCCAGCCTTCCGCCAGGCACTGGCACAGCTTGCATAGGGATGACCATGGACCGACAGACACCCACTCCCGAAAATCCCTGGCTGGCACTGCGCAACCTGACCCCGGCACGCATCGCCCTCGGCCGCACCGGCACCAGCCTGCCGACCGGCGCGCAGCTGGACTTTCAGTTCGCCCACGCCCAGGCCCGCGACGCCGTGCACCTGCCCTTCGACCACACTGGCCTGCGCGAGCAACTCAATGCCCGTGGGCGCGAAACCCTGCTGGTGCACAGCGCGGCCAGCGACCGCCACCAGTACCTGCAGCGGCCCGACTTGGGCCGGCGCCTGGACGAGGATTCCGTCCAGCGTCTGCGTGAACACGCCCAGACCAACCCGGGCGGCGTCGATCTTGCGATCGTGGTCGCCGATGGTCTGTCGGCCCTGGCCGTGCATCGCCATACCCTGCCCTTCCTGGCCCGCTTCGAAGAGCAGGCCGCAGCCGACGGCTGGCGCTGTGCACCCGTCGTGCTGGTGGAACAGGGTCGTGTTGCAGTGGCCGATGAAGTCGGTGAACTGCTCGGCGCGCGCATGACGGTCATGCTGATTGGCGAACGCCCGGGCCTGAGCTCGCCCGACAGTCTGGGCCTGTACTTCACCTATGCGCCCAAAGTCGGCCTTACCGATGCCTACCGCAACTGCATCTCCAACGTCCGCCTGGAGGGCCTGAGCTACGGCATGGCGGCCCACCGTCTGCTGTACTTGATGCGCGAGGCCTGCCGGCGCCAGCTCTCCGGGGTGAACCTCAAGGACGAAGCCGAGGTGCACAGCATCGAGAGCGAGGCGGCTTCAGGCAAAAACGGAAACTTCCTGCTGGGAGAGCGGTAAAAAACATGTAATGGAAGGCGGATTGCGCTTCTAACCTGCTTTGGGCAGCATGCGATTGAAGCTGCTGGCAATCCGCCGTATCCCCAAATGGACACTGAGGGCCGCACATGCGCATCATCAAGGCAACCCTGGAACACCTCGACCTGCTGACCCCATTGTTCGTGAAGTACCGCGAGTTCTATGGGCAGTTGCCCTACCCGGACAGCTCACGCAGTTTTCTGGAAAAACGCCTCAAGCGGGGCGAATCGGTGATCTACCTTGCCCTACCGGATGACGAAGAGGGTCGCCTGCTTGGCTTCTGCCAGCTGTACCCGAGCTTTTCCTCCCTGTCGCTCAAGCGCGTGTGGATCCTCAACGACATCTACGTGGCCGAAGATTCCCGGCGCATGCTGGTGGCCGATCATCTGATGCGTGAAGCCAAGAAGATGGCCAAGGACACCAACGCCGTGCGCATGCGGGTCTCTACCAGCAGCGACAATGACGTGGCACGCAAGACCTACGAATCGATCGGTTTCCGCAAGGACACCGAGTTCGAAAACTACATTTTGCCGATCACTCAGGACTAAGCACCGCCTTATCCTGTGGGAGCGGGTTTATTCGCTCCCACAGGGGATGAATCACTTGGATTCCCTGAGCAACGCCTCTCGAAACCCGCCGCTACAAACTCCCCGGGCACATTCCTGCCATCGCCGTATAATGCCCTTCCTGTCATGTGTGAAAATTTACCCATCCGCAGGTAAAAAAGCCTACGCCCTTGGCACAGTCCGTCATCGTGCGCCCGTAGCTGCGGGTCAAGAACACAGGTGTTGTACATGGAATTCAACCCGCTGGACCTTATCCTGCATCTCGATGCTTACCTCGATCTGCTGGTCACCAACTACGGCCCCTGGATCTACGCGATTCTCTTCGCGGTTATCTTCTGCGAAACCGGCCTGGTGGTGATGCCCTTCCTGCCGGGCGACTCCTTGCTGTTCATCGCTGGCGCCGTCGCTGCAGGCGGTGGCATGGATCCGGTATTGCTGGCCGGTCTGCTGATGGCCGCGGCGATCCTGGGCGACAGCACCAACTACGTCATCGGCCGGACCACGGGCGAGCGATTGTTCCGCAATCCCAACTCGAAAATCTTCCGCCGCGACTACCTGCAGCGTACCCATGACTTCTACGAGCGCCATGGCGGCAAGACCGTGACCATGGCGCGCTTCCTGCCGATCCTGCGGACTTTCGCGCCATTCGTCGCTGGCATCGCACACATGCTCTACCCGCGCTTTTTGGCCTTCAGCATCACAGGTTCGCTGCTGTGGGTCGGCGGCCTGGTGACCCTGGGCTACTTCTTCGGCAACGTCCCGTTCATCAAGCAGCACCTGTCGCTGATGGTCGTCGGCATCATTATCCTGTCGCTGGTGCCGATGATCCTGGGTCTGCTGCGTGGCCGCCTGGGCCGCACGGCGAAGGCCCACTGACCGGTCATGTGGTCGCTGCGCGCCTGGCGTCGCCGACGTACCCTGGCTCGATACCCCGTCGATCCGCAGCTGTGGCAGGTGATTCGCGAGCGCCTGCCCATGCTCGACGGCATCAGTGACGAAGAAGACCGCACCCTGCGTGAAGCCTGTGTGCTGTTTCTGCACGACAAGCACCTGACCGCCTTGCCCGGGGTGCAGTTGGACGACGAACAGCGTCTGTTCCTCGCCGCCCAGGCCCAACTGCCGCTGCTGCATCTAGGCGAGCTGAACTGGTACCAGGGCTTCCACGAAATCATCCTCTACCCCGACGACTTCGTGAGCCCCCAGCGCCACCGCGACGCCAGCGGTGTCGAACACACTTGGGACGCCGAGCACAGCGGTGAAGCCTGGCAACAGGGCCCCGTGATCCTGGCCTGGCCCGGGGTGCTGGCCAGTGGCGGCTGGGAAGGCTACAACCTGGTGATCCACGAACTGGCCCACAAGCTCGACATGCTCAATGGCGATGCCAATGGCCTGCCGCCGCTGCACAAGGGCATGCGCGTGGAAGACTGGGCCAGCGCCATGCAGCAGGCCTACGACGACATGAACCGGCAACTGGACGCCAACCCGGACGCCGAGACCGCCATCGACCCGTACGCTGCCGAAAACCCGGCGGAATTTTTCGCCGTCACCAGCGAGTACTTCTTCAGTGCGCCCGACCTGCTGCACCAGGTTTTTCCACAGGTGTACCAGCAACTGGCGCTGTTCTATCGCCAGGACCCGCTCGCACGCCTGGACCGGTTGCAGTCCGAGCACCCTCTGTACCACGAAACCCAGGCCTGACGGGGCCGCACATCCGGCGGGGCGTGGCATGCCCGGTAGGAATGTGCCTATAATCGCCGCCACTTTTTGGTCAAACACGGGGGCACTGCCCAATGAGCTACAGCAAGATTCCGGCGGGCAAAGACCTGCCGAACGACATCTACGTCGCCATCGAGATCCCGGCTAACCACGCGCCGATCAAGTACGAGATCGACAAGGACAGCGACACCCTGTTCGTCGACCGTTTCATGGCCACCCCGATGTTCTACCCAGCCAACTACGGCTACATTCCGAACACCCTGGCCGACGACGGTGATCCGCTGGACGTGCTGGTCGTGACCCCGTACCCGGTCGCTCCAGGTTCGGTCATCCGCGCCCGTCCGGTCGGCGTCTTGCACATGGACGACGAAAGCGGTGGCGATGCCAAGGTCCTGGCCGTGCCACACGACAAGCTGAGCCAGCTGTACGTCGACGTGAAGGAATACACCGACCTGCCAGCCCTGCTGCTGGAACAGATCAAGCACTTCTTCGAGAACTACAAAGATCTGGAGAAAGGCAAGTGGGTCAAGGTCAAGGGCTGGGAAGGCGCTGATGCCGCCCGTGCCGAGATCACCAAGTCGGTTGCCGCCTACAAGGGCTAAGACCGGATTGAAGAAAAGCCCTGCTTCGGCAGGGTTTTTTTTGCCTGGTTGAAATGCACGGCACCTTCACGCGAAACGGCCTACTTCGCCCTACGCAAAGCTCCGACAATTACATTTATTTCCTACAAAACTCATCAACTCCCGGTTCATTCCCGCCCCCGCACCGACTCGCTAGACTCGGCCTCCATGAATACTTCCGGTGACCGTCTCAGAGTCCTCCTCCAGGAGTGCCACCTGACCCCTTCCGACTTTGCCATCCTTCGCGGTGTCACACCCCAGCACGTCAACAACTGGTTCAGGCGCGGCGTGCCCTTGGCCCGGCTGGACGATATCGCCGAACTGTTCTGCGTACATCGGCGCTGGCTGCGCACGGGCGAAGGGCCCAAGCACGCCAATCCACTCGCGAACCCATACCCCTCGCACCTCAACATGGCGCAACCAGCCAATCAAGAAGGGACCTTCATCCGCCTCCCGATCCATCTGCTGCGCAATGGAACGCTCCAGCCCGACGAAGGCAAATACCTGTCGTTTTCCGAACAAATGCTGCAGATGCTGGGCGTTGCCCCAGAAGATGCCGCCTGCATCCCGATGCCCATGACCGGCATCGCTTCGATCATCCCCACCGACGCCACCCTGGTCATCGACCGGAGCCTGACATGGGTCGTGGACGGCGAGACCTACGTGTTGATGCACAATGGCCGCTTGAGGGTTCATCGCCTGAGCCGCGATCGACTGGACAACCTGTACCTGCACGGTCATGAGCCCACAGAGCGTTACACCCCCCGCCAGCGCCAGGCCCAGGGCATGCAGATCCTCGGTTGGGTATTCCACTGGTCATGTTTCAGCCTGCGCCGCCCTTGCTGAAACACCCGGCGCCACTTTTTGCTGGGCAACCCGCGCCAGCCCTAGTATGCTACGCCGCACATTCAGCCCCGGCCGGCGCAAGCCGCGATCCAGAGGGCCTGGCGACGCCTCACACAGCCGTCCGCCATCTCTTTTCAGGCCTTCATGGCCATCCCGTTAAGGCGGTTGCGGCTTACCAAAAATTAGCCAAGACCGTCCCCGAGAAGCCGGCCACAAGCCGGCTTTTTAATTGTCCACAAATGCTCCTATCCCCTGCGTGACCATGGGCGCTGCGGCAATGTTCAAGCTCGTGTAGCCAACGGCAACGAGCACCCAGGCCGTAAAAACATGCGATATCCCTGTGCCCCTTCTGATCATCCGATATCCAGTAGGGGCGGGATTAAACCAACAGATAATCGGGCCGTAGGTAGGTGTTCAGTGGTTTGGGAAGGGTCCTAAAAGCTTCTCTCCGAAAAGAGAACGAGGGGTGCTCGAGACCCTACATTTTTCGCCGGACGAGGAATCGCCGCCCCCCATCACGGGCTCGGCGCAATCGTCGGCCGAACCCGCGCCTACAAGGCTCAGCCTTTGACGCACACCACCTGGCGTAAGGTGTGAAGCACTTCCACCAGCTCTCGCTGGGCGTGCATCACCGCATCGATGTCCTTGTAGGCCATGGGGATTTCATCGATCACGTCTTTGTCCTTGCGGCATTCCACATGGGCCGTGGCCCGCCGCTGATCCTCGACGGTGAATTGGCTCTTGGCCTTGGTGCGGCTCATCACCCGGCCTGCGCCATGGCTACAGGAGCAGAACGACTCTTCGTTGCCCAGCCCGCGCACGATGAAGCTCTTGGCACCCATGGATCCGGGGATGATGCCCAACTGGCCTTTTTGCGCTGACACCGCGCCTTTGCGGGTGACCAGCACCTCACGGCCGAAGTGCTGCTCACGCTGCACGTAGTTGTGGTGGCAATTGACCGCCTCGAGATTCGCTTCGAAAGGCTTGCCCAAGACCTTGCGCGTGGTGGCAATCACCGCCTGCATCATCAGCTCGCGGTTGTGCCGTGCGAAGTCCTGGGCCCACTCCACCGCCTCCACGAAGTCTGCAAAATGCCGGCTGCCTTCTTCGAAGTAGGCAAGGTCCTTGTCGGGCAGGTTCGCCAAGTGCTGGCGCATGTCGGCCTGGGCCAGTTCGATGAACAGGTTGCCGATGGCGTTGCCGACACCGCGCGAGCCACTGTGCAGCATGAACCACACGCGGTCGGCCTCATCCAGGCAAACCTCAATGAAATGGTTGCCGCCACCCAGGGTGCCCAGGTGATGGCGATTGTTGGTTTTCTCCAAGCGCGGGTACTTGTCGGTGATCGCCTTGAAACGCACGGCCAGCCCACCCCAGGCCTGATCGGCATGGTTAGGCACCGCGTCCCAGGCCCCCTGGTCACGCCGACCGAAGGTCTTGCCATGGGGCACGGCTTTTTCGATAGCGCTACGCAGGCCGTGCAGGTTGTCCGGCAAGTCACGGGCGTGCAGCGAGCTACGCGCGGCGATCATGCCGCAACCGATGTCCACCCCCACCGCAGCCGGGATGATCGCCCCGACGGTGGGGATGACGCTGCCGATGGTCGAGCCCTTGCCCAAGTGCACGTCCGGCATCACCGCCAGGTGCTTGAAGATGAATGGCATCCTTGCGATATTCATCAGTTGCTTGCGGGCGTCGTCCTCCACCGGCACGCCATCGGTCCACAGCTTGATCGGCTTGCCGCCGGCGACGTCGAGAATGTTCATGATGTACTGCCTCACAAAAGCCATGCGGGTCATGATACCGCCGAAGGTCGTACACCGTCGGCTTGCCAGCGGGGTGGCACAGTGGGGTATGCTTGCCCGGTCTTCAGGGCGGGGTGAAAGTCCCCACCGGCGGTAAATCGAAAGATGAGCCCGCGAGCGCCCCGGCCATGCCGGGGGTCAGCAGACCTGGTGAGATTCCAGGGCCGACGGTCATAGTCCGGATGAAAGAAGGCGTCAGGCGGGGGCCATCCGGTGCTCCTGCGCGCGCATTTTGTTCGCCCCGAGACGTTCATCGATCATTTACGAGGAGCGTTTCATGTCCACCACGCATCACCCCAAATTCCCCAATGTCACCGCTGCCATCGCCGCCTTCCAGGCCGGGCGTCCTGTGCTGCTGCTCGACGATGACGACCGCGAGGACGAAGCGGATATCATCGCCGCCGCCGAGAACATCTCGCTGCAAACCATGGCCATGATGATCCGCGACTGCAGCGGCATCGTCTGCCTGTGCCTGGATGAAGCCACCGTCGACGCCCTGCAACTGGCGCCGATGGTGCAAAACAACCAGGCGCGCCATGGCACTGGCTTCACCGTCAGCATCGAGGCGGCTGAAGGTGTCAGCACCGGCGTGTCGGCTCAGGACCGCATCACCACCATCGAAGCCGCGCTGCGCTCCACCGCTGAGCAGCGCCACATTGTCAGCCCTGGGCATGTGTTCCCGCTGCGCGCGCGCAATGGCGGCGTCCTGACCCGTCGTGGCCACACTGAAGGCTCAGTAGACCTGGCACGCCTCGCCGGCCTGCGCCCGGCGGCGGTGCTGTGCGAACTGATGAACCCCGACGGCAGCATGGCCCGGGGCGAGCAGGTGGCGGTCTATGCCCGCCAGTACAACCTGCCGGTGCTGACCATCGAGGAGTTGGCGCGCTATCGCGAGGCGATGGCCGAGCGCGAAGCCGTGCCGGCCTGAGTCAGCGCAACGCGCTTGCTGCGCGGCGACTTCTGCGCAGTGAACCCGCTCCCACTAGATCCTAGGCGCTCTCGAGAGCATCGCGGTTTTTGAGGGAGCGGGCGGTCTTCGGCGCTCACAATGCTGCCGCTGTCAGCGCAGCTGCAGCGGCCCTTTCAAAAATTGATACAGCCCCGCTGCGCTTTTGCGATATCCCTCGGCAGTCAGGTGAACCAGATCCGGACGCGCCAGCCCACTTGCCTGCCAGCCCGCGATCGAGCACGGCCCCCCCATGTATGCCTGCCAGTCCCAGAACAACGCCTTGTGCTTCTGCGCGGCCTGCCGCTGGATGCGAATCACCGACGCCAACGGCTGCGGCTGGCGCATCGCACAGGTACGCGCCTTGCGCTGCTTGATCGAGTCGGGCGGGCCTACCAACAGGATCGCCGCACGCGGCAACGCCTGGCGCAGGCCGCTGAGGGTCGCATCCAACTGCGATTGGTAGAGGCTCAGGTCGAGGGTGTCGTCGAAGGCTTCATTGGTGCCGTAGGCGAGGATCACCAAGTCCGGTCGCAGGGTCTTGAGGCTCTCCTGCCAACCGGGTTGCCACTTGTTCACAACCTCCAGCCGAGCACCGTTGATGCCCAGGGATGAATAGGTCACGCCGGTGTTCTTCTGGCCCTGGATGTACCAGCCACCAAGCACCACGCCCTGACTGCCCTCCACGCCGAGCCGCACCGGCAAGCTCAGATTGGTGAACGCCGGACTGAAGCGCCACTGCCCATTGCTGGCCGGCAGCATGCGCCGCTGGTTGCCATTGGCCGCCAGCGTGCTGTTGCCTGCTGCCTGGTACAACGCCGAAATTCGGTAGCGCTGCGTATCGGGGTCGCGGGCCTGAAGTGTCACGCTGGCGTTTGCCAGCACCGGCCGCGACAAGTATCCACCCAGGGGAAACTGGCTGCTCTGCTGATTGCGCGCCGACACCAACTCCCACTGTTGCTGCGCACTGGCGACGATCACCCGGTCGTTGCGGATTCCCGGCACGGACGATGCCGGTACCAAGCCGATACCCCCATCGCCATAGCGCTGCTGCAACAACCGACGCAGCTCGCCGCTGAACAGGTCGGCGGCGGTATGCGAGTCACCGAACTGGACGATGGAGACGCCCGCTCGATTGGCGCTGCGCAGTTTGTTCGCCAGCAGCGCGATGTTGCCATCCTGACGCGCCGGCTGTGCGGGAATCGTCCTGGCCGCAGGCTGTGCCTGGGCTGCAGCCCCCGCACCGGTGCTGCAGCCTGGCAGGGCGCAGATCAGCAGGGTCAGGCCCAGCAGGTGATGCCATTGGCGCATTTCAATGTCCTGTAACAGTCAAACCCGGGAAGGCGATCAGCGACAGCACCTGTGCTGCGATCATCTTCTGACCGGTGATGGTGAAATGAATGCCGTCGTCGCCCCGCACCTTGACCCGCTGCCCCTCTGGTGTCTGCACTGCATAGGCGAACTGCTCGTCAGGGTAGCCAAGGAACGGGTTGGCCGAGACATAGTGCTGGCCGAACAACGCCGTACGCTCTTGATACAGACCACTGAGGTAAGCCATCGCCGTGGACAGCCGAGGCTGTTCCATGTTCGGCGGGCCAACCCAGATCACCTGGACTTTGCGCTGGCGGGCCTGCTCAAGGATCGCGTCGATCCGCGAGCGGTAGATCGCCTCCCACTCAGGCGACTTGAAACGCAGGAACGGCTTGCCCTTGCCCTGGGGCATGTCCCAGGGATCGTTCGGCCCCATGAACACGATCATCAGGCGAATGTTCGGATTGGCAGCCAGGGTGTCGGTCACGGTCTTGGGCCAGTTGAAAAACCCCGGGTAGGCGAGGCCGGTGCTTTGCTTGCTGAGGTTGACCGTCTTGATCTGGTAGCGCTTGCGCAGGCTGTTGGCCAGGTGCGGCGCCACGCCCTGCATCAGCGAGTCCCCCACCAGAAAGACTTCATCGCCGGTGGCTAGGCTCGCCAGCGTGCCGGAGGGCGCTGGCCGAGGCTTGGCAGGCGGAGCGACCGATTGCAGATCCACGGTCACCACCGGCATGGTCGGCGGCAGGACGACAGGCGCCGGGGTCACAGCCACCTGCGTATTGCGCCGCAGGCTGTCGACAAAGCTGTCGCGTGCGTCTTCCAGTGCCAAGGTAAGGCTTGCGCCCAGGCGCCAGGCAGACGATTGGCCGATGACCGGCAGCTCACAACCTTGGTGGTATTTCTGCTGGCAATACAGCTTGATCGAGTCCTGGTTCAGCCAGCACAGCAGCAGCGTAGCGATGACCAACGCGTAAAGCACCCGGGCAGCGCCCAACTGCGCCTGGAACAACTGTCGGATATCAGAAACTGGCATAGATGAACCCCGGCACGCCCGATTGCGATGCAAAGATCACCAACGACACGAATACCGCCAGCGGCATCGGATACAACGGCCATGGCAGGCGCTGGCTGGCGGCAAAGCCCTGGCGCAACATCGCCAGCCATTGTGGATAAGTCGCCACGCACAACACGCAGCCAAGCACCGCCAAACCCGTGGAGGACGACAATCCGGCGATGCTCACCTGGGCGACATTGCCGAGCATTTCCCAGGCGCCCTCCAGTGTCGTGCTGCGGAAGAACACCCAGGCGAATGCCACATAGTGGAAGGTCAGCAATCGCGCAGCCAGCCCTGCCCCCGGCAGTGCCTTGGCCCCAGGCAGCAGTTGATCGAACAGCTTGTAGACCGCCAGCCCCACACCATGAAGCGCGCCCCAGAGAATGAAGTTCAGGCTCGCACCATGCCAAAGGCCGGACACCAACATGGCCAGCAACATGTTCAGGTTGCCGCGCCACACGCCCTGGCGATTGCCGCCCAAGGGGATGTAGACATAGTCACGGATGAAGCGCGACAAGCTGATATGCCAACGCCCCCAGAATGCCTTGAGGTTGTGCGCCGCATAGGGCGCGTTGAAGTTCTCCGGCAGGCGAAAACCCAGCAGCAGGGCGATGCCGGTCACCAGGTTGGTGTAACCGCTGAAGTTGAAATAGATCAGGAAGCTGTAGCCATACACACTCAGCAACACCTGCTCGGGCGTGAAGCTGCCAGGCGTGTCGAACACCGGATCCACCCATTCGCTGGCCAGCCAACCACCGAGCAAAAACACTTTGACCACTGCCAGGGCAATCAGCCCCAAGGCCCGCTGGGGCTCCAGCACTTGGCGAATCGTCGTCGGACGTATCTGGGGCAGCATGTCCAAGGCACGGTTGACCGGACCGGCCACCAGGCTTGGGAAGAATGCCAGGTACAACGCAAGATTCAGTGGCGCGGCTGGCGCCAGCTCGCGCCGGTTGATCGAGACCAGGTAGCTCACCGAATGGAAGATGTAGAACGACATGCCAATCGGCACCAGCACTTCCAGCACCGGCAAGGACACGCGCCATCCCGACTGGGCAAGGGCGGCCTGCACGCCCTCGACGAAGAACGCTTGGTACTTGAATAGGTAGAAGCAGCCCAGCACCAACCCCAGCAACAAAGCCCGGCTGAACCAGCGCCCCGGGTAACGCGCCGCCAGCAACCCGAGCAGGTACACCAGCACGCTGTAACCCAGCAGTATGTAGAGCGACTGCAGGCTGAAACTCGCCACCAGCCCATAGCTGGCCGCCAGCAGCAGCACGTTCTGCAAACCTATGCTCCAGCACAGGCTCCAATAGACAATGAAGAACAGCGTAAAGCAGAGGCCGAATTCGATCGAAAGGAAGCTCACAACGTAATCCGTTACGTGACATCGAGTAGGAGAGATGCCGACGGTTTGTAGGCCGCGGCGCAGAGCGCGCGGGATTATGGCAGAGGGCCAAAACGCTCACAATCTGAGCGCTTCGCAATTTGCAAGCTGCCGCCTCCGACACAAATGCAACAAAATGCGACGAATGATTACCCTCCCCGGTTTGCTCCCCCTGCCCCGCTCTGCTAGTGTCGCGCCGTTCTGAATGCCACCGAGACAGTCGCCATGGCCCGCAAAAAAGCCTCCATCGATTTCGAGCAATCCCTCGCCGACCTGCAAGCCTTGGTTGAGCGCCTGGAGAACGGCGAGCTGTCGCTGGAAGAGTCGCTGGCCGCCTTCGAACAAGGCATTGCCTTGACCCGTGACTGCCAGGGCGCCCTGGCACAGGCCGAACAGAAGGTGCAGATCCTGCTCGAACGCGATGGCGAACTGGCGGCCCAGCCTTTCGATGCGGAGCCCGAAGCATGATCAGCGCCTACCAGGCCAATTGCCAGGCACGTGTCGATGCTGCGCTCGAACCGCTGTTCCAGGCGCCTTCCAAGGAGCTCGAACGCCTCTACGCCGCCATGCGCTACAGCGTGATGAATGGCGGCAAGCGCGTACGCCCACTGCTGGCCTACGCTGCCTGCGAGGCCTTCGGTGCCCCGGCCGAGCAGGCCAATGGCGCCGCCTGCGCTGTGGAGCTGATCCACGCTTATTCACTGGTGCATGATGACCTGCCGGCCATGGACGACGACGACCTGCGTCGTGGCCAGCCCACCACTCACAAAGCCTTTGACGAGGCCTGCGCCATTCTGGCTGGCGACGGCCTGCAGAGCCTGGCCTTCAGCGCCCTGCTCGATGCGCGCCTGAGCCCTCAGGACGACGCCACTCGCCTGGCCATGGTCCAGGCTCTGGCCAAGGCTGCAGGGCCAGCGGGCATGGTCGGCGGCCAGGCCATCGACCTGGGCTCGGTGGGCCTCAAGCTCGACCAGCGCGCCCTGGAATACATGCACCGGCACAAGACTGGCGCCCTGATCGAAGCCAGCGTACGCCTTGGCGCCCTGGCCAGCGCCCGCGCCAGCCAGGCGCAGCTCGAGGCCCTGCAACGTTATGCACAGGCCATTGGCCTGGCCTTCCAGGTGCAGGACGACATCCTCGACGTGGAGAGCGACACCGCCACCCTCGGTAAACGCCAGGGGGCCGATATCGCCCGCGACAAACCGACCTACCCGGCCCTGCTCGG
This sequence comes from Pseudomonas sp. HMSC08G10, assembly GCF_001808425.1. Lineage (NCBI taxonomy): Bacteria > Pseudomonadati > Pseudomonadota > Gammaproteobacteria > Pseudomonadales > Pseudomonadaceae > Pseudomonas > Pseudomonas sp. HMSC08G10. The sequence goes on along the minus strand of NZ_KV793308.1, from coordinate 59,723 downwards.
CCTGGAAGCGGCCAAGGCCTACGCGCTCGAGCTGCGCGACCAGGCGCTGGCAGCACTCGAAGGCTTCGGTGGCAGCGCAGAACCCCTGCGTGCATTGGCCCGCTACATCGTCGAACGTCGCCACTGAAACCCTGACACCTCGACTGTGAGAGCCGGCTAGCCCGCAAATGCGATGCTCAATTGACCTGCGCATTCGCGGGTGAGCCGGCCCGCACAGGGGGCATGCAACCTGCGTCTGAATGGGCAGTAATTCCTACAATGGGGTAAACTGCCGCGTCTTCACACCTATAACGACTCGCCTGATGCCCACGACGTTTCAAGAGATCCCCCGCGAACGCCCGGTCACGCCGCTGCTGGACCGCGCCGACACGCCTGCCGGCCTGCGCCGGTTGGCTGAAGCCGACCTGGAGACCCTGGCCGACGAGCTGCGCCAGGAGCTGCTCTATACCGTTGGTCAGACCGGTGGGCATTTCGGCGCCGGCCTGGGCGTCATCGAGCTGACGATCGCCCTGCACTACGTCTTCGACACGCCGGACGACCGTCTGGTCTGGGACGTAGGCCATCAGGCCTACCCGCACAAGATCCTCACCGGCCGCCGCCAACGTATGCTCAGCCTGCGCCAGAAGGACGGTATCGCCGCCTTCCCGCGGCGCAGCGAGAGCGAGTACGACACCTTTGGTGTCGGCCACTCCAGCACATCGATCAGTGCCGCATTGGGCATGGCCATTGCCGCCCGCCTGCAGAACGACCCACGCAAGTCGATCGCTGTGATCGGTGACGGCGCGCTGACCGCCGGCATGGCCTTCGAGGCGTTGAATCACGCCCAAGAAGTCGACGCCGACATGCTGGTGATCCTCAACGACAACGACATGTCGATCTCGCGCAACGTGGGCGGCCTGTCCAACTACCTGGCCAAGATCCTCTCCAGCCGCACCTACGCAAGCATGCGCGAGGGCAGCAAGAAGGTCCTGTCGCGCCTGCCCGGCGCCTGGGAAATCGCCCGCCGCACCGAGGAATACGCCAAAGGCATGCTGGTGCCCGGCACCTTGTTCGAGGAACTGGGCTGGAACTACATCGGCCCTATCGACGGCCACGACCTGCCGACCCTGATTGCCACTCTGCGCAACATGCGTGACCTCAAGGGCCCGCAGTTCCTGCACGTGATCACCAAAAAAGGCAAAGGCTTCGCCCCGGCCGAAGTGGACCCGATCGGCTACCACGCCATCACCAAGCTCGAACCTGCCGACAAACCGGTCGCACCGAAGAAGGTCAGCGGGCCGAAGTACTCGGCGGTGTTCGGCCAATGGCTGTGCGACATGGCCGCGGCCGACAATCGCCTAGTGGGCATCACCCCCGCAATGAAGGAAGGCTCGGACCTGGTGGCCTTCAGCGAACGCTACCCGGAGCGCTACTTCGACGTGGCGATTGCCGAGCAGCACGCGGTCACCCTGGCCGCAGGCATGGCCTGCGAAGGTGCCAAGCCGGTGGTGGCGATCTACTCCACCTTCCTGCAGCGTGCCTATGACCAGTTGATCCACGATGTGGCGGTACAGAACCTCGACGTGCTGTTCGCCATCGACCGCGCAGGCTTGGTCGGCGAAGACGGCCCGACGCACGCGGGCAGCTTCGACCTCTCGTACCTGCGTTGCATCCCGGGCATGCTGGTGATGACCCCAAGCGACGAGAACGAACTGCGCAGGATGCTCAGCACCGGCCACCTGTACAACGGCCCGGCGGCAGTGCGCTACCCTCGTGGTACCGGCCCCAACGCACCGATCAGTGGCGACCTGGAGCCGCTTCCAATCGGCAAGGGCGTGGTTCGCCGCAAAGGCGAGAAAGTCGCCCTGCTGGTGTTCGGTGTGCAACTGGCCGAGGCCATGAAGGTCGCCGACGGCCTCAACGCCACCGTGGTCGACATGCGCTTCGTCAAACCCTTGGATGAGGCCTTGGTGCTGGAACTGGCCGCCCACCATGATCTGCTGGTGACCATCGAAGAGAACGCCATCATGGGCGGTGCGGGGGCTGCGGTCAGTGAGTTCCTGACCCAGGAAGCCGTGCTCAAGCCAATGCTGCACCTGGGCCTGCCGGACATTTACGTCGAACACGCCAAGCCTGCGCAGATGCTGGCAGAGTGCGGGCTCGATGCCGCCGGTATCGAAGCCTCGGTGAAGGCCCGGATGGCCAAGCTCGGCCTGTAAGCCTTCGCTGTCTGATTGACGCATTCGCGGGCAAGCCCCGCTTCCACAGGGTTGCTCTCAAGCCCTGAGGAAGCGGGGCTTGCCCGCGAATGTTATGGAACTACTGATGAAGATTTCGTCCCTCGCCACTGCAGTTTTCTGCCTGCCCACCGCCTTGCTGGCCGCCGAACCGGACCGCGACGATGCCCTCAAGCTCCCCGACGTGCTGATCAGCGCCAGTCGCCAGGTCGAGTCGCGCAGCGCCACCAGCGCCGCGAATACCGTGTTCACCCGTCACGACATTGATCGCCTGCAACCCTCCAATGTCACCGACCTGCTGACCCGTGTGCCTGGCGTTCAGGTAGCGCCCACCGGTGGACGCGGCAGCCTGCCAGGGATCTTCATCCGCGGCACCAAGGCCGCCCAGACCCTGGTGCTGGTCGATGGCGTGCGCATCGCCAATGCCACATCCGGGGACAGCGCCCTGCAATATCTGGACGTCGACCAGATCGAGCGGGTCGAAGTGCTGCGCGGGTCACGCTCGGCGATCTATGGCAGTGATGCCATTGGCGGGGTCATCCAGATTTTCACCCGTCGCGGCACAGGTCCTGGCCTGCAACCACGCCTGCGCCTGGCGGCGGGCAGCAACCAGAGCTTCCAGCGCAGCCTCGGGCTCTCCGGCGGCAGCGAGGCGACCCGCTTCAACCTCGGCGCCAGCCTGGATGAGACGGCAGGCATCGATTCGACCGGGCCATCCTTTGCCAGCGACGCGGATCATGACGCCTACCGCAACAAGTCATTCAACCTGAGTCTAAGCCACACCTTCAGCGAACGTTTCGAGACAGGGCTGAATGTGCTCGATAGCCGTGGACGCCGCGAGTACGACGAGCCTCGTGGTTTCAGCGCACAAGAGCCCTATTCGGACTTTTCCGTCAGCAGCATCGGCAGCTATCTGGACGCTCAGGTCAGCGAGGGATGGAATAGTCGGCTGGAGTTGGCCCATAGCGAGAATCGCGACGAAAGCCGCGACAAACTCGCCGGGACCCGCTATCCATTCAATACCTACCGCGACCAAGCCACCTGGCAGAACGACCTGACACTGGATGACCGCAACAGCCTACTGCTGGGAGGCGACTGGTACGAAGATCGTGTCCATGCCAGTGCCGATTTCACCGAAGACAGCCGCTGGAACCGCGCCGCCTTCGCCCAGCACCGATTCCGTGGCGAATACTTTTCCACCGAGCTTGGCGTACGTCATGACCGCAACCAGCAGTTCGGCGGCCAGACCAGCTGGAGCGGCAGCCTGACAGTACCGCTCAACGTGAATAACGATGTGCTGCTCTCGTACAGCGAAGGTTTTCGGGCACCGACTTTCAACGACCTGTACTTCCCGGGCTACAACAATCCGGATCTCAAGCCTGAACGTTCCAAAAGTTACGAGCTGCAATGGCGCAGCCAGCTGAGCGAGCGCAGTAAGCTGGAAGCCTCGCTGTATCGCACCGACCTGCAGGACGCTATCAACTACAGCGTACGCCCGGAGAATGTCGACTCCGCGCGGGTCAATGGTTTCGAGATGGCCCTGAGCCAGGACTGGGACGGCTGGACCTCCCAACTGGGCCTCTCGCTGATCGATCCACGCGACCGCGACAGCGGCCACACCCTCTCCCGCCGGGCCCGGCGTACCGTGAGCCTGGACCTCGATCGGCAGTTCGAACGTTTCGCGCTAGGCGCCAGTTGGCAGGCGGTCAGCAGCAGCTACAACGATGAAGCGAACACCGACACTATTGGCGGATACGGCCTACTGGGACTGCGCGGCAGCTGGGCAGCTACCGATGAGGTGAAGTTCGACCTGAAGCTGGACAACCTATTGGACAAGCAATACAGCCGTACCCATTACAACTATGAGGGCGCCAACTACGGGTATCGCGAAGAAGGCCGCACCTGGCTGCTGAGCGTCACCTGGACACCGGTGCTTTAGCCTCCAGCAACGCGCACAAACGTGCCGTGGCTTCGATCATCTGACCGCTGGGGCGCTCCAGGCCTTTGTCGGGCACCACCAGCAGGCGATCGGCCTTCACCGCACTGAGCGTACGCCAGGCCTTCCAGCTCGCCAGCTGCGCCGGATCACCGGCCAAGATCACGTCAGGATCGCGCAACAGTACGGCCTCCACGCTCACCTGTGGTGCAGGCTGGGGAAGGTCGGCGAACAGGTTGCTGGCACCGCAAACCGTCAAAGCGTCGCTGACGATCTGCCGCCCGCCGAGGGTGTACAGCGGTTTGTCCCAAACCTGGTAGAACACTCGCAGCGGTCGTTCACGATGGTACTGCTCGCGCAGGCTGCGCAGCCGCTCACGCAGGGCCTGTGCGTATTGCCGGCCTTGCTCCGCTCGCCCAACCCGCTGTCCGATGGTTTCGATCTGCCCAATGAGTTGGTCGATATCCTTGGGTTCACCGACGAACGTCGCGATCCCCAGGTGCCTGAGTTGATCGCGCTGGGCCGGGGCCACGCTGTCGGGCCACAGCAGCAACAGATCAGGCTTGAGGCTGAGCAGGCGCTCCATGTCCAATTGCCCGTGGCGTCCCACCGATGGCAGGCCAGACAACGCCGCAGGCCGCTCACCGCCATCAAGCACACCCACCAGCAAGTCCTCGGCGTGCAGTTCGAGCATGATTTCGCTCATTGAGGGCGCCAGGCTGATGACCCTTGGCCTGTCTTCGGCCAGGGCGCCGAAGGCCAGCAGGACCAACAGGCAGAGAAGTACGCGCATCAGCCCAGCTGGCGAGGGATACGGTAGAGGTAGAGCAGTACCACCGTGGAAAGCGCCAGCAGCACCTGAGGCACTGTCTCCAGGCCCACCAGCACTGAAAGCGCCGCTACCCAGGCCGGGAAGCAGGCGAACAGCATGGCCATGCGCCGCACCTGGGCCAGTACGATCCAGGCCTGCGGCTCCTCCGACGAGCCCAGCGCCTTGGACGTCGCGATCAAGGCGCGCTTATACGCGCCAAAGCGCGGCAGGCTGAGGAACATGGTCGCAGCACCGGCAATGAACAGCGGCATCGCCAGGACGGGAATCAAGGCATCGCCACCGCCAAAGGCCCAGGCCATCACTGGCAACGGCACCAGGCCCACCGCCAGGTATTGCCACCAGGCCAGCGCCAGGCGCCGCTTCACCTGGCCGCGGGTCACGCCTGGGGCTCGCCCTGGTGCTCGTTGCCCATCATGTGGCCGAGCTTGCCGGCCTTGGTGGCCAGATAGTGACGGTTGTGCGGGTTGTGCCCAGTGTGCAGCGGGACGCGCTCGGCGACCTTGATGCCCATGTCCGTCAGTGCCTTGACCTTGCGCGGGTTGTTGGTCATCAGACGCAGTGACTGCACCCCCAGGTGCTCAAGCATCGGCAGGCACATCGCGTAGTCGCGCTGGTCCGCAGCAAAGCCCAGGCGTTCATTGGCTTCGACGGTATCGGCGCCACCGTCCTGGAGTTCATAGGCGCGGATCTTGTTCAACAGGCCGATCCCGCGACCTTCCTGGCGCAGGTACAGCAGCACGCCACGGCCTTCGCGGGCGATGGCCTGCAGGGCGGCCTCCAGTTGCGAGCCGCAGTCGCAGCGCTGACTGAACAGCGCATCGCCGGTCAGGCATTCGGAATGCAGGCGCCCCAGCACCGGCTGACCATCGGCGATATCACCCAGGCTGAGCACCACGTGCTCGCGGCCCGTGGCTTCATCGAGAAAACCATGCATGGTGAAGATCGCGAAGGGAGTCGGGAGTTTCGAGGCGGCGACAAAGACGACGGGCACGTTGTGCTCCTAAAAGTAGGCAATTTTCAATGGCCCGATTGTATCAGCAGGCTGCAGAGCATGCGCAGGCTGAATATCGCCGCTTAAGATCGAAAAGTTCGATGTTCAGACGCCGGCGCTCTCACAGCGTCTCACGCCATATCAGTACGGCTGGCTCTCTGGCGTGAAAGGGTACGGCTGCTGCCAGCGCTCGAAAATAGGCTTGAGCTCGCCGCTGCGCACCAGTTCCTGCATGCGCCGGTCGAACAGTTCGCTCAGCGCCTTGGCCTTGTCGTTGCGAGCGAAGGCAAGGTACAGCGGCAGCTCCGCAACATGGGTACGACGCCAGCGGTCAGGATCAGGTGCCCGGTCCAAGACATAGTCGACCTCGGTCAAGGCATCGATGTAGAAGTCCACACGATCGTGCTCGAGCATCGGCAGGATACCTTCGCGGCGCTGGACCTCGCGGTACCTTTTGACATGAGGCAGGTAGTTCTGGAATTCATAGCCGCGTACCCAGGCCAGCCGGTACTGGCCGATGCTCTCGGGCGTCGGCACAGGCTTGCTGACCAGGCCCAGGGCATAGATGTGATCCACATCGAAATGCCAGCGGGGATAGAGGTTGTCGTCGTTTTCCTCGTGGTAGGAGCCCACCCAGGCATCGGCTTCGCCGCGCTTGACCAACCCTACCGCCCGGCTGTAAGGCGCGCTCTGGGTCAGTACCTTCACGCCTGCCGGTTCGAAGACCTTGCGCAGCACATCCCACGCCACGCCGGTGCCATCGGCGTTGGTGTAGTCGAGCCACTCTTCGCTGACCAGATGGATCTGCCTGGGCAGGCTTTCAGCCATGACCGCGCTCGCCCCTGGGCCAAGCAGCAACACCATTGCCAGCAGCACCGTCCTTATGCCCATGACCCGCTCCTTAAGTCAGGCAACCACCCATACCAACACCTGCATGCCCAGCCAGGCGAACACACCAGCCAGGATGTCGTCGAGCATGATCCCGACACCGCCGTGCACGTGACGGTCGACCCAGCGGATCGGCCACGGCTTGAGGATGTCGAAGAAGCGGAACATCAAGAACCCCGCCAATAGCCATAGCCAGCCTTCTGGCACCAGCCACAGGGTGATCCACATCCCGACCATTTCGTCCCAGACAATGCCCTCATGGTCGTGCACCCGCAAGTCATTGGCGACTTTTCCGCACAGCCAGAAGCCAAACAGCATGGTGATGCCCAGCAATAGCCAGTAACCCCAGTCCGGCAGCATCTGCCACAGCGGGATGAACGGCAAGGCGACCAGCGAGCCCCAAGTGCCGGGCGCCTTGGGCAAAGTGCCGGAACCGAAGCCAAAGGCAATGAAATGCCAGGGGTTGCGCCAGACCGAAGGCGGAACGAACTCCGCAGGCACCTGGTTGGGGTGGTCGGTCACGGTGTCTCCCTAAAATGTTGATAGCCCCGTTGCGTCGGGGTGATGTCCTGGCCCTGCCGGTCGCGCAGGCTCACACCCTGCCCTTCGCGCACGCGGCCGATGACATGGATGACGCCCGTTTCAGGCAAGGATGAAAGAAGTGCTTCAGGCAGGGTGAACGCCAGTACGTAGTCGTCACCGCCGGTGAGCGCGGCGTACAGGGCCGCCTCGCGCCCCAGAAAGGCTTCCAGGGCCGGCGAGACGGGCACCTGCTCGGCGTCCACCTCCAGGGCAACGCCCGAAGCCTTGGCGATGTGGCCGCAGTCGGCGAGCAGCCCATCGGAGATATCCAGTGCTGCCGTGGCCCGACCGCGCAGCTGCCGGCCCAAGACAAGCTGAGGCATCGGCGACCAGTAGTGGGCAAGCAGCGGCTCGGCGACCTCGACCGGCGCCTGGCGCTGGCCCAGCACCAGCGGCAAGGCACCTGCGGCATTGCCCAGGTGACCGCCGACACACAGCAAATCGCCCGGCCGGGCGCCGCTGCGGCGCAGGGCCTGCCCGGCGGGCACTTTGCCGAACACGGTGACGGTGATGCTCAAGGGGCCGCGGGTGGTGTCGCCGCCGATCAGGCTGACACCGCATCGGTGGGCCATGAGGTTGAGGCCGTCGGCAAACTGCCTGAGCCAGTCGGCGCCAACCCCGGGCAATGTCAGGGCCAGAGTGACACCGATCGGGTCGGCGCCCATGGCCGCCAAGTCGCTGACGGCTACCGCCAGGGAACGCTGGCCAAGCAGCAGCGGATCGCAGGCCGCAGGGAAATGCACGCCTTCGACCAGGGTGTCGGTGGACACCGCCAACTGCTCGCCGACCGGTAGTTCCAGCAGGGCGCAGTCGTCGCCGATGCCAAGGACCACGCCTTCGCCGCCCTGCGCACAGGACGCAGCGGCGAAGTAATGGCGGATCAGCTCGAACTCACCCATGGTCGGAAAGCGCCGCGATCAGCGCTTGTTCGCCTTGACTTCCGCGTCACGCAGCGTCGGAGCCAGCTTGTCCAGCACACCGTTGACGAACTTGTGGCCATCGGTGGCGCCGAAGACCTTGGCCAGTTCCACGCCCTCGTTGATCACGACGCGGTACGGCACGTCGACGCGCTTGATGAACTCCCAGGTGGACAGGCGCAGCACCGCGAGCTCGACCGGGTCGAGTTCCTCAAGCGGCAGGTCCAGGCACGGAGCCAGGGCCTTGTCGATCTCGCCCTTGATTGCCGGAACCCCATGCAGGATCTCGCGGAAATAGGCGCCATCGATATCGGAGAAATCGTTGTCGACCCGGAACTGAGCCTCAATTTCGTTCAGCGAATGCTGGGCCATGTGCCACTGATACAGCGCCTGGGTCGCGAGCTTGCGGGCTTCGCGGCGCTTGGCGCTTTTCGAGGGCTTGCCGGCATCCGCCGCGCGTGGCTCGCGCGGGTTGAAACGATCGCTTTCGTCGCTAATCACTTGGCCTCCAACTGCGCCAGCAGGCTGACCATTTCCAGGGCGGACAGGGCAGCTTCGGCACCTTTGTTGCCGGCCTTGGTGCCGGAACGCTCGATGGCTTGCTCGATGGAGTCGACGGTCAGAACACCGAAGGCCACCGGAACACCGAACTCCATGGACACCTGGGCCAGGCCCTTGGTGCACTCGCCCGCCACGTATTCGAAGTGCGGGGTACCGCCGCGAATCACCGCGCCCAAGGCGACGATCGCGTCGTATTCGCCTTGTTGGGCGACTTTCTGTGCAACCAGCGGGATCTCGAAGGCGCCCGGGGCACGAATGATGGTGATGTCGCTTTCGCTGACACCATGGCGTACCAGGGCATCAACGGCACCGCTCACCAGGCTTTCGACGACGAAGCTGTTGAAGCGGCCAACCACCAAAGCATAGCGACCTTTGGGGGCGATGAAGGTACCTTCGATGGTCTTCAGGGTCATTCCGGTGTTCTCATCTTAAAGAGCGAGGCCGCGCACACGCGGCCTGCGGGAGGGTTTGGACACGAGCGGCAGGACGACAGTTACGCCTGTGTCACTCGGAGGGCACGTATTCTACAACTTCCAGATCGAATCCGGATATCGCGTTGAACTTCATCGGCGAGCTCATCAGGCGCATCTTGCGCACGCCCAGGTCACGCAGGATCTGCGAGCCGGCACCGACGGTGCTGTAGGTGGTCGGGGTCTTGGGCTGGGCGTCACCGGCGCTTTCACGGATGTGCGCCAGCAGCACGTCACCATCCAGCGGGTGGCCCAGCAGCAGTACCACGCCACTGCCGGCCTCGGCCACGGCACTCATCGCGGCACGCAAGCTCCAGCGGCCCGGTTGCTTGACCATCAGCAGGTCACGCAGCGGGTCCATGTTGTGCACGCGCACCAGGGTCGGCTCCTCGGCGCAGATGGTGCCCAGGGTCAGGGCCATATGCACATCGCCTTCCACCGCGTCGCGGTAGGTGACCAGATTGAACTGACCCAGCTCGCTGTCCAGCGGCTGTTCGGCGATACGCTGCACGGTGCGCTCGTGGATCATGCGGTAGTGGATCAGGTCGGCGATGGTGCCGATCTTCAGGCCGTGCTCGGCGGCGAAGGCCTCGAGCTCCGGACGACGAGCCATGGTGCCGTCGTCGTTCATCACTTCGCAGATCACACCGCTGGGCTCGAACCCGGCCATGCGCGCCAGGTCGCAGGCCGCTTCGGTGTGCCCGGCGCGGGCCAGGGTGCCGCCGGCCTGGGCCATCAACGGGAAGATATGGCCTGGGCTGACGATGTCGTCGGCCTTGGCATCGCGAGCGGCGGCCACCTGCACGGTGCGTGCGCGGTCGGCGGCGGAGATGCCGGTGGTAACGCCTTCGGCCGCTTCGATCGATACGGTGAACTTGGTACCGAAGCCCGAACCGTTGCGTGGTGCCATCAGCGGCAGCTTGAGCGTTTCGCAGCGCTCGCGGGTCATCGGCATGCAGATCAGGCCACGGGCGTGCTTGGCCATGAAGTTGATGTGCTCGGCCTGGCAGCACTCGGCGGCCATGATGATGTCGCCTTCGTTCTCACGGTCTTCGTCGTCCATGAGAATGACCATTTTGCCCTGGCGGATGTCTTCCACCAGCTCTTCGATGCTGTTGAGCGCCACTCGGCACCCCCTTCTCAATCAGGATTTCAGGTAGCCGTTGGCGGCCAGGAAGCTTTCGGTGATGCCACTGCCCTTGCTCGACTCAGCAGCCTTGTCGCCCAGCAGCAGACGCTCCAGGTAACGGGCCAGCAGGTCGACCTCAAGGTTGACCCGACGACCTGCGCGGTAGTCGGCCATGATGGTTTCGGACAGGGTGTGCGGGACGATGGTCAGCTCGAACTCAGCGCCATCGACCTCATTGACCGTCAGGCTGGTGCCGTCGACGGTGATCGACCCTTTGTGGGCGATGTACTTGGCCAGCTCCTTGGGCGCACGCACGCGGAACTGGATAGCGCGCGCGTTATCGCTGCGCGAAATGATCTCGCCGACGCCGTCGACGTGGCCGCTGACCAGATGACCGCCCAGGCGGGTGGTGGGGGTCAGGGCTTTTTCCAGGTTGACCCGACTGCCGCTTTTGAGATCGACCATGGCGGTGCGCTTGAGCGTTTCGACGCTGACATCGGCCCAGAAGCCGTCACCTGGCAGTTCCACGGCCGTCAGGCAGACGCCGTTAACGGCGATGCTGTCGCCGAGCTTGACGTCGGCCAGGTCAAGCTTGCCGGTCTCTACATAGACACGCACGTCACCGCCTTTGGGCGTCAGGCTGCGGATGGTGCCGATGGATTCGATGATGCCGGTGAACATGGTGTCCTCCTCGGGAACAGGGCTGCGCGTGGCAAGCCAGGCATTATACGCCGGACGCCGGCAAGGGAATGGCCGTGATCCGCCAGTCATCGCCGACTGCGCGCACCTCGGTGATTTTCAGACGCGGGGCCTCGCTCATCGTTGCCAGCGGCCAGTCCAGCAGCGGGCGAGCACTGCTGCCCAGGAAGGTGCCGGCGACGAACAGCTGGAATTCATCCACCAAACCCAGGCTCGCGAAAGCGCCGACCAGGCCAGCGCCGGCCTCCAGCAGGATTTCGTTGACACCACGGGCAGCCAGGGCCCGCAGCAAGGCTGGGAGATCGACCCGGCCGTGCTCGCCTGGCAGGCTCAGCAACTCGTGGCCAGCCTGGGCGTAGCGAGGGTCGTCGGCGACGGCGGTCACCACCAAGGCCGGGCCAGCCTGGAAGAACGGAGCGTCCAGCGGCAGGCGCAGGCGTCCGTCGATCAGCACACGCAGTGGTGGGCGCGACAGGGCCAGGGCGGCGGTGTCCGGGTCCAGGCCCAGTTCGGCGCCGCGCACGGTCATGCGGGCGTTGTCGGCCAGCACGCTTTCGGCGCTGGTCAGCACCACGCTGGAACGGGCGCGAAGGCGCTGTACCGCGGCGCGCGCGGCAGGGCCGGTGATCCACTGGCTCTCGCCGCTGGCCATGGCAGTGCGACCGTCCAGGCTCATGGCGAGCTTGGCCCGTACGAATGGCAGTCCATGCTCCATGCGCTTGAGAAAGCCCGGATTGAGCGCCCGGGCCTCAGCTTCGAGCACGCCGCTGCTGACCTCGATGCCGACCTCGGCCAGGCGACGCAGGCCTTTGCCTGCCACCTGCGGGTTGGGGTCCTGCATCGCCGCCACGACCCGGGCCACGCCAGCCTGCACCAACGCCTCGGCGCATGGGGGGGTGCGGCCATGGTGGCTGCAAGGCTCGAGCGTCACGTAGGCACACGCACCTCGTGCGCGCTCGCCGGCCTGGCGCAGGGCATGGACTTCTGCATGGGGTTCGCCGGCGCGCACGTGCCAGCCTTCGCCGACCACCTCGCCGTCCCGCACGATCACACACCCCACACGCGGGTTGGGATGGGTGCTGTACAGGCCCTTGCGGGCCAATTCCAGGGCTCGCGCCATGTAGTAGGCATCGAGAATGGCGGTTTGGCTTGGCATGGTCATTCTTTGGCGGGCTCTCGGGCCAGGCGGTCGATTTCTTCGCGGAACTCGTCGAGATCCTGGAAGCGCCGGTAGACCGAAGCGAAACGGATGTAGGCGACTTCGTCGAGCTTGCGCAGCTCGGCCATCACCAGTTCGCCCACCACCAGCGACTTGACCTCGCGCTCACCGGTGGCGCGTAGCTTGTGCTTGATGTGCGCCAGCGCCGCTTCCAGGCGCTCGACACTGACCGGACGTTTTTCCAGCGCTCGCTGCATGCCAGCGCGCAGTTTTTCTTCATCGAAGGGCTGGCGGGTGCCGTCCTGCTTGATCAGCCGGGGCAAGACCAGTTCGGCGGTCTCGAAGGTGGTGAAGCGCTCGCCGCAGGCGACGCATTCACGGCGGCGGCGCACCTGTTCGCCCTCGGCGACCAGGCGCGAGTCGATGACCTTGGTGTCGTTGGCACCGCAAAAGGGACAGTGCATGGTGGCAGGCAACAAAAAAAGGGAGGGCCATGGTAGCGCATCCCACTGGCAAGACAAGCCAAAGGGGTTACCATCCATGGAATTCTGCCTGCGAAGGATTACCCCATGCATTACCGAGCGCTCGTCGTGCTGTGCCTCACCGGCCTGCTCGCCGCCTGCGGCAGCGACCAACCCAAGCCCGAGCAAACTGTCACCGCGCCCCCGGCCAAGGCCGTGAAGAAAAAAGGCGAGGAGCTGGGCCCGCTGCCGGCCTATCAGCGCGAACTGAGCGGCACCTTGCTACAAGTGCCGGCCGGCGCCGAAGTGGAACTGGCGCTGCTGGTCATCGATGAGCGTGGCCGCCCGCAGCGCCTGCTGGCGAGCAGCAACCTCACCGGTACCGGACAGGACCTGCCCTACCGCCTGCGCTTCAGCCCCGAAGCCTTCCCTGCCGGCGCTCGCGTGGAGTTGCGCGGCCGGGCCAGTCGCTCTGGGCAGTTGATCTTGCACCTGCCACCTCTGCGTATCGCCCAGGCCACCACCCAGGCCACTGGTCCCCTGCGCTTCGAGAAGGCGCCCTAGATGCCCCCATTGCATCTGCAGCGGGCCCTGAGCGGTCTGATCGGCGAGGCGCGTCTGGTCGAGAGCGAGCTACCTGACTGCGAACTGAAGCTGTGGCTGATCGACGCCGACAACATGGACCGCGCCTTCAGCCCCGAGGAAACCCGGCGCATCCTCGACGAACCGCCGTACTGGAGCTTCTGCTGGGCCAGCGGCCTGGCCATGGCCCGCTACCTGGCCGAGCAACCGCACTGGGTACGCGGTAAGCGGGTGCTGGACTTCGGCGCAGGCTCAGGTATCGCCGGTATCGCCGCCGCACGTGCAGGCGCACTGGAAGTCGTGGCCTGCGACCTCGACCCATTGGCACTGGATGCCTGTCGCGCCAATGCCGCACTCAACGGCGTGAAACTTGGCTACAGCGGCGATTTCTTCGCAGAACAAGACCGCTTCGACCTGATCCTCGTCGCCGACGTGCTCTATGACCGCGCCAACCTGCCACTGCTCGATGAATTCCTCAGCCGCGGTCGCCAGGCCTTGGTGGCCGATTCCCGGGTGCGCAACTTCGATCATCCGCGCTATCAGGCGCTTGGCGTGCTCGAGGCGCTGACCCTGCCGGACCTGGCCGAGCCACACGAATTCCGCCGGGTCAGCCTGTACCACGCCAGCCGCGAGCCTTTATAGTGGTGCCATTCAAGGATTTGCGAGAGTCGCGATGAACCAAGACACGCCGTACATTTTCGATGCCAGCGATGCCACCTTCCAGCAACTGGTCATTGAGAATTCTTTTCACAAGCCGGTGCTGGTAGATTTCTGGGCCGAATGGTGCGCGCCGTGCAAGGCGCTGATGCCGTTGCTGGCCAAGATCGCCGAGGGTTACCAGGGCGAGTTGCTGCTGGCCAAGGTCAATTGCGATGTGGAGCAACAGATCGTCGCCCAGTTCGGTATCCGCAGCCTGCCGACCGTGGTGTTGTTCAAGGACGGTCAGCCGGTCGACGGTTTTGCCGGCGCCCAGCCTGAGTCGGCCATCCGCGCGATGCTCGAACCCCACGTGCAAATGCCCGCCGCACCGACCGCCTCGCCGCTGGAGCAGGCCAAGGCACTGTTCGCCGAAAGCCGCTTCAGCGAAGCCGAAGCGCTGCTCCAGGCGCTGCTGAGCGAAGACAACGGCAACGTCGAGGGGCTGATCCTCTATGCCCGTTGCCTGGCCGAGCGAGGCGAGCTGGGGGAAGCCCAGGTGGTGCTGGATGCGGTCAAGACCGACGAGCACAAGGCCGCCCTGGCCGGCGCCAAGGCCCAGCTGACCTTTCTGCGTCAGGCCGCCAGCCTGCCGGAAGTTGCCGAGCTCAAGAGCCGCCTGGCGCAGAACCCGAAGGATGACGAAGCAACCTACCAGCTGTGCATCCAGCAATTGGCTCGCCAGCAGTACGAGCCAGCGCTCGAGGGTCTGCTCAAGTTATTCCAGCGCAACCGCGGCTACGAAGATGGCCTGCCACAGAAGGCGTTGCTGCAGGTGTTCGAGCTGCTGGGCAATGATCATCCGCTGGTGAGCGTTTACCGGCGTAAGCTGTCGGCGGCGATGTTCTGATCGTCATTGCGGCTGTTTTGCAGCCCAAGCGCAGGCTACGCCAGCTCCCAATGTGTTGTCGGGATGGCGAAAGCCTGCGATGGGCCGCACAGCGGCCCTCGCTCATCCTACCCAGTAATACACCGGCGCGTCCGGGCCGCTTTCCACCTTCACCTCATTGCTGTGGCGCAAACGCACCAACAGCCGCTTGCCCGCTGCCGTGCTGCCGGCGAGTCCTTCCAGGCGCCCCAGCAACTCCGGCCCGCTGATCTGCACGGCCTGACGCAGCAGCTCACAGGCAGCCAACCATTGCCCATCGTCCTGCTGTGGTGTGGTGGTTGCGTTCGTAGCCGCCGCTTCGGCAACGGCCGGTGCCTCCAGTTGACGTCCCAACTGCGCCCACTCCGCAGGCTCCAGCTCGATGGTCAGGTCCACCGGCCAATCGCCGATTTGTCCACGTATTCTCACGCTACCTTCCTTACCTACAGGGTCGATGGCTTCATGCTCCCATGAACATGAAACCTGCGCCAGGCAGGTGGTCAGCGCCGAAAAACTTGTTATAACATTACGAAACCATTTATTGCCCGCCCCTGGAGTCCTCCATGCGCCGCTTGCTTCTCGCCCTACCCTTCGCCCTGCTTCCCTTGGTTGCAGCCCAGGCCCACGATGATCACGATCATGCCCACGGTACCCTCGGCGCCCATGAACATGGTGTGGCCACACTCAACGTGGTGCTCGATGGCAACACCCTGGAACTGGAGCTGGACAGCCCGGCGATGAACCTGGTCGGCTTCGAGCATGCGGCCACCCGCGACACCGACAAGGCCAAGGTCGCCGCCGTACGCCAGCAACTTGACCAACCGTTGAAGTTATTCGGCGTGGATCAGGCCGCCGGTTGCACGGAGGACGCCCAGGAACTCGGCAGCCCGCTGTTTGGCGATGCACCACACGCTCACGGCGATGACGAGCATGGTCACGAGCACGGGCATGAACACGCCGACGTCAACGCCCATTACCAATTCAAATGCGTAGCGCCTGGCAAGCTCGCCCAGGTAGACCTCGCCCCGCTGTTCCGGGCTTTCCCGGCGACCCAGAAGATCAATGTGCAATTGATTGGCCCGAACGGCCAGAAAGGCCTTCAAGCCTCCCCCACCAACAGCGTGGTCGCGTTCTGAATGAGCCAGGCGCTGATCGACCTGCAAGGGCTGCGGTTCGCCTGGCCCGGCCAGCCACCTTTGCTGGACATCCCCGCGTTTCGCCTGCAAGCCGGTGAAGCGCTGTTCCTCAAGGGCCCTAGCGGTAGCGGCAAGACTACATTGCTCGGCTTGCTGGGCGGGGTGAATCGCCCCGATCAAGGCCGGATCCTGCTGCTCGGCCAGGACCTCGCCGCCTTGGGCCAGGGCGCCCGTGATCGGTTTCGGGTCGACCACACCGGCTATATCTTCCAGCAGTTCAACCTGCTGGCGTTTCTCTCGGTACGGGAGAACGTCGAGTTGCCCTGCCGCTTCTCACGCAGCCGCGCCGCACGGGCGGTCCAGCGCCATGGCAGCATCGACCAGGCGGCCGCCACGCTGTTGGCCCACCTGGGCCTGACTGACCCGGCGCTACTTGCCCGGCGCGCAGACAGCCTGTCAATCGGCCAGCAGCAGCGGGTCGCCGCCGCCAGGGCGCTGATTGGCCAGCCCGAGCTGGTGATCGCCGACGAGCCCACCTCGGCGCTGGATGCCGATACCCGCGAGGCGTTCATCCGCCTGTTGTTCGACGAATGCCGTGCGGCCGGCTCCAGCCTGCTGTTCGTCAGCCATGACCAGAGCCTGGCTCCGCTGTTCGACCGTCATTTGTCCTTGGTCGAACTCAATCGCGCGGCCAAGCCCCAGGAGGCCTGATGTACTTGCTCCGCCTTGCCCTGGCCAGCCTGGCCAACCGCCGCTTCACCGCCTTCCTGACGGCCTTCGCCATCGCACTGTCGGTGTGCCTGTTGCTGGCTGTGGAGCGCGTGCGCACGGAGGCCCGCGCCAGCTTCGCCAGCACCATCAGCGGCACCGACTTGATCGTCGGCGCCCGCTCGGGGTCGGTGAACCTGTTGCTGTACTCGGTGTTTCGCATCGGCAATGCCACCAACAACATCCGCTGGGACAGCTTCGAACACTACGCCAAGGACCCGCGGGTGAAATGGGCCATCCCGATTTCCCTCGGCGACTCCCATCGCGGCTATCGGGTGATGGGTACCACAGGCGATTACTTCGACCATTACCAGTTCGCACGCCAGCAACATCTGGTCCTGAGCCAGGGCCGGCCCTTCGCAGCGGACCCGTTCGAAGTGGTGCTGGGCGCCGAAGTGGCCGAGGCGCTGCACTACAAACTCGGTGACAAGCTGGTGCTGGCCCACGGCGTGGCCGCCATCAGCCTGGTCAAGCACGACGACAAACCCTTTACCGTCGTCGGCATCCTCGAACGCACCGGCACGCCGGTGGACCGCACCCTGCACATCAGCCTGGCCGGCATGGAGGCAATCCACGTCGATTGGCACAACGGCGTTCCAGCCCGTGGCGCCGGACGCATCAGCGCCGACCAGGCGCGCGGCATGGACTTGCAACCTGCCGCGATCACGGCGTTCATGCTGGGCCTGAACAACAAGATCGCCACCTTCAGCCTGCAGCGAGAAATCAACGAATTCCGTAGCGAGCCGCTGCTGGCAATCCTCCCTGGGGTTGCTCTGCAGGAACTCTGGAGCCTGATGGGCACAGCCGAACAGGCATTGTTCGTGGTGTCGCTGTTCGTGGTACTGACGGGTTTGATCGGCATGCTCACGGCGATCCTCACCAGCCTCAACGAGCGCCGCCGGGAAATGGCCATTCTGCGCTCGGTGGGCGCGCGCCCCTGGCACATAGCCGGGCTGTTAGTGCTCGAAGCGCTCGCCCTGGCACTGGCCGGTATCGGTGCCGGGCTAGGCTTGCTGTATGCGGGAATCGCCCTGACCCAAGGCTACGTGCAGGCCAACTATGGCCTCTACCTGCCGCTGGCTTGGCCGAGCGCCCATGAATGGACGCTGCTGGCGATCATCCTGGGTGCCGCGCTGCTGATGGGCAGCGTGCCGGCCTGGCGTGCCTATCGTCAGTCTTTGGCCGATGGCCTGTCGATCCATCTCTGAGAACCGTTCATGCGTCGAAAACTTGTGCTGTTGCTGCTGTTCATTCTGTCCCCTGCCTGGGGCGACGAGCCCAGAACCCTGGACTGGCCTGCCTTGATCCCGGAGGGGACGCCGGCGGTCCCAGCCCAGATGGCACCGCTGCATGATCTGTCACAACTGGGTAACGCCCTGGCCGAATCAGCCCCTGCCGCGCGCCAGCAGGCGCCCCACGCTCCGGTGGTCAAGGCGCTGGATGGCCAGTGGGTCAAGCTGCCCGGCTACATCGTGCCGCTGGAAGTGAGCGAGGAAGGCCGTACCACCGAGTTCCTCCTGGTGCCCTATTACGGCGCCTGCATCCACGTGCCGCCGCCACCGCCGAACCAGATCGTGCATATCGTCAGCGAGATGGGCGTGCGCATCGAAGACCTCTACCAGCCCTACTGGATCGAAGGCCGGATGCAGGTCAAAGCCACCAGCAGTGAACTGGCCGATGCCGGTTACCAGATGGAAGCTGAAAAGATCTACGCCTACGAGCTTCAATGAGCGCTGTTTAGGCGTTGTGACACGTCTTCGTTGAGCTGAATCAACAGTTCGTTTCGGCCGGCTCCTTACCATTGGACTACTCGATTACTTACGTCCTTTGGGAGCTTCCATGAACAAGTCCTTGCTCGGCGCCTCGCTCATTGCCCTGGCGCTCGCTGCCCCCGTCGCCCATGCCCACCAGGCCGGTGACTTCATCATGCGTGCCGGTGCCATCACCGTAGCGCCGAACGAAGACAGCAGCGACCTCAAGCTCGATGGCACCAAGGTATCGGGCACCAAGGCGACCCTGGACAGCGACACCCAGCTGGGCCTGACCTTCGCCTACATGCTCACCGACCACGTCGGCCTGGAGCTGCTGGCTGCCACGCCGTTCAACCACACCGTGGCTGTCAAAGGCCTTGGCCCTGGCCTGGATGGCAAGCTGGCCGACATCAAGCAACTGCCGCCGACCCTGTCGCTGCAGTACTACCCGATGGAGCCTTCCTCGAAGTTCCAGCCTTACGCGGGCGTTGGCATCAACTACACCACCTTCTTCGATGAAGACCTCAGCAGCTCCCGCAAGAAGCAAGGCTTCAGCAACCTGAAGCTGCAAGACTCGGTGGGCCTGGCTGCCCAGCTGGGCATGGACTACATGCTCACCGAGAATCTGCTGGTCAACGCCTCGGTCTGGTACATCGACATCGACACCAAGGCCACCGTGGACGGCCCAAGCGCCCTGAGCGTGGGCAAGACCAAGGTCGACGTGGATGTCGATCCGTGGGTCTACATGGTGGGCCTGGGCTACAAGTTCTGATCCCCACCCGACATGGCGGCCTCGGCCGCCATGTCACGCTTCACGCTCCCGCCAAACTCCAGGCACCCCCAGTAGCCCAAGGCCAAAGCGCTGATCGATGCGCCCAGGCCACACACCGCCAGCCAGCCCCATCGGGCATATACCCAGGTCGCGGCCACCGCCCCTAACCCACTGCCGATCGAATAACAGCACATGTAAGCGCCGATCAGCCGACTCGCCATTTCGCCACGTCCGGCCAGCAGCAGGCTCTGGTTGGTCACATGCACCGCCTGCACAGCTAAATCCAGGATCAACACCCCCACCACCAAGGCCCATAGTGAGTGCTCGAGCAGGGCGCTCGGCAGCCATGACAACGCCAGCAGCCCCAATGCCAGACCAGTGGTACGGTTGCCCAGCCCGCGATCGGCCAGGCGTCCAGCGCACGACGCCGACAAAGCACCGGCCAGGCCCGCCAGACCGAACAGGCCAACCTGGGTAGGGCTCAGGGCCAAGGGCGCAACGCTCAGGGGCAATACCATGGCGCTCCAGAACACGCTGAAGACGGCGAAGACCAGCAACGCGAACAGGCCACGCTGGCGTAACAGCCGATCATGCCGATACAACCCGACCAGCGAGCCCAGCAGTCTCCAGTACCCCGGCCCCTGTTGATTGCGCGCGACAGCAGGCAACGCCCGCCACAACAGCAACGCCATCGCCAGCGACAAGCCGGCCGCCCCGACATAGACACCACGCCAGCCGGTCAGGTCGGCAAGGCCACCTGCGACCAGACGCGCCAGCAGAATACCCACCACCACGCCACTGGTGACCGTGCCCACCACCTGCCCTTGTCTGGACGGCGAAGCCAAGGTTGCGGCATGAGCGACTATCACCTGAACCACCACCGCCATCAGCCCGACCATTCCCATGGCTGCCAGCAGCACGGCCCAGTCCCAGGCCATGCTCACTGCCAGCAATGCCAACGCCGACATCAACAACTGACCAAGAATCAGGCGCTTGCGATCAAGCAGATCGCCTAACGGAACAATCAGTAGCAAGCCAATGGCGTACCCCGCCTGGGTCGCGCCCACCACTAAGCCGATGTAGGCCTGGGGTATCGCCAGGCTGCGCGCCATGGATTCGAGTAAAGGTTGGGCGAAGTACACCGTCGCGACCGCCAGGGCACAGGCGGCCGCGAGCAGCAAGGTCAGCGCCCGGCTTGGCTGCATGTGGCCAGGCGACGCGGATGTCAGGGAAGGCATGGCAAGCTCCTCAGGCAATCTGGTTTCAAATAGAAACCAGCTACTGGCTATTTAGCAAAGCTGGTTTTAATCTGCAACCAGTTATCCCGCACAGAGTACGCCCATGCCCGACGAGAAAAACGACCCCTGCCCGGTGGCCCGTGCCCTGGACGTAATCGGCGACCGTTGGTCGATGATGATCCTGCGAGACGCCTTCGATGGCCTGCGACGTTTCAGTGAGTTCCAGAAAAACCTGGGACTGGCGAAGAACATCCTGGCCTCGCGGCTGAAGCTGCTGGTGGAAAGCGGATTGCTCGAACTGCGGCCGGCGTCCGATGGCAGTGCCTACAAGGAATACGTGCTGACCGAGCAAGGGCGCGCGGTCTTTCCTGTGGTCATTGGCTTACGCCAGTGGGGGGAGCGCTTCCTGTTCAAGGCGGGGGATGAGCGCTCGGTACTGCTTGACAACGCCAACGGCCAACCCATCGAACGCCTGCAGGTGCGGGCCAAGGATGGCCGTTTACTCGGCCCGCAGGACTGTCATCGCCGGCGCGTACGCCATGGGCAATGACCCGTGACGCGCGCTGATCAAGAAGATCAGGCTTTGCCCAACAGCCGGGCCAATCCGTCGACCATCGAGGTAGGCTGCGGGAAGTCGAAACGCGCCAGCAGACGGGAGTTGTCCGCCCGTGAATGGCGGATGTCGCCCGAGCGCGCCGGCCCGTGGTGGATGGCAGGCAAACTGCCGACCACCTTTTCCAGCGCCGCCAGCAACTGGTTCAGCGAGGTCGCCTGGTTCAGGCCGATGTTCACCGCGCCTTCCTCGACCTGTTCAAGTTCCAGCGCCTGGACCATCACCTGGACCAGATCGCCCACGTATAGGAAGTCTCGCGTTTGCTCGCCATCGCCGAAGACCGTGATCGGCAGGCCTTGGGTAGCACGTTCGCAGAAGATACTGATGACCCCGCTATAGGGCGAAGATGGATCCTGGCGCGGCCCGAAGATATTGAAGAAACGGAACACCACCGGCTCCAGCGCGTGCTGACGACGATAGAAGTCCAAGTACTGCTCGCTGGCCAGCTTGTCCACCGCATAAGGGGTCAACGGCGCCTTGGGCGTGTCCTCGGCAATCGATTGGCCCTCGCCGTTGTTGCCATAAACCGCCGCGCTGGAGGCGAACAACACACGCCGCACGCCTTCCAGGCGCATGGCTTCGCAGACATTGAGGGTACCGATGAAGTTGCTTTGGTGGGTACGCACCGGGTCTTCGACCGACGCCTGTACCGACGCGACCGCGGCAAGGTGCACCACAGCGCGACAGCCTGCCGTGGCCCGGCGTACCAGTTCGGCATCGGCGACGTCGCCTTCGATCAGGTCCAGGCCGGGATGGTCCAGACGCAGGTTGGCGCGCTTGCCGGTGGAGAGGTCATCGAGCACCCGTACCGCATAGCCTTTGTCCAGCAACGCATCGCACAGGTGGGAGCCAATGAAGCCGGCACCGCCGGTGATCAGGATGGGGGCGTCAGCCATGTCGGTAGAACCGGTCCAGTAGAGACGGCAAGCCGGCGCGCCAGGCGCGGGGCTTGATGCCGAAGGTGTGAAGAATCTTTTTGCAGGCCAGCACCGCGTTCTGCGGTTCCTCGCTGGCATCGGGGCGCGCGGCATGGGCCTGGGGCGTAGGTGCCTGCACGGCCAGCTTGTGCCACTGCGCCGCCTCGCCGAGGATCGCCTGGCCCAGCGCCAGCGGCGTGGTCGCCTCGTTGCCGGCGTAGTGGTAGGTACCCCACAGCGGTGCGTCGCAATCGAGCTGCTTGAGCACCGAGAGAATCACCCGTGCGGCGTCGTCGACCGGCGTCGGATTGCCGCGGCGGTCATCGGCCAGCAGCAGCTCCTGGGGTTGCTCGGCACGGGTGAGGAAGCGGCCGAGCACGCCGTCGATGCTTTCGTCGAGCACCCAGCCAAAACGCAGCAGCACATGCTGCGGACAGGTCGCCCGAACGCTCTGTTCGATCCGCCAGAGCGCCTGGCCACGCAGGCCCAAGGGCACCGGCTCATCCTTTTCGCTGTAGGCCGTGGCCCTTGAGCCATCGAACACTCGGTAGCTCGAAGGCTGCACGAGAATGATCTGGTGGTGCTGGCAGAGCTCGGCCAGCCGCTCAACGGCCCGCTCCTGCAACGCCAGGCGTTGTTCGCTGACCGACTCGGCCTGGAACCAGTCGAAATAGTACGCCAGGTTGACCACGACATCGGGACGGTGATCGTCAAGCAATTGCGTAAGACTGGCCGGTCCCCAGCCGTTCTCCGGTGGGCGCGGCGCCAGGAATCCGATGTCCTCTTCGGCCCCGAGACGAATCAGCGCTTGCCCGAGGGCATTGCCACCACCCAACAGCATCAGGCGCATACGCATAGAGTCAGCAGATCCGAACAGGTTGATAGAAAGAAGCGGACATTTTGCGGGTTCCTCTCGGGGAAGTCCAACCACAGCACATGCCTGGGCGTGACAGGACATCCGGCGTCGATGACGAATTGCTAAGCAGCGCGGCGCATGCGTCGCGGGACCGCGCTCACTCGATCTCGAACAAGCCGTTGCTGATCGGCCCTGCCTTCAGGCGCTCGCGTACGTCGTCATCAATGCGCGGGTCCTCCGGGCGGTACAGCCTCACCTGGCGGTAGGCGTTGATGCGGTTGATCTCCTCGCCCAGGTACTCCCATACCACGCGGGTACAGGCCGGGTTGCGCCGATCCCCACTGGAGACTCCGGTCTTCAAACCGTTGAGCCGGGTGATGCGGCTCTTGAAGCTGGGGATGAGCACGGTCTGGCTCATCTCGTTGAGCGTCAGTGATTCGTAGTCGATCAGAAAGACCCGGTCCTGCAACTGGAAGGCTGCGCCGAGGTAGCGGCAACGTACCTCTGCATGCAGATCGGTGGCACTGGAGCGCTCCTGTCGCTCCTGGCGCTCGAACAGAAAGCTGCCGCGCTCCTCCCACAGGTGCACCAGCGACACCAGAATCGAGCCTGGGACCGACATGCAGTTGGAATATTCGAAGTAATAGCCGCAATAACGCGACAGATTGCCCGCATGGGCATGCAGCGGCTTGAACAGCTCGCTGATCGGGTCGTTCTGCGGTCCGGATTCGGCCGACAGATTGCGAGCCCCGATCAGGCGGGCGAACTGCTCGGGCGGCAGACCCAATTCGTATTCCTCGACACCGAAGAAGTCGCCGATGCGCTTGAGGTTGTAAGCCGTCGGACGGCTCTGGCCGCTGAGGTACTTGTTGAACTGCGCGCGGTTGATCGAAAGCTGTCGGCAAACCTCTGAAATAGAGCGGTAATGACTGCACGCCAGTTTGAGATTGATAGCGAAATGATCGCCCATGAGAAGGGTCCAGATGATGCGAGTGGTGCAAGTTTAGCATCAAGTCGCATCAATTCAGAGCAACACGCGAAATTGTAACCGTTGTTGTCATGGCCAACCATGCGCCCCCAATAGCGGTGCACTGCCGCCCGCTGGTCTTTCCACACGAACAATAAGAATCGAGGTCATTTTTCAATGCTCGAAGCACTCAACGATTTCCTTTCCGGGAAACTCCTCATCGTGCTGATCGTCGGACTCGGCGGTTACTTCACCATCCGCTCTCGGTTCGTCCAGTTCCGTCATTTCGGCCACATGTTCGGGGTCTTCAAGGAATCCCTCCGCGGCCAGGCAGGCCAACTGAGCTCGTTCCAGGCCCTGATGCTGAGCCTTGCCGGCCGTGTAGGCGCCGGTAACATCGCGGGCGTCGGCATCGCCGTGACCCTCGGTGGCCCAGGCGCCGTGTTCTGGATGTGGGTCACCGCGCTGGTGGGCATGTCCAGCAGCTTCTTCGAATGCACCCTGGCCCAGGTCTACAAGCGCGCCGACGGCGACGGCCTGTACCGCGGCGGCCCGGCGTACTACATCCAGCACGGCCTGAAGCTCAAAAGCATGGCGATCGTGTTCTCGATCCTGCTGCTGGTCACCTACGGCTTCGCCTTCATCGGCCTGCAGTCGTACACCGTGACCCACTCGCTGCAGAACGCCTTTGCCTTCGATCCAAAGCACACCGGCATCGTCCTGGCCGTGCTGCTGGCCATTACCTTCATCGGCGGCATCAAGCGCATCGCCGCGGTGTCGGACCTGCTGGTTCCGATCAAGACCCTGGCCTACATCGGCGTGACCCTGTACGTGATCGGCACCCAGATCGAACACGTCCCAGCCATGCTGGAAACCATCTTCAAGAGCGCCTTCGGCCTCGACCCTGCGTTCGGCGGCCTGCTCGGCAGCGCCATCGTCATGGGTGTGAAGCGTGGCGTGTTCGCCAACGAAGCGGGCCTGGGCAGTGCGCCGAACGTCGCCGCCGTGGCCGCCGTGAAGCACCCGGGCGCCCAGGGCGTGGTCCAGGCCTTCAGTGTGTTCCTCGATACCTTCGTGATCTGCACCTGCACCGCGCTGCTGATCCTGCTGTCGGGCTTCTACACCCCGGGCTTCGAAGGTGATGGCATCGTCCTGACCCAGAACTCGCTGGCCGCCGTGGTCGGTGACTGGGGCCGTCTGTTCGTCAGCATCGCCCTGTCGCTGTTCGTCTTCACCTGCATCCTCTACAACTACTACCTGGGCGAGAACAGCCTGCAGTTCCTCAGCCGCAACCGTGTCGTGCTGATGATCTTCCGCGGTCTGGTACTGGCGCTGGTGGTATGGGGCTCGATGCAAGACCTGTCGACCGTGTTCGCCTTCGCCGATATCACCATGACCTGCCTGGCGTTCGTCAACCTGATCGCTCTGGCCCTGCTGTTCAAGGTCGGTCTGCGCGTGATGCGCGACTACGACGAACAGCGCCGCGCGGGCATCGATCAGCCGGTGTTCGACTCCAGCAAGTTCGCTGACCTGGACCTGGACCGCAACGCCTGGCCGGCCAATCCTCAGGCTGAAACCGCCGCTGACAAAGCCGTCGCCCAAGCTCAGCCACAGCGCTGATATCCTCTGCTGCCCAGCCGCCCCGTCCGGGGCGGCTTTCCTTCTCCGCTCATCGCTACGGATGCTTTCCATGCGTGCAGTCAAGAATCTTCTCGTCCTCTATACCGGTGGCACCATCGGCATGCTGCAGACCCCTGAGGGCCTGGCGCCGGCCAGCGGCTTCGAGGCGCGAATGCGCGAGCACCTGGCGCTGCACGCCGTGGCGCCCCGCCTTCAGTGGTCGCTGCGCGAGCTCGACCCATTGATCGACAGCGCCAACATGCAACAGGCCAATTGGCTGGCCATGCGCGATGCCATCGTCGAGGCGGTGGAACACGACGGCCATGACGGTGTGCTGGTGCTGCATGGCACCGATACCCTGGCCTACAGCGCGGCGGCATTGTCGTTCCTGCTGCTGGGCTTGCCTGTACCGGTGTTGCTGACCGGCTCGATGCTGCCGGCCGGTGCGCCGGACAGCGACGCCTGGGACAACCTGCTTGGCGCCCTGAATTTGTTCGAAAGCGGCCTGGGCGATGGCGTGCAGTTGTACTTCCATGGCCAATTGCTGCATGGCTGCCGGGCCTCGAAGCTGCGCAGCGAAGCCTTCGATGCCTTCGCAGCCCTGCCCCGCCACCGCGAAGGCGAGCGCGCCACGGCGCTCCCGCCGACACTGGACTATCGCCAACGCCGCCAGCCGGTGCGCCTTGCGGTGCTGCCGGTTGTGCCTGGCCTGCAGGCCAGCTTCGTACAGGCGATGCTCGCTACCGGCGTGCAGGGCCTGGTGCTGGAATGCTATGGCAGCGGCACCGGCCCTTCGGATGACCAGGCGCTGCTGGACGCGCTGCACGAAGCCCGCACATGCGGGGTGATGATCGTTGCGATCAGCCAGTGCCCTGAAGGTTCGGTAGTCTTCGATACTTATGCCGCTGGCAGCCGCCTGCGCGATACCGGGTTGGTCAGCGGCGGTGGCATGACCCGCGAGGCGGCGCTGGGCAAGCTGTTCGCACTGCTGGGCGCAGGGTTGGATGTGCAGGCGGCAGAGCACTGGTTTGCCCTGGACCTGTGCGGTGAGCGGGCCTGAAGGCCGCCCAGACTGACGCATTCGCGGCGGTTCGACGCCTCGATAAACCCGCTCCCAGAGGTTCTCGGAGAAATGGCGGAAGGCAGCGGGAGTCGAACCTGCCCGGGAACGGATGCCGTCCCCAACCGGGTTTGAAGCCCGGCCGCGCCACCGGGCGCGATTGCCTTCCTTGTAGTCAGTGCCTGGTCTGCTGCTCGGCCAGTGCACTGTCGGCTCGGATGTAACGCTGGTCGGCGACCCTCCGGGTCAGGCCGATTCGGTCGAAGTATTCGAGGATCTGAACACTGCGTTTGCGACCGATGCCCAACATATCGCGAAACGCGGCCACCTGCACTATCGGCGTGCTGGCCGACAGCTGCAAAAGCATGTCTGCCATGCGCCGGACAGTCGCTTCAGGGTAAAAAAGATCGCGCACTACCTGGTGCACCAGCCCCAGCCGGGCCAGCTTGCGCAGCAACAGGCGCACGTCGGCTTCATCGCGTCCTTGCGCCGCGGCCAACGTCCTGACCCAGGGCGGATCGTACTCCCCCCTCGACAACTCAGGCTCCAGCAACGCCCACAAGGCAGCGTCGGCGTCGCTCAATTGCACTTTGTGTTCCGGCAAATGCAACCACGGCCCGCTACTGACGACTTTGCCGGCTTCGAGCAACTCCTCCAGCAAACTGACGAACGCCGGCCGCTCCGTGGGCAACGCCGCGAACCTGCGCAGGCGGTCGCGATCCGGCCCGAGCTGGTCAGGCTCCTGCTCATGGAACAGCGCCAACTGCATCGTGACCCGCTCTTTCAGCGCCTGCCAGTGGTGCCTGGCGAATAGCAATGGCCCTTGCCGCGTGGCGATGACCTGGACCGTTTCAGGTAATGCCCAGGTTTCGCGTTGTCGGTTGAACTGACGCTCCAAGCGTTGCGGATCCAGCCCGCCAGGAGCGGCATCGAGCAAGGCCGGCAAGGCCTGCTCCAAGGCCTCGGCCTCGCTGAGGGCCTGCAACTGCCGCAGGCGCATTTCACTTCGACGTTGCCGGCTCGGGGCAAAGGGATCGAGCACACGCCCACCGCCCAAGGTACGTTGGGCGCGCTGATCCCTGAGCACCAGCCGATCGCCATGCACCGCCTGCAAAGGTGCGTTGAGTAGCAACTGGGCGAACATCCGTTGCCCTGCCTGCAGTTTCTCCCCCTCGAGCAGCGCGACGCGCGCCGTGACATCCTGAGTGCCCAGATGCACGTGCACGGCGCTGAAATGCTCGAAGGTCCGCGTCTCGCTGGGCAATAACGTAAGATCGATATCCACCCGCATGCTGGGTGCATGCAGCCAGTCCGGTACCAGCCAGTCGCCCCGATGGATCTGCTCCAGCGCCAGGCGCTCGGCGTGGAGGTTAAGCGCCACTCGCTGGCCAGCCTGGGCCACCAACGCGGCCTGGTTCTGCGCGTGCAGCCCGCGCACCCGCACCGGCTTGCCGGCCTTGCCCAGCAGCAAGGTATCGCCCGCGCTGACCTGCCCGGCCAAGGCGGTGCCGGTGACCACGATGCCGGCGCCGGCCACGGCAAACGCCCGATCCACGGCCAGACGGAAACCGCCGCGTGCGCTGCGTTGACCTACAGCCTGTTCAGCGTCCAGCAGCGCCTGGCGCAACGCCTCGACGCCCTCCCCGGTGACGCTGGACAAGGGGAACTGCTTCGCCTGCGCGTAAGGCCCGGGCGCCAGCAGCGCCGATACCTGAGCTTGGACCTGCGTCACCCTCTGCGGCTCGACCCGGTCGCACTTGCTGATCGCCACCAAGGCCTGGGGGATGCCCAGCAGCTCGATGATCGCCAGGTGCTCGCGGGTCTGCGGCATGACGCCGTCGTCCGCGGCCACCACCAGCAACACCAGGTCGATGCCCTGGGCACCGGCGAGCATGTTGTGGATGAAGCGCTCGTGTCCGGGGACGTCGATGAAACCCGTCAAGGGCGCCCCCTCGGCAAGCGCAGCATAGCGGTAGCCGAGATCGATGGTCATGCCCCGGGCGCGCTCTTCCTGGCGATGGTCACCGGCCTGGCCGGTCAGGGCCTGGAGCAGTGCAGTCTTGCCATGGTCGATATGGCCGGCGGTGCCGACGATCACTGGACCGGCCCCAGGCGCAGTGCTGGCAGTTGCGCCAGCCAGTGGGCCTCGTCGTCGAGCTGACGCAGGTCGAGCCACAGGGCGTCGTCATCGATGCGTCCGAGCACCGGCACCGGCAGATCGCGCAAGGCACGCTCCAGCACGTGCAAACTGCGCCCACGCAGCTTCTTCGACACCTGCGGACGCAGGCACAGGGCGGCGCTGGGCAGACGCGCCACCGGCTGGCTACCACTGCCGATCATGCCCAAGGCTGGCTCGACGCTCACGGTCCATTGCGCCCCCAGGCAGGCTGCGAGCGCCGGAGCCAGGCGCTCGGCTTGGGCCGCAATCTCTTGCTGAGGGCGAGTCAACAGGCGCAGGCTGGGCAAGCGCTCGGCCAGCCGATCCGGATTGCGGTACAGCGCCAGCACGGCCTCCAGCGCGGCCAAGGTGATCTTGTCGACCCGCAGAGCGCGCTTGAGGGGGTTCTTCTTGATCTTGGCGATCAGTTCCTTACGCCCAACGATGATGCCGGCCTGGGGTCCACCGAGTAGCTTGTCGCCACTGAAGGTGACGATGTCGGCGCCGTCGGCCAGGGCCTGGCGCACCGTGGGCTCGGCCGGCAGGCCCCAACGGGTAAGGTCGAGCAGGCTGCCGCTGCCCAGGTCCTCCAGCAGAGGCAAACCATGGGCGTGGGCGATGGCTGCCAGCTCGGCGGTCGGTACCTGGGTGGTGAAGCCTTGGATGCTGTAGTTGCTGCAATGCACCCGCATCAGCAAGCCGGTACGCGGGTTGATCGCACCTTCGTAGTCACGGGCGTGGGTGCGGTTGGTGGTGCCGACCTCATGCAGGCGGACACCAGCGCGGGCCATGATGTCGGGGATACGGAAGGCGCCGCCGATTTCGATCAGCTCGCCCCGGGAGATGATGCCCTCCTTGCGCGCGCCCAGGCTGTTGAGTGCCAGCAGCACGGCAGCGGCATTGTTGTTGACCACCGTCACGGCCTCGGCCCCGGTGAGCTCGCGGATCAGGCCTTCGATCAGGTCGTCGCGATCACCCCGTTTGCCGGTGGCCAGGTCGAACTCCAGGTTCAGCGGGTGGCGCGCGGCGATCTGCATGGCCTCCACCGCCTCCTCAGGCAACAGCGCTCGGCCCAGGTTGGTGTGCAGCACCGTGCCGGTAAGGTTGAAAACACGGCGGACCTGGCTGCGCTGCTGGATGGCCAGGCGTTCGCCGGCGCGGCCATTGAGGACATCCGGCGCCAGCTCGACTGCACTCATCTGGCCAAGGCGAACGGGTTCGCGCAGATCGCCAAGCAGCTGACGCAGGGTGGCTAGCACGGCCTCGCGGCCATGGCGCTCGATCAGCGGCTCGCAGGTGCGGTGGCGTAGCAGGGTGTCGATGGACGGCAGGCGTGGGGTGTCGCTGGCGGGGCTCGAGGACATGCAGTACTACCTTAAACTGATCCTTAGTCTGGTGTGCCCTGCTAGCGGGCAAACCCGCTCCCACCGCAATGCGCTAAACCTTGTGGGAGCGGGCTTACCCGCGAACAGGGCAACTCGATGTTGCAGTGTAGACACTCTCCTCTATCCCGGCGCCAGCATCAGGTTCGGCGCCAGCCGCTGGAAGCCCTCCTCGTCCAGGCGGATATCCAGCGCCAGGCTCGCCAGGTCATCGGCCAGCGGCTCGGCCGCGGCGTCGTTTTCCAGGTAACTCTGCTTCAGGTAATGCTGGCATCCTGGGCAGCATTCGGCGCGCAGTGGCGCCTTGCCCGGCGCGTGCCGGTCATCCTCCAGGTTGGTGTAACGCAGGTCCTTGCTCGACTCGCAGTACACACACTTGACCCGCACCACATGCCACTCGCAGGCACACAGTGAACAGACCAGGTATCGCAGGCCATTATGCTTGCCGCGGTTGCGCACCACCCCGGCCATGGCCGGTGATCCACAGGCCGGACACTGGGCCAGGCTGTCGGCGGGCTTGAGTTCAGGCTCCGGCAGCGCCAGCAGCCAATAGGACCAGGCCGCCTGCAGCGCCGCGCCGATGAAGGGCACCAGCGCCGCCGGTACGGCATCGTATTGACCGGCCAGCAGGGCGATGGCCCAGCCTTTGCGCTGGCTGTCGTCGCTTTCCCGCAAGGATCGCAGCGCCTCGCCCAAGGGCCCGTCGGACGCCTCATCGAAGTACTCGAGCAGCGCCTGCAGCCAAGCCAACCAGGGCCCCTCGCGTACCAGGCTGTCGGCTGCCAGCGGCGGCAAGCCATGACTTATGCACAGCCGCTGGCGCTCGTCTGCCACCGGCAAGTCACCGGGCGGGTTATCCACAAGCTGCTGCTGGAGGCGGCACAACCGCGCGACCAGCATCAGGTACTGGCCAAGGGCATTGCCCTCGGCCAGGTGCTCCAGGCGCTCGGCGCGCCGTTCGAACAGGTTGGCGGGCGGCAGGTTCAGAAACGGCGGCGCCACGGCCGACGCTTCGATCTGCCCAGGTTCAAGTATCGTGCTCAAGCGCTCATCCTTCTTTTCGTCCGTGATTGCCCGGTGTCTTGTCGCCGGTCACGTCGCGATACCACAACTCATGGTGCTTGCGTGCCCAGGCGCGGCTGACCGAGCCGTGCAGCATGGCGCCTACCGAGCCTTTGATCCAGATGCCAGCATAGATGTGCACGATGATGCTGAGGATCAGCACGAACGCCGCCAGCGCATGAAGCAAGGTCGCCAGGCGAATCGCTCCGATGTCGAAGTACTGGCTGAACCAAGCGCGCCAGATCACCACGCCACTGACCAGCAGCACCAGCATGCACAGCAGCAAGGTCCAGAACAGCAGCTTCTGCCCAGCGTTGTACTTGCCGATCGGTGGAACGCCCTCCTCCTCGTTGCGCATCACCCGGTCGATGCGGCGCAGCCACAAGCGATCGTTGGCGGTGATGAAGTTGGCGCGCCAGAACCGTAGCACCAGCCCCAGGAAGAACACGAACATCGCCACGCCCAGGAACGGGTGCAGGATGCGCGTCCACGGACCACCGCCGAACAGATGGCTGAGCCAGAACAACGCCGGATGGAACAGCGCCAGCCCAGACAGCCCGGCCATCACGAACAGGATCGCGACGATCCAGTGGTTGCTGCGCTCATTGGCGTTGTAGCGCAGGATCGGTTTGTTGTCGCTCATGGCCGCGGCCCCCCTTGCCCGCCGGGCTTGGTCGGATCATAGACATGCACCGACGGGTCCACCTGATGCACGCTGTCATCGGCAGGCGCCAGGGCATCGTCCTCCTCGACCCGCTGCGGGCCGACCCGCACATAGTGGAAGAACCCCGCCAGCACTGCCGCGCCCATCGCCAGCAGCGCCAGCGGTTTGCTGATGCCTTTCCACAGCCCCACCAACGGGCTGATCACCGGCGCATCCGGCAGCCCGGCGTACAACTTGGGCGTATCGGCGTGGTGCAGCACATACATCACGTGGGTACCGCCGACGCCGTCCGGGTCATACAAGCCGGCCTTGTCGAAGCCCCGGGACTTCAGGTCTACGATGCGCTCGGCGGCATGCACCTTCATTTCATCCTTGCTGCCGAAGACGATCGCCCCGGTCGGGCAGGTCTTCACGCAGGCCGGTTCCAAGCCCACGGCCACACGGTCGGAACACAGGCTGCACTTGTAGGCCTTGTGGTCTTTCTGCGAAATCCGCGGGATGTTGAACGGGCAGCCGGTGATGCAGTAACCGCAGCCGATGCAGTGATCCTGGTTGAAATCGACGATGCCGTTGGCGTGCTTGATGATCGCCCCTGGGCTCGGGCAGGCCTTCAGGCAACCTGGCTCGGCGCAGTGCATGCAGCCATCCTTGCGGATCAGCCACTCCAGGTTGCCATCGTCGCGCTCGTGCTCGGTGAAGCGCATCAGGGTCCAGGTTTCGGCGGTCAGGTCCTGGGGGTTGTCGTAGGTGCCGTGGTTGTGGCCGACCTCGTCACGCAGTTCGTTCCACTCCGAGCACGCCACCTGGCAGGCCTTGCAGCCGATGCACTTGGTCGTGTCGATCAGCTTGGCGACTTCCTGCTGCTGGCGCACCGAAGACGGTACGGTCGTGGTGGCCGAGCGGGCGATGATGTCTTGCTGGGCCATTAGATTTTCTCCACGTTGACGAGGAACGACTTGGATTCCGGCGTCTGGGTATTGCCATCACCCAGGAACGGCACCAGGGTGTTGGTCAGGTAGCCATGCCGGGTGATGCCGGTGAAACCCCAGTGCAGCGGAATGCCAATTTGGTGAACGGTCTGGTTGTTGACCTTCAGTGGACGGATCCGCTTGGTCACCACCGCCACCGCCTCGATATACCCACGCTTGGAGCTGACCCGCACCCGGTCGCCCGCCTTGATGCCTTTCTCGTTGGCCAGCACCTCGCCGATCTCGACGAACTGCTCGGGCTGGGCGATGGCGTTGAGGCGGCAGTGCTTGCTCCAGAAGTGGAAGTGCTCGGTCAATCGGTAGGTGGTCGCCGCATAAGGGAACTCGTCGGCCTTGCCCAGGGTGTCCCACACCGAGTCGAACACGCGCCCGGCCGGGTTGCTGATGGCCTTCTTGTTCTGCGGGTTGAGCGGGTTGATGCCGATGGGCGTCTCGAACGGCTCGTAGTGCTCGGGGAACGGACCCTCGGCCATCTTGTCGATGGCGAAGAACCGCGCTACCCCCTCGGGGTTCATGATGAACGGGTTCATCCCCGCTTCCGGCGGCGAGTCGACCTTGAAGTCCGGCACGTCGGTCCCCGTCCAGGCCTTGCCGTTCCACCACACCAGGCGTTTTTTCTCCGGATCCCAAGGCTTGCCTTGCGGGTCGCTGGAAGCGCGGTTGTAGAGGATGCGGCGGTTGGCAGGCCAGGCCCAGGCCCAGTTCTGCACCTGATGCATGCCGTAGGGGTCGCTGTTGTCGCGCCGAGCCATCTGGTTGCCCTGCTCGGTCCAACTGCCAGCGAAGATCCAGCAGCCTGACGCCGTACTGCCGTCGTCCTTGAGCTGGCCGAAGCCTGCCAGTTGCTGGCCGGCCTTGAGCGTGGCGCCGGTAGGGTCGGTGAAGTCGCTGACCGCCCAGCCGTTCATTTCCTTAGCCAACTCCTCAGGCGAAGGCTCTTCGGGAATCTTGTAAGGCCAGTTGATGTTGAGCAGCGGATCCGGATACGCACCGCCCTCGGTCTTGTAGCGATGACGCAAGCGCAGGAACAGCTCGCTCATGATCTGCACGTCGGTGCGGGTCTCGCCCGGCCCGTCGGCGCCCTTCCAGTGCCACTGCAGCCAACGGCTACTGTTGACCAGCGAGCCATCCTCCTCGGCAAAGCAGGTGGTGGGCAGGCGGATCACCTCGGTCTGGATGTTGGCGGTATCGACATCGTTGAAGGGGCCTGCATTGCGCCAGAACTCGGACGTCTCGGTGGCCAGCGGATCCATGATCACCAGCCACTTGAGCTTGGCCAGTGCAGCGGTGACGCGGTTCTTGTCCGGCAACGCGGCGATCGGGTTGAAGCCCTGGCAGAAGTAGCCGTTGACCTTGCCCTGGCTCATCATCTCGAACATGCGCAGCACGTCGTAGGCCCCCACATCGAGCTTGGGCAGCCAGTCATAGCCCCAGTGGTTCTCGGCGGTAGCGTTGGGGCCGTACCAGGCCTTCATGAGGCTGACGTGGAACTTGCCGTAGTTCTGCCAGTAGGACAACTGCCCCGGGCGCAGCGGTTTGGAGGCGCGCTTGTCGATAAAGGCGGCGTAGTCCTGCTCGGCATCGCCGGCCAGGGTCAGGTAACCGGGCAGCGAGTTGGACAGCAGCCCCAGGTCGGTCAGGCCCTGGATGTTGGAGTGACCGCGCAGGGCGTTGACCCCGCCACCCGGCATGCCGACGTTGCCCAGCAGCAGCTGGACCATGGCCGCGCTGCGGATGATCTGCGCACCGATCGAATGCTGCGTCCAGCCCAGCGCATAAAGGATCGTCATGGTCTTGCCCGGCTGCGAGCAGGTGGCGATCTCTTCCCACACCTTCATCATGGCGTCCTGGGGCATGCCACAGGTCATGCTCGCCACTTCCGGGGTGTAGCGGCTGTAGTGCTGCTTCATCAACTGGTAGACGCAACGCGGGTGCTGCAGGGTCGGATCGACCTTGGCAAAACCATCCTCGCCCAACTCATAGCCCCAGCCGGACTTGTCGGCGTAGATGCGTTTGTCCGCATCATAGCCACTGAACAGCCCGTCCTCGAAGCCATAGCCTTCTTTGACGATGAACGACACGTCGGTGTAGTTGCGCACGTATTCGTGCTGGATCTTGTCGTTGCTCAGCAGGTAGTTGATCAACCCGCCCATGAAGGCGATGTCGGTTCCGGTACGGATCGGCGCGTAGTAGTCCGCCACCGAGGCGGTACGCGTGAACCGCGGGTCGACCACGATCAGCCGCGCCTTGTTGTGCGCCTTGGCCTCGGTCACCCACTTGAAGCCGCACGGGTGCGCTTCTGCTGCGTTGCCACCCATCACCAGGACCAGATTCGCGTTGGCGATATCGGACCAGTGGTTGGTCATGGCACCACGGCCGTACGTCGGGGCAAGACTTGCCACCGTCGGGCCGTGTCAGACACGCGCTTGGTTATCGAACCCCAGTACACCCAATGAACGGACGACCTTGTGCGTCAGATAGCCCGCTTCGCTGGAAGCGGCGGACGCTGCGAGAAAGCCCACGCTGAGCCAACGGTTGACCGTCTGCCCTTGGGCGTTCTTCTCGATGAAGTTGGCGTCGCGGTCCTTTTTCACGAGATCGGCGATGCGATCGAGCGCCTCGTCCCAACTGATCCGGGTCCACTCCTTGCTGCCAGGCTTGCGTACCTCGGGGTATTGCAGGCGGTTCGGGCTGTGGATGAAGTCCAGCAGGCCCGCGCCTTTCGGGCACAAGGTCCCGCGGTTGACCGGATGGTCCGCGTCGCCCTCGATGTGGATGATGTTCTGTTTGACGTTCTTGCCCGCATCGCCCTGGCTGTACATGATCAGGCCGCAGCCGACCGAGCAGTAGGGGCAGGTGTTACGGGTTTCTTTGGTGTGCGCCAGCTTGAAGTGGCGCACCTGCTCGGCGAACGCGGGGGTCGGGGCCATGCCCAACGCCGCAAGGCTCGAGCCTCCAAGGCCGATCGCGGCGACCTTGAAGAACTGCCGACGGTTGAGGTCCATCGTGCACTCCTGATCAGGTTCTGGACGTCGGGACATCGCCGACGCCTCAAGGACTTCACGGTGGCGGCCAACGGATGGCCACCAACCCTAACTCTAGCCAAGAATCCTGAATACGCGATGACATGGCTCAAAGGACTGTTTCATCAATGAAACAGCCTTTGCTCCTCACACTTGCGCGGTACGAGGCAGATTACGCACCACGTTCAGCCCCGCGCTGCTTTGCGCCACCGGCATGATCTCGATGGTGTTGATGTTCACATGCGCCGGTTGGGCTGCGATCCAGGCTACGGTGGCGGCGATGTCCTCGGGCAGAAGCGCCTCGACGTCGCGGTACAGCGCTTCCACGGCGTCCAGGTCGCCCTTGAGTCGAACCACCGAGAAGTCGGTACCCGAACACAAGCCCGGCTCGATGTTGCTCACCCGTACCCGGGTTCCGGCGAGGTCGGCGCGCAGGTTGAGGCTGAACTGTCGGACGAATG
The DNA here is from genome assembly GCF_001808425.1 of Pseudomonas sp. HMSC08G10. Classification (NCBI taxonomy): domain Bacteria; kingdom Pseudomonadati; phylum Pseudomonadota; class Gammaproteobacteria; order Pseudomonadales; family Pseudomonadaceae; genus Pseudomonas; species Pseudomonas sp. HMSC08G10. Next base: position 23,299 of record NZ_KV793308.1, on the reverse strand, counting down.
CCTTGCTGGCGCCATACACGTTACCACCCGGGTACGGATAGGTGCCGGCGATGGAGCCGATGTTGACGATCAGGCCGCTGTCGGCCTCGACCATGCGGGGGAGGATTCTGTGTGTGACCATCGTCAGGCCGGTGATGTTGGTGTCGATCATCCGCTGCCAGTTCTCGGCACTGGCCTGCTGCGCCCGATCAACGCCCAGCGCCAGCCCGGCATTGTTCACCAGCACATCGATATTCAACGAGGCCTTGCCGATCCACTCGACAGCCGCGTCCACCGAGGCCGGATCAGTGACATCCAGCGCCAGCGGGATGAACGAGTCGCCTAGTTCGCCCTCGAGCTCCTTGAGTTTGTCCATGCGCCGAGCGCCACCGATGACCCGGTAGCCCTCGGCGACCAGCGTACGGCAGATGGCGCGGCCAAAGCCTGCGGAAGCGCCAGTTACAAATGCGGTTTTCATAAGGATCTCCAGAGGTCGAACATCAGGTCAGGTGCTTGTCACGTCAAGATTGCATCGATCCAATGATGGTAATCATGAAAATATCATCGATTCAATTACTTTATTTTCTTGACCTTGATAATGCGCACAACCATCTGATTTATAAGTAATTATTATCTGTACGGGTGAAATAACGTGACTTTATGTAATGGACTTTGGGAGTAATTCACCTTGATTACACCCTTATTGCATTCATGCTAGGCTTGCCCGCTCACCCTATACTGGTGCCATTTCATGTGGGTTCCTCATTACAGCGCCCTGACGCAACCGGTTTACCTGATGATCGCCGATGCCCTTGAACAGGACATTGCCAGCGGGAAGCTGGTAGCCGGCGACCGATTGCCGACACTCAAGGACTTGGCCGAGCGCCTGAGCGTGACGCCCGGCACCATTGGCCGAGCTTATGATGAGGCGGCCAAGCGGGGTCTGGTGATCGGCGAAGTAGGACGCGGCACCTTTGTACGCCCCTCAAAAGTCCCTGCTGCCCCGGCAACTCGCAGCACGGGCATCAGCAATGAAAACGGCCAGATCGATTTGTCGATCATCAAGCCAAACGACGCCCACATGACACAGTGGTTGCGCGGCTCGCTCCACGAGCTGGCCGACTCCGCCGACCTGATCCAGGCACTCGATTACGTCACCGACGGTGGTCATGCCGTCCACAAGGAAGCGGGCGCGGCCTGGATCAGACGCTGGCTGCCGGATGCCAGCTGGCAGCAGGTGGTCTTGACCTCCGGCGCCCAGCACGGCCTACTGGTCGCCCTCAGCAGCCTGTCGAAAACCGACGATGTGATTCTGTGCGAATCCTTCTGCTACCCCGGCATCATTTCCTTGGCCCACAGCCTAGGCCGACGCCTTCAGGGCGTGGCCGTGGATGAGCACGGCCTGATTCCTGAGGCGCTGCGCGCCGCCTGCCTCGAGCATCGCCCTACCCTGCTGGTTTGTGTAACTACACACCAGAACCCGACCAACTCGATCATGCCCCACGCCCGGCGTGAGGCCATCGCCGCTATTGCCCGCGAGTTCGACCTGGTCATCATCGATGACGACATCTACGGATTCCTGGCGCCGACGTCCAGCTACAAGCCCCTGGCCGCCTATGCACCGGAGCGTTCCATTTACCTGACCAGCCTGTCCAAGAGCGTGTTGCCGGCGCTGCGCATCGGTTATCTGTATGCACCGCCACACATGTTGTCGCGCTTGTCCTCGATGGTGCGCAGCAGCGTCTGGATGCCCTCGCCCTTGATGGCCCAGCTCGCCAGCAACTTGATCAACAGCGGCAGGGCGGACCAACTGTTAAGAACCCAGCAGGAGGAAGCCGCCGCACGCCAGCAGATGGCCAAGAGCATTCTCGGCAAGTACTCGATCCGCAGCCAACCCCACAGTTTCCATCTCTGGCTCGAACTCCCAGCCCCTTGGACCAGCGATGAATTCGCCCACCTGGCACGTAGCAACGGCGTAACTGTCGTCAGCGGTAGCCAGTTCCTGCCTCAACGCAGCGACGCGCCCAACGGCGTGCGCATTGCGCTAATGGCCCCCACCCGGGACGAGCTCGCCTTTGCGCTGACCAAACTGGCCAGCTTGCTGGCCTCACCAGAGCCACGATTGTTCTATTGACTTCCGTTTTAGAGCGCGCATGAAAAAGCCGCAGCCAGTTGCCTGGCTGCGGCTTTTTTTCGAGTACTGAGCGGGCAGCGATCCGTTAGAACGGAATATCGTCGTCGAAGCTGTCGAAGTCAGCGGCCGGTTGCGGAGCTGGCTGCTGTGGCGCAGGACGCTGTGGAGCCTGCTGTGGACGCGGAGCCTGCTGGCGTGGCGCCTGGTTGTACTGCTGCTGGCCACCACCTTGGTTGTAGTTGCCACCACCTTGGTTGTACGGGTCGCCGCCCTGTTGCTGGTTCTGCGGACGACCGCCCAGCAGCTGCATGGTGCCTTGCATGTCGACGATGATTTCGGTGGTGTAGCGCTTGATGCCGTCTTTTTCCCACTCGCGGGTCTGCAGCTTGCCCTCGATGTACACCTGGGAACCTTTGCGCAGGTATTCGCCAGCGATTTCGGCGACTTTGCCGAACATGGCAACACGGTGCCACTCGGTGCGCTCGACTTTCTGGCCGGACTGCTTGTCGGTCCACTGCTCGCTGGTGGCCAGGCTCAGGTTGGTCACGGCGTTACCGTTGGGCAGGTAGCGGACTTCGGGATCCTGACCGCAAGTGCCGACCAGAATGACTTTGTTAACCCCACGGGCCATAACGTTCTCCTAGGCTTCGCACGCCGAAGACGCTGGGTTCACCAGACGCTCAAGGGTCGCACGGTCCAAAATTTTCGTATCCAGTTTGATATAGACGGCGGCTTCTTCCGCCACCACTACGGCGTCGGTCACACCCGGCACAGCCAGCAGGCGTTCGGTCAGCCCGGCTTCCCGGACACCTTCAGGCGACAGCGGCATGCGCAGGCTGGTTACATACGGCGGCTCGTTCATGCTCAATGCCGTGGCCAACCAGATGGCGCACAGCCCTGCGCAACCGAGGAACACCATGCCCAGACCACCGTGCTGGAACAACCAGCCACCGATGATTCCTCCCAGTGCGGCACCCAGGAACTGACTGGTGGAATATACCCCCATGGCCGTCCCTTTGCCGCCTGCGGGCGACACTTTGCTCACCAGCGAAGGCAGCGATGCCTCCAGCAGGTTGAATGCCGTAAAGAATACCACGGTGCCGATCACCAGTCCGCGCAAGTTGTCAGCCCACTGCCAGAAGAACACCTCGACCATCAGCAGCACACTGACCGCGCCGAGCAACACCCGTTTCATCTTGCGCTTCTTCTCGCCATAGATGATGAAGGGGATCATTGCAAAAAATGAAATGAGCAACGCGGTCAGGTACACCCACCAATGCTGCTCTTTCGGCAGGCCGCCACGCTCGACGAAGGCCAAGGGCAGCGCGACGAAGCTGGCCATGAGGATGGCGTGGAGGATGAAGATGCTCACATCCAGGCGCAGAAGGTCCGGATGACGCAGCGTCGGGCCGAGCGCCTTGCGGGCCACGCCCGACTCTCGGTGCTGCAGGGCACTGTGTGCGCTAGGCACGACGAAGGCGATGAGCACGATACCCACCAGGGCAAGTCCTGCCGTGGCAAGGAACAATCCTGACAGGCCGAAGGCACGAGTCAGCAACGGGCCAACGACCATGGCAACCGCGAACGACAGGCCGATGCTCATGCCGATCATGGCCATTGCTTTGGTGCGGTGCTGTTCACGGGTCAGGTCGGACAACAGCGCCATGACGGCGGCCGAAATCGCCCCGGCACCTTGCAGGATGCGACCGGCGATCACGCCCCAGATGGAGTCCGCCTGGGCCGCCAGCAAACTGCCGAGAGCGAACACCACCAACCCGAGGTAAATGACCGGACGGCGGCCGATGCGGTCGGAAATCATCCCGAACGGGATCTGCAAGACAGCCTGAGTCAGGCCATAGGCCCCGATGGCCAGGCCAATCAGCGCCGGTGTGGCACCGGCCAGGTCCATGCCGTAGGTCGCCAGCACCGGCAGGACCATGAACATGCCCAGCATACGAAAGGCAAAGACCAGGGCCAGGCCGCCAGCAGCGCGGGTTTCGCTGCCACTCATGCGCTCGTTGTGCGTGTCGTGCATGGAATAACCTCGTGTGAACCGGCGGCGATTCTATCAGTCCGACAGCGTAACGGCATCTACGCGACGCTTTGCCGCGTACTGGCAGCGCGCCTTATACTCCCTTGTTTATGCCCGCCGAGCGAGGCCGCAGTGGACAAGATCCTGATTCGTGGGGCACGTACCCACAACCTGAAGAACATCGACCTGACCCTGCCCCGGGACAAGCTGATCGTGATCACCGGCTTGTCCGGCTCCGGCAAGTCGTCCCTGGCGTTCGATACCCTCTACGCCGAGGGCCAGCGGCGCTATGTAGAATCCCTGTCGGCCTATGCCCGGCAGTTCCTGTCGATGATGGAAAAACCTGACGTCGATACCATCGAAGGCCTGTCGCCGGCCATCTCCATCGAACAGAAGTCGACCTCCCACAACCCACGCTCCACTGTCGGCACCATCACCGAGATCTACGATTACCTGCGCCTGCTCTATGCCCGCGTCGGCACGCCACGCTGTCCGGACCACGACATTCCGCTGGAGGCGCAAACGATCAGCCAGATGGTCGACTTGGTGCTCGAGCGCCCGGAAGGTACCAAGCTGATGCTGCTGGCGCCGGTGGTGCGCGAACGCAAGGGCGAACATCTGGCGGTGTTCGACGAACTGCGCGCCCAGGGGTTCGTGCGCGCCCGGGTCAACGGCAAGCTCTACGAGCTGGACGAGCTGCCCAAGCTAGATAAACAGAAAAAGCACAGCATCGATGTGGTGGTGGACCGTTTCAAGGTCCGTGAAGACTTGCAGCAGCGCCTGGCCGAGTCGTTCGAGACCGCCTTGAAGCTGGCCGACGGCATTGCCCTTGTGGCGCCGATGGATGACGAGACCGGCGAAGAGATGATCTTCTCGGCGCGCTTCGCCTGCCCGGTGTGCGGACATGCCATCAGCGAGCTCGAGCCGAAGCTGTTCTCCTTCAACAACCCGGCCGGCGCCTGCCCGACCTGCGACGGCCTGGGGGTCAAGCAGTTCTTCGACACCAAGCGCCTGGTCAACAATGAACTGACCCTGGCCGAGGGCGCCATTCGTGGCTGGGATCGGCGCAACGTCTATTACTTCCAGATGCTCGGCTCCCTGGCGGCGCACTACGGTTTCAGTCTCGAACTGCCATTCGGTGAGCTGTCGGCCGAGCACCAGAAAGTCATTCTGCACGGCAGCGGCAAGCAAAGCGTCGACTTCAAGTACCTCAACGACCGTGGCGACATCGTCAAGCGCTCGCACCCGTTCGAGGGCATCGTGCCCAACCTGGAGCGGCGTTATCGCGAGACCGAATCAGCCACCGTGCGCGAAGAGTTGGCCAAGTACCTGGGCACCCAACCCTGCCCGGATTGCCGCGGCACCCGCCTGCGTCGTGAAGCGCGTCACGTGTGGGTGGGCGAGAAGACCTTGCCGGCCGTCACCAATCTACCGATCGGCGAAGCCAGCGACTACTTCAGCGACCTGACCCTGACAGGCCGACGCGGCGAAATCGCGGCGAAGATCCTCAAGGAGATCTGCGAGCGACTGCAGTTCCTGGTCAACGTCGGCCTCGACTACCTCACCCTGGACCGCAGCGCCGAGACCCTCTCCGGCGGCGAAGCCCAGCGCATCCGCCTGGCCAGCCAGATCGGCGCTGGCCTGGTGGGGGTGATGTACATTCTCGACGAACCCTCCATTGGCCTGCACCAGCGCGACAACGACCGCTTGCTGGCGACCCTCAATCACCTGCGGGACCTTGGCAATACCGTGATTGTGGTGGAGCACGACGAGGACGCGATCCGTCTGGCCGACTATGTAGTGGACATCGGCCCTGGCGCGGGTGTGCACGGAGGGAAGATCGTCGCGGAAGGCTCGCCTGAGGAAGTCATGGCTCACCCCGACTCGCTCACAGGCAAATACCTGTCCGGGCGCAAGAAAATTGTCGTGCCGGCCAAGCGCACCCCCCGCGACAAGAAACTTGCCCTCAAGCTCAAAGGCGCCCGCGGGAACAACCTGCAGAACGTTGATCTCGAAGTGCCGATCGGCCTGCTGACCTGCGTCACCGGGGTTTCCGGCTCGGGCAAATCGACACTGATCAACAATACCCTGTTCCCACTGGCGGCCACGGCGCTCAATGGCACCAGCAGCCTGGAAGCGGCTGCTCATACCAGCCTCGACGGCCTGCAACACCTGGACAAGGTGGTCGATATCGACCAGAGCCCCATCGGCCGCACGCCGCGCTCCAACCCGGCGACCTACACCGGTATCTTCACCCCGATCCGCGAGCTGTTCGCCGGCGTGCCGGAGTCCCGCGCCCGCGGCTATGGCCCAGGGCGCTTCTCGTTCAACGTCAAGGGTGGTCGCTGCGAAGCCTGCCAGGGCGATGGTCTGATCAAGGTGGAAATGCACTTCCTGCCGGACATCTATGTGCCGTGCGATGTGTGCAAGAGCAAGCGCTACAACCGCGAGACGCTGGAGATCAAGTACAAGGGCAAGAACATCCACGAGGTCTTGGAAATGACCATCGAGGACGCCCGCGAATTCTTCGACGCGGTCCCCGCCCTGGCGCGCAAGCTGCAAACGCTGATGGATGTCGGGCTTTCCTACATCAAGCTCGGGCAATCGGCTACAACGCTATCCGGCGGCGAAGCGCAGCGGGTCAAGCTGTCCCGAGAGCTGTCCAAGCGCGACACCGGCAAGACGCTCTACATCCTCGACGAGCCGACCACGGGCCTGCACTTCGCTGACATCCAGCAACTGCTCGATGTGCTGCACCGCTTGCGCGATCACGGCAACACCGTAGTGGTGATCGAGCACAACCTGGATGTGATCAAGACCGCCGACTGGCTTGTGGACCTTGGACCGGAGGGAGGCTCGAAGGGCGGGCAAATCATCGCCTGCGGTACGCCTGAAGAACTGGCCGAGATGAAACAGTCCTATACCGGCCACTACCTCAAGCCGCTGCTGGAGCGTGACCGAGTGTGATGAAAAAAGCCCCTGGCATGTTGATGCCAGGGGCTTTTGCTTGGCGCCACCTCCTCGCGGAAGGCGTGGGGCATTTACATCTGCGACTGCAGGTAGTTCTCCAGGCCGATCGCTTTGATCAGGCCTTGCTGTTTCTCCAGCCAATAGGTGTGATCTTCTTCAGTATCGGCCAGTTGCGCACGCAGAATGTCGCGACTGATGTAGTCCTTGTGCAGCTCGCACAATTCGATGCCTTTGCACAGTGCGGCACGCACCTTGTACTCGAGCTTCAAATCGGCCTCGATCATCTCCGGCACGGTGCTGCCGACCTCCAGATCGTCGGCGCGCATGTCGGGCGTACCTTCGAGCATGAGGATCCGACGCATCAGAGCATCGGCGTGCTGCGTCTCCTCTTCCATCTCGTGGTTGATTCGCTCGTAGAGCTTGGACAGGCCCCAATCTTCATACATGCGAGAGTGGATGAAGTATTGATCGCGTGCTGCCAGTTCGCCCTTCAGCAACGTGACGAGGTAGTTGATTACGTCCGGGTGACCTTGCATCGCCCTGCTTCTCCCTGTGAAAACGGCTTATGGCTCATAGTTTGAACCAGGATTTGTCTATGGTCACGGACAAAGGCGCAATTAGAAGCAAAAAATCGGTTAAACAGTAGTGATATTCATTGAAAAACCGCCCAAATGAGGGCGGTTCTTCTTATCACTTCGACTTAGGCGAGATTGACGCCCAGAGCCTTTGCAACGCCCTCGCCATAGGCAGGATCCGCCTTGAAGAAGTACTGCAACTGACGTTGCACTACATCATCGCTAACCCCCGCCATCGCCCCAGCGATATTGCTGATGAGCAGAGCCTTTTGCTCGTCACTCATCAAGCGGAACAGAGCACCGGCGTGACTGTAGTAGTCCGTGTCTTCACGGTGATCATAGCGGTCAGCGGCGCCTTGCAGGGCCAGTGCCGGCTCGGCGTGACGAGACGACTGTTTGGGCGCATCACTGTAGCTGTTGGGCTCGTAGTTCGGCGCACTGCCATAGTAACCGACGGCCATCGCGCCATCGCGCTGGTAGCTGTGCACAGGGCAACGCGGCGCATTGACTGGCAGCTGCTGATGGTTGGTGCCAACGCGATAGCGGTGGGCATCGGCATAGGCGAACACGCGCCCTTGCAGCATCCGATCCGGCGAGAGGCCCACACCTGGAACCATGTTGCTCGGGCCAAAGGCGGCCTGCTCGACTTCAGCGAAATAGTTGAGCGGGTTACGGTTGAGCTCCAACACACCAACTTCGATCAGCGGGTATTCCTTCTGCGACCAAGTCTTGGTCACATCAAAGGGGTTTTCCTCCCGAGCTGCTGCCTCTGCCTCGCTCATCACTTGGATGCATACAGTCCAGCGCGGGTAATCACCACGCTCGATAGCCTCGAACAGGTCACGCTGAGCGTAGTCTGGGTCTGTACCTGCCAGACGGGCGGCCTCGACAGGCGACAGGTTCTTGATGCCTTGCTGGGTCTTGAAGTGCCATTTGACCCAGGTGCGCTCGCCCTTGGCGTTGATCAGGCTGTAGGTATGACTGCCAAAGCCGTGCATGTGGCGGTAGCCATCCGGAATGCCTCGATCAGAGAACAGAATGGTGACCTGGTGCAGCGCCTCCGGCGAATGAGACCAGAAGTCCCACATCATTTGGGCATTCTTCAAATTGGACTGCGGGTGCCGCTTTTGGGTATGGATGAAGTCCGGGAATTTCAGCGGATCGCGAATGAAGAATACAGGTGTGTTGTTGCCAACGATGTCCCAATTGCCTTCCTCGGTATAGAACTTCACTGCAAAGCCACGCGGATCACGCTCAGTGTCCGCAGAGCCGCGCTCTCCGCCTACGGTGGAGAAACGCAGGAAGGTCTCTGTTTCCTTGCCGATACGCTCGAACAGCTTGGCGCTGGTGTATTGGGTGATATCGCGAGTGACAGTGAAGGTACCGTATGCGCCAGAGCCCTTGGCGTGTACACGGCGTTCCGGGATGTTCTCCCGGTTGAAGTGGGCGAGTTTCTCGATCAGATGGAAATCATCGAGCAACAGCGGGCCGCGCGGCCCGGCCGAACGGGAATTCTGGTTGTCTGCTACTGGGGCACCGCTGGCGGTGGTGAGAATCTTGCTCATGGGCTCTCCTTATCAGTTTTTAGCTGCCGCTGATCGGCGTGCTGACAAGTATGGGCAACCCTGGTTACAAGAACTAATTCATTGATTGATTCACATCAATAGAAATTGATAATCCGTGCAAGCACAAAAAACCGGGCACTAGGCCCGGTTTCTTGTAGCAGACTGACGTCTTACTCGGCGGCTTCTACAGCACCACCGACCGGACGATCAACCAGCTCGACGTACGCCATAGGCGCGTTGTCGCCAGCGCGGAAACCGCACTTCAGGATACGCAGGTAGCCGCCCTGACGGGTGGCGTAGCGCTTGCCCAGATCATTGAACAGCTTGCCAACGGCAGCTTTCGAACGGGTACGGTCGAAAGCCAGACGGCGGTTGGCGACGCTGTCTTCCTTGGCCAGGGTGATCAGCGGCTCGGCAACGCGGCGCAGTTCCTTGGCTTTCGGCAGGGTGGTTTTGATCAGCTCGTGCTCGATCAGCGACACTGCCATGTTCTGGAACATAGCCTTGCGGTGAGAGCTGGTACGGCTCAGGTGACGTCCACTTTTACGATGACGCATGATTCATTCCTTACCAAACACTACGTTCGGTGATTACGACGATCAGGCGGTCGCCTTGTCGTCTTTCTTAAGACTTGCAGGCGGCCAGTTGTCGAGGCGCATGCCGAGAGACAGACCACGAGAGGCCAGGACGTCCTTGATTTCAGTCAGGGACTTCTTGCCCAGGTTAGGAGTCTTCAACAGCTCTACTTCGGTACGCTGAATCAGGTCGCCGATGTAGTAGATGTTCTCCGCCTTGAGGCAGTTGGCCGAACGTACGGTCAGTTCCAGATCGTCAACCGGACGCAGCAGGATCGGATCGATCTCGTCTTCCTGCTCGACTACAACAGGCTCGCTGTCACCTTTGAGGTCGACGAACGCGGCCAGCTGCTGTTGCAGGATGGTCGCGGCGCGACGGATAGCCTCTTCAGGGTCCAGGGTGCCGTTGGTTTCCAGATCGATGACCAGCTTGTCCAGGTTGGTACGCTGCTCAACACGGGCGTTCTCGACCACATAGGCGATACGACGCACCGGGCTGAACGAAGCGTCCAACTGCAGACGGCCGATGCTGCGGCTTTCGTCTTCGTCGGTTTGACGGGAGTCGGCCGGCTCGTAACCGCGACCACGAGCTACGGTGAGCTTCATGTTCAGGGCGCCGTTGGACGCCAGGTTCGCGATTACGTGATCGGGATTGACGATCTCGACATCGTGATCCAGCTGAATATCGGCAGCGGTAACCACCCCCGAACCCTTTTTCGACAAGGTCAGCGTAACTTCGTCACGACCGTGCAGCTTGATAGCCAGGCCTTTGAGGTTCAACAGGATTTCAATGACATCTTCCTGTACACCTTCGATCGCGGAGTACTCGTGGAGTACGCCATCGATCTCGGCCTCGACTACTGCACAGCCAGGCATGGAGGACAACAGGATGCGGCGCAGCGCGTTGCCCAGGGTATGGCCGAAACCACGCTCGAGAGGCTCGAGCGTGATCTTGGCGCGGGTCGGACTGACAACCTGCACATCAATGTGGCGGGGTGTCAGGAACTCATTTACCGAAATCTGCATGGATGCACCTATTTTCTAGCCCTTACTTGGAGTAGAGCTCGACAATCAGGTTTTCGTTGATGTCGGCGGACAGGTCGCTGCGAGCAGGAACGTTCTTGAAAACGCCCGACTTCTTAGCAGCATCCACGTCAACCCACTCAACGCGGCCACGCTGGGCGCACAGTTCAAGGGCTTGAACAATGCGCAGCTGGTTCTGCGACTTCTCGCGAACCGCGACCACGTCACCCGGACGAACTTGGTAGGATGGAATGTTTACGGTCTTGCCGTTGACGCTGATTGCCTTGTGCGAAACCAGCTGACGCGATTCCGAACGAGTGGAACCGAAGCCCATACGGTAGACAACGTTGTCCAGACGGCACTCGAGCAGTTGCAGCAGGTTTTCACCGGTAGCGCCTTTTTTCGAGGCAGCAGTCTGGTAGTAACCGCGGAACTGACGCTCCAGTACACCGTAGATACGACGAACTTTTTGCTTCTCGCGCAGCTGGGTACCGTAGTCGGACTGACGGCCACGGCGCTGACCGTGGATACCTGGGGCTGCTTCGATGTTGCACTTCGATTCCAGAGCGCGAACGCCGCTCTTCAGGAACAGGTCGGTGCCTTCACGACGAGACAGTTTGCATTTTGGACCAATGTAACGTGCCATTTATCTGTCTCCTGATTACACGCGACGCTTCTTCGGCGGACGGCACCCGTTGTGCGGGATTGGCGTCACGTCGGTGATGCTGGCGATCTTGTAGCCGCAGCTGTTCAGTGCACGAACGGCGGACTCACGACCTGGACCTGGACCCTTGACGTTGACGTCGAGGTTCTTCAGGCCATATTCCAGCGCAGCTTGACCAGCACGCTCAGCAGCGATCTGGGCTGCGAACGGGGTGGATTTGCGCGAACCACGGAAACCCGAACCACCGGAAGTAGCCCAGGACAGTGCGTTGCCCTGGCGGTCGGTGATGGTCACGATGGTGTTGTTGAAAGACGCATGGATGTGGGCGATGCCATCAACCACTGTCTTTTTGACTTTCTTACGAGGACGAGCAGCAGGTTTTGCCATGTCTATATTCCTGGGCGATTACTTGCGGATCGGCTTACGCGGGCCCTTACGGGTGCGTGCGTTGGTCTTGGTGCGCTGACCGCGAACCGGCAGACCTTTACGATGACGCAGGCCGCGGTAGCAACCCAGGTCCATCAAGCGCTTGATCTTCATGTTGATGTCACGGCGCAGGTCACCTTCGGTGGTGAACTTCGCGACTTCGCCACGCAGGGTTTCGATTTGCTCGTCGCTCAGATCCTTGATCTTAGCGGCTGGATTTACACCAGCGTCTGCACAGATCTTCTGTGCAGTTGTGCGACCGACACCATAGATGTAGGTCAGCGAGATAACAGTGTGCTTGTTATCTGGAATGTTGACGCCTGCAATACGGGCCATTCAGTGGGACTCCAATTGACAGCTACCTACGCCCCGGAAGCCAAGAAATAGGGCGCGAGATAATATCGCTGTAGAAACGAATAATCAACCCAGCAGCACACTAGCTGCTGGGTTTGAAGCGCGGATCACACTCAGCCTTGGCGCTGCTTGTGACGCGGTTCCGCGCTGCAGATCACGCGCACGATACCTTCGCGACGAATGATCTTGCAGTTGCGGCACAGCTTTTTCACCGATGCACGAACTTTCATTACCGACTCCTCGAACCTTAGGGGACTATCAGCGCAGCAGGCCGCTGCCACCGTAGCCTTTCAGGTTGGCTTTCTTCATCAGGGATTCGTACTGGTGCGAAACGAGGTGCGATTGTACTTGGGACATGAAGTCCATCACAACCACTACCACAATCAGCAACGAGGTCCCGCCAAGGTAGAACGGCACGTTTGCTGCCACCACCAGGAACTGGGGCAGAAGGCAGACGGCCATCATGTAAAGAGCACCGAACATGGTCAAACGAGTCAGAACGCCATCGATATAGCGCGCCGACTGCTCACCAGGACGGATACCCGGAATAAAGGCACCGGACTTCTTCAGGTTTTCCGCTACGTCTTTCGGATTGAACATCAATGCTGTGTAGAAGAAGCAGAAGAAAATGATCCCTGCACTAAACAGCAGAATGTTCAACGGCTGACCAGGAGCGATCGACTGCGAGATGTCTTGCAGCCAGCCCATACCTTCGGACTGACCGAACCAGGCACCCAGCGAAGCCGGGAACAGCAAAATGCTGCTGGCGAAAATAGCCGGGATGACCCCCGCCATGTTCACCTTGAGCGGCAAGTGGCTAGTCTGTGCAGCAAAGACCTTACGGCCCTGCTGACGCTTGGCGTAGTGAACGGCAATACGACGCTGACCACGCTCAATGAACACCACGAAGCCGATAATCGCTACTGCCAGCAAACCGATAGCGACCAGGGCGAAAATGTTGATATCGCCTGTACGCGCAGACTCGAAAGACTGCCCGATTGCTCTCGGAAGACCGGCAACGATACCCGCGAAGATCAACATCGAGATACCGTTGCCCACACCGCGCTCGGTGATCTGCTCGCCCAGCCACATCATGAACATCGCGCCGGCCACGAAGGTGGCAACGGCGACAACATAGAAGCTCAGGCCTGCAGAAAACGCCACGCCCTGGTTGGCCAAGCCGATGGACATGCCAATGGCTTGAACCAGTGCCAGGATAACGGTGCCGTAGCGGGTGTACTGGCTGATCTTGCGACGGCCAGCTTCACCTTCCTTCTTCAACTGCTCCAGTTGTGGGCTGACCGCGGTCATGAGCTGCATGATGATCGATGCCGAAATGTACGGCATGATCCCCAGTGCAAAGATGCTCATGCGCTCCAGCGCACCACCGGAAAACATGTTGAACAAGCTAAGAATGGTCCCCTCATTCTGCCGAAACAGATCCGCCAGACGGTCCGGATTGATGCCAGGCACCGGGATATGCGCGCCAATTCGATAGACGATGATCGCCATGAACAGAAAGCGCAGACGAGCCCAGAGTTCCGACATCCCGCCCTTACCGAGCGAAGAGAGAGCACCTTGCTTAGCCATTTATTCCTCGAACTTGCCGCCAGCTGCTTCGATAGCCGCACGCGCACCCTTGGTGGCTGCGATACCCTTGATGGTGACTGCGCGAGTGACTTCGCCCGACAGCATGATTTTCACACGCTGTACGTTCTGGCCGATCACGTTGGCATCCTTCAGGGATTGCACGGAGATCACGTCGCCTTCCACCTTGGCCAGCTCGGACAGACGCACTTCAGCGCGATCCATAGCTTTCAGGGAAACGAAGCCGAACTTCGGCAGACGACGGTGCAGCGGCTGTTGACCGCCTTCGAAGCCCGGAGCGATCGAACCACCGGAACGGGAGGTTTGACCTTTGTGGCCGCGGCCACCGGTCTTGCCCAAACCGCTACCGATACCACGACCCGGACGATGCTTCTCGCGACGGGAACCCGGCGCTGGACTCAGATCATTGAGTTTCATCGATTAACCCTCGACGCGCAGCATGTAGTAAGCCTTGTTGATCATCCCGCGGTTTTCGGGAGTGTCTTGGACTTCTACAGTGTGACCGATGCGACGCAGACCCAGACCCTTAACGCACAGTTTGTGGTTAGGCAGGCGGCCGGCGGTGCTTTTGATCAGCGTTACTTTTACGGTTGCCATGATCAGATGATCTCCTCAACGCTCTTGCCGCGCTTGGCAGCAATGGACTCAGGAGATTGCATGGCTTTCAGACCCTTGAAGGTGGCGTAAACCACGTTCACTGGGTTGGTCGAACCGTAGCACTTGGCCAGAACGTTCTGGACACCAGCAACTTCCAGGACAGCACGCATTGCGCCGCCGGCGATGATACCGGTACCTTCCGAGGCAGGCTGCATGTAAACCTTCGAGGCGCCGTGGGCGGCCTTGGTGGCGTACTGCAGGGTAGTGCCCTTCAGGTCAACCTGGATCATGTTGCGACGGGCAGCTTCCATGGCTTTCTGAATCGCAGCAGGTACTTCGCGCGACTTGCCACGGCCGAAGCCGACACGGCCCTTGCCATCACCTACCACGGTCAGCGCGGTGAAGGTGAAGATACGGCCGCCTTTGACGGTTTTTGCAACGCGGTTAACTTGAACCAGCTTCTCGATGTAGCCTTCGTCGCGCTTTTGGTCGTTATTTGCCATAACTTAGAACTCCAGCCCGCCTTCACGAGCAGCATCAGCCAGCGCCTTGACGCGGCCGTGGTACTTGAAGCCAGAACGGTCGAAAGCAACTTGAGAGACGCCGGCGGCTTTCGCGCGCTCAGCTACCAGCTTGCCAACCTTAGTGGCCGCGTCGATGTTGCCGGTGGCGCCATCACGCAGTTCTTTGTCCAAGGTAGAGGCGCTTGCCAGAACCTTGCTGCCGTCGGCCGAAATGACCTGGGCGTAGATGTGCTGCGAGGAGCGGAACACGCAGAGACGCACGGCTTCGAGCTCGTGCATTTTCAGGCGTGCTTTGCGAGCGCGACGCAGTCGAGTAACTTTTTTGTCGGTCATTTGCTAGGCCCTACTTCTTCTTGGCTTCTTTACGACGGACTACTTCGTCCGCGTAACGCACACCCTTGCCTTTGTAAGGCTCTGGCGGACGGAAGTCGCGGATTTCAGCGGCCACCTGACCAACCAGCTGCTTGTCGATACCCTTGATCAGGATGTCGGTCTGGCTGGGAGTTTCAGCGGTGATGCCGGCTGGCAGTTCGTAGTCCACTGGGTGCGAGAAGCCCAGAGCCAGGTTCAGGACGGAGCCCTTGGCCTGTGCTTTGTAACCAACACCGATCAGCTGGAGCTTACGCTCGAAGCCTTGGCTTACGCCCTGAACCATGTTGTTGACCAGAGCACGGGTGGTACCGGCCATGGCGCGGGCTTGCTGGTCACCGTTGCGAGCGGCGAAACGCAGCTCACCAGACTCTTCGGTAACTTCAACAGACGAGTGAACGTTCAGTTCGAGAGTGCCTTTGGCACCCTTAACCGAAAGCTGTTGGCCGGCGAATTTGACTTCGACGCCAGCTGGCAGCTTAACGGGGTTCTTAGCGACGCGAGACATGCCTATCTCCCCTTAGAACACTGTGCACAGAACTTCGCCGCCGACACCGGCAGCGCGCGCAGCGCGATCAGTCATCACACCTTTGTTGGTGGAGACGATAGACACGCCCAGGCCGCCACGTACTTTCGGCAGGTCTGCGACGGACTTGTACTGGCGCAGGCCTGGACGGCTGGAGCGCTTCAGTTCCTCGATGACCGGACGGCCTTCGAAGTACTTCAGTTCGATCGACAGGGAAGGCTTGGCCTCACCAGTTACCTGGTAGCCAGCGATGTAACCTTCGTCCTTCAGAACTTTGGCAACCGCGACCTTCAGGGTGGAGGAAGGCATGCTTACGACGGACTTTTCAGCCATCTGGGCATTACGGATGCGAGTTAGCATGTCCGCTAACGGGTCCTGCATACTCATGGGCTAGATGCTCCTGATACAAGAATTATTAGCCTTGCGGCTATCACAACCACCCGAGCGGGCAGGGTAAAAAAACCCAGGCTCAGGTGAGCCGGTCATTCTAGACACAAGGCAGAAACGAAACAAGCCCCATGAAGGGGCTTGTTCGTTGGCGAAGTTACCGACGGTCGGAAGATCGCTCCTCTTCCGCCGGTTCTACACCTGCAGCGATTACCAGGAGGCCTTGACCAGACCCGGTACGTCGCCACGCATTGCAGCTTGACGCAGCATGTTACGGCCCAGGCCGAACTTACGGTATACACCGTGAGGACGACCGGTCAGGCGGCAACGGTTACGCAGGCGCGAGGCGCTAGCGTCGCGTGGCTGCTTCTGCAGAGCGACTACGGCAGCGAAACGCTCTTCAGGAGAGGCGTTCAGGTTGACGATGGTCGCTTTCAGCTCAGCACGCTTCTTAGCGTACTTGGCTACCGTGAGCTGACGCTTCAGCTCGCGGTTCTTCATGCTCTTCTTGGCCATTTTCCTACTCCAATCAGTTGCGGAACGGGAATTTGAAAGCACGCAGCAGAGCGCGACCTTCGTCATCCGTACGAGCAGTGGTGGTCAGGGTGATGTCCAGACCGCGCAGAGCATCGATCTTGTCGTAGTCGATTTCCGGGAAGATGATCTGCTCTTTCACGCCCATGCTGTAGTTGCCACGACCGTCGAAGGACTTGGCATTCAGGCCGCGGAAGTCGCGAACCCGAGGCAGGGAGATCGCCAGCAGGCGGTCCAGGAATTCGTACATACGATCACGGCGCAGGGTTACCTTGACGCCAATCGGCCAACCTTCACGAACCTTGAAGCCCGCAATCGACTTGCGAGCGAAAGTCACAACGGCTTTTTGGCCGGTGATCTTTTCCAGGTCGGCAACGGCGTTCTCGATGACTTTCTTGTCACCGACCGCTTCGCCCAGACCCATGTTCAGGGTGATCTTGGTTACGCGAGGAACTTCCATCACGTTCGCCAGCTTAAGTTCTTCCTTAAGCTTGGGAGCGATTTCGTTCCGGTAAATCTCTTTCAGTCGTGCCATTGTCTTCTACCTAGCAGTGTTCAAGCATCAACCGCTTTCTGGGTCGACTTGAAGACACGAATTTTCTTGCCGTCTTCAACCTTGAAGCCAACGCGGTCAGCCTTGTTGGTTTCACCATTGAAAATGGCAACGTTGGAAGCGTGCAGAGGCGCTTCTTTCTCGACGATACCGCCCTGGACGCCCGCCATCGGGTTAGGCTTGGTATGACGCTTGACCAGGTTGACACCACCAACAACCAGACGGTTGTCAGCGAGAACCTTCAGCACCTTACCGCGCTTACCTTTGTCCTTGCCGGCGATCACGATGATCTCGTCGTCACGACGAATCTTTTGCATGTCGGATCTCCTTAGAGCACTTCAGGGGCGAGCGAGACGATCTTCATGAACTTCTCGGTACGAAGTTCACGGGTCACTGGCCCGAAGATGCGAGTGCCGATCGGCTCTTGCTTGGTGTTCAGCAGAACAGCAGCGTTGCCGTCGAAACGAATGATGGAACCGTCAGCGCGACGCACACCATGACGGGTACGAACGACAACGGCAGTCATCACCTGGCCTTTTTTGACCTTACCGCGAGGAATTGCTTCCTTGACGGTAACTTTGATGATGTCACCGATACCGGCGTAACGGCGGTGGGAACCGCCGAGCACCTTGATGCACATGACGCGACGAGCGCCGCTGTTATCGGCCACATCGAGCATGGATTGAGTCTGAATCATAAAATTTCTCCGACCCTTCGCCCTTAGACTTCAACAGCGCGTTCGATGACTTCAACCAGTGCCCAGGACTTGGTCTTGGCCAGCGGACGGGTTTCACGAATGGAAACCTTGTCGCCGATCTTGCACTGGTTAGTCGCGTCGTGCGCGTGCAGCTTAGTCGAACGCTTAACGTATTTACCGTAGATCGGGTGCTTGACGCGACGCTCGATCAGAACGGTGATGGTCTTGTCCATTTTGTCGCTGACGACACGGCCAGTCAGCGTACGGACGGTTTTTTCAGCTTCAGCCATGATCACTTACCTGCCTGCTGGTTGAGCACAGTTTTCACGCGAGCGATGTCACGCTTAACTTGCGAGAGCAGGTGCGACTGCCCCAACTGGCCAGTTGCCTTCTGCATACGCAGATTGAACTGGTCGCGCAGCAAGCCGAGCAGTTGCTCATTCAGTTGCTGTGCCGATTTTTCACGAAGTTCATTCGCTTTCATCACATCACCGTCCGCTTAACAAAGGAGGTGGCGAGTGGCAGCTTTGCAGCAGCCAGGGCGAAGGCCTCGCGCGCCAGCTCTTCAGAAACACCCTCGATCTCGTACAGGACTTTGCCTGGCTGAATCTGGGCAACCCAGTATTCCACGGAGCCCTTACCTTTACCCATACGAACCTCGAGAGGCTTCTTGGTAACCGGCTTGTCCGGGAAGACGCGGATCCAGATCTTGCCGCCACGTTTTACGTGACGGGTCAGGGCACGACGTGCCGACTCGATCTGACGGGCGGTGAGACGACCGCGAGCAACAGCCTTCAGGGCGAATTCGCCGAAGCTGACCTTGCTACCGCGCAGTGCCAGACCACGGTTGTGGCCGGTCATCTGCTTACGGAATTTTGTACGCTTTGGTTGCAACATTTGGCGTACCCCTTACTTAGCAGCTTTTTTACGAGGCGCTGGTGCTTGAGGCTTCAGCTCTTCCTGGCGACCACCAATAACTTCGCCTTTGAAGATCCAAACCTTCACACCGATCACACCGTAAGTGGTGTGAGCTTCGTAGGTGTTGTAGTCGATATCGGCACGCAGGGTGTGCAGAGGCACACGACCTTCGCGATACCACTCAGTACGAGCGATCTCGGCACCGCCGAGACGACCGCTAACCTGGATCTTGATGCCCTTGGCACCAATACGCATGGCGTTCTGAACGGCGCGCTTCATGGCGCGACGGAACATTACGCGGCGCTCCAGCTGCTGAGCTACGCTCTGGGCAACCAGCATTGCGTCGAGTTCCGGCTTGCGGATCTCTTCGATGTTGATGTGCACAGGCACACCCATCTGCTTGGTCAGGTCCTGACGCAGCTTCTCAACGTCCTCACCCTTCTTGCCGATAACGATACCGGGACGAGCGGTGTGGATGGTGATGCGTGCAGTTTGGGCCGGACGATGAATATCGATACGGCTTACGGACGCGCTTTTTAGTTTGTCCTGGAGGTACTCACGCGTTTTCAGATCCTTCAACAGGTAATCTGCGTAAGTAGCGCCGTCTGCATACCAGACGGAGGTGTGCTCCTTGACGATTCCCAGGCGAATGCCAGTGGGATGTACTTTCTGACCCATCTGATCGACTCCGTTACTTGTCCGCAACCTTGACAGTGATATGGCAAGACCGCTTGACGATGCGATCAGCGCGGCCTTTGGCACGCGGCATGATGCGCTTCAGCGAACGCCCTTCGTTGACGAAGACGGTGGAGACCTTCAGGTCATCAACGTCTGCGCCTTCGTTGTGTTCGGCGTTGGCTACGGCCGACTCGAGGACTTTCTTCATGATTTCAGCGGCTTTTTTGCTGCTGAAGGCCAACAGGTTGAGCGCTTCGCCCACCTTCTTCCCGCGGATCTGGTCGGCGACCAAGCGGGCTTTCTGGGCGGAGATTCGAGCGCCCGACAACTTAGCGGCTACTTCCATTTCCTTACCCCTTAACGCTTGGCTTTCTTGTCAGCCACGTGCCCGCGATAGGTGCGGGTACCGGCGAACTCGCCCAGTTTGTGGCCGACCATGTCTTCGTTCACGAGAACTGGGACATGCTGGCGACCGTTATGTACCGCGATGGTCAGACCGACCATTTGTGGCAGGATCATCGAACGGCGCGACCAGGTTTTAACTGGTTTGCGATCGTTCTTCTCCACCGCCACTTCGATCTTCTTCAGAAGGTGAAGATCGATAAAAGGACCTTTTTTCAGAGAACGTGGCACTGTCGTATCCCTCTAGTTACTTGCGACGACGGACGATCATATTGTCGGTACGCTTATTACCACGGGTCTTCGCACCCTTGGTCGGGAAGCCCCATGGCGATACCGGATGACGACCACCGGAGGTACGACCTTCACCACCACCATGTGGGTGGTCAACCGGGTTCATGGCAACACCACGAACGGTTGGGCGAACGCCGCGCCAGCGTTTGGCACCAGCTTTACCCAGCGAACGCAGGCTGTGCTCGGAGTTCGAGACTTCGCCCAGGGTCGCACGGCACTCAGCCAGTACTTTACGCATTTCACCAGAGCGCAGACGCAGGGTCACGTAAGCGCCTTCGCGAGCGATCAGCTGAGCCGAAGCACCAGCGGAACGAGCGATCTGAGCACCTTTGCCCGGCTTCAGTTCGATGCCGTGAATGGTGCTACCTACTGGGATGTTGCGCAGTTGCAGGGAGTTACCGGCCTTGATTGGGGCCAGAGCGCCTGCGATCAGCTGGTCGCCAGCAACAACGCCTTTAGGGGCGATGATGTAGCGACGCTCGCCGTCTGCGTAGCACAGCAGGGCGATGTGAGCAGTACGGTTCGGGTCGTATTCGATACGCTCGACGGTGGCTGGGATGCCATCTTTGTCGTTGCGACGGAAGTCAACCAGACGGTAATGCTGCTTATGACCACCACCAACGTGACGAGTGGTGATGCGGCCATTGTTGTTACGACCACCAGACTTCGATTTCTTCTCGATCAGCGGTGCGTGAGGAGCGCCTTTGTGCAGCTCCTTGTTGACCACCTTGACCACGAAACGGCGGCCAGGGGAAGTCGGTTTGCATTTAACGATTGCCATGATGCACCCCTTCCTTACTCAGCACTGCTGCTGAAATCGAGATCTTGGCCTGGCTGAAGGGAGACGATCGCCTTCTTCCAGTCATTACGCTTGCCCAGACCACGTGCGGTACGCTTGGTTTTACCCAGAACGTTAACAGTCGACACGTTTTCAACTTTTACGTTGAACAGGCCTTCGACAGCTTTCTTGATTTCCAGCTTGGTTGCGTCAGTAGCAACCTTGAATACGAACTGGCCTTTCTTCTCAGCCAGAACGGTAGCCTTCTCGGAAACGTGCGGGCCAAGGAGGACTTTAAATACGCGTTCCTGGTTCATCCCAGCAGCTCCTCGAATTTCTTCACGGCCGAGACAGTGATCAACACTTTCTCGTATGCGATCAGACTGACCGGATCGGAACCTTGAACGTCACGTACGTCGACGTGCGGCAGGTTACGAGCAGCCAGGTACAGGTTCTGATCAACAGCGTCGGAAACGATCAGTACGTCGTTCAGACCCATGCCGTTCAGCTTGTTCAGCAGGTCTTTGGTCTTCGGAGCTTCAACAGCGAAGTCCTGAACTACGACCAGACGCTCGCTACGTACCAGCTCGGAGAGGATGGAGCGCAGAGCTGCGCGATACATCTTCTTGTTGAGCTTCTGCGAGTGGTCCTGCGGACGAGCTGCGAAGGTGACACCACCGCCGCGCCAGATTGGGCCGCGAGTGGTACCGGCACGAGCGCGGCCGGTGCCTTTCTGACGCCACGGGCGCTTGCCGCCACCAGCTACGTCGGAACGGGTCTTCTGCTGCTTGGTGCCCTGACGGCCGCCGGCCATGTAGGCCACGACTGCTTGGTGTACCAGCGTCTCGTTGAATTCGCCACCGAAAGTCAGTTCGGAAACTTCGATCGCCTGAGCGTCATTTACATTAAGTTGCATGTCAGTTTCCCCTTAACCGCGAGCCTTGACAGCTGGACGCACAACCACGTCGCCGCCAGTAGCGCCTGGAACGGCACCCTTGACCAGCAGCAGGTTGCGTTCTGCGTCTACGCGTACTACTTCCAGGGACTGAACAGTCACGCGCTCGGCGCCCATGTGACCGGACATCTTCTTGCCCTTGAATACACGACCAGGAGTCTGGCACTGGCCGATGGAGCCAGGGACACGGTGCGATACAGAGTTACCGTGGGTGTTGTCTTGACCACGGAAGTTCCAACGCTTGATGGTACCGGCGAAGCCTTTACCTTTGGACTGACCGGTTACGTCTACCAGCTGGCCTGCAGTGAAGAGTTCAGCTTTGATCAGATCGCCAGCCTGGAAATCGCCTTCTTCAAGACGGAACTCCCAGACACCGCGACCAGCGGCAACGTTAGCCTTGGCGAAGTGACCTGCCTGAGCGGCAGTCACGCGCGAAGCACGACGCTCACCAACAGTGACTTGCACTGCACGGTAGCCATCGGTTTCTTCAGTTTTGAACTGGGTGACGCGATTCGGCTCGATCTCGATGACCGTGACCGGAATGGAGACACCTTCTTCGGTGAAAATGCGGGTCATACCGCACTTGCGACCGACTACACCAATAGTCATGTTGTAAACCTCATGAGTGTACGGGGCTTTCACCCGCTATGGCCGCCCATTTCAGAGCGTTACACGACTCAGACCGAAGTCTTAGCCGAGGCTGATCTGTACTTCCACGCCTGCCGCAAGGTCAAGCTTCATCAGCGCGTCAACGGTTTTATCCGTTGGCTGGACGATGTCCAGAACACGCTTATGAGTGCGGATCTCGTACTGGTCACGCGCGTCTTTGTTGACGTGCGGGGAAACCAGAACGGTGAAACGCTCTTTGCGGGTTGGCAGTGGAATTGGACCACGCACTTGTGCACCAGTACGTTTCGCGGTTTCCACGATTTCCTGGGTGGATTGGTCGATCAGGCGATGGTCAAAAGCCTTCAACCTGATACGGATTTGCTGATTTTGCATTGGATTTCAGACTCCAGGCTGTTCCCATCGGGCGCACTACGCCCGTTAAAAGGAGGCGTGATTCTATAGACGCCCCTATTTAGTGTCAACCCAATAAAAAAAGCCCCCGCTGAGCGGGGGCTTTTTCAATCGACCGAGTGATTACTCGATGATTTTTGCTACGACGCCGGCGCCGACGGTACG
>NZ_KV793307.1:276950-277197 GCF_001808425.1 Pseudomonas sp. HMSC08G10 | reverse complement strand
GCGCTGCGCGCCAACCCCTCCAGACACCTCCACTTGGCCTTCTGAGGTCGCGATTGGTGGTGCCTGGGCTGGCGTGTAGCACGTATCCGTACGGTCGGGGATGGCGTCTGTTTTTGGGAGGAGACGGGGGCAGAAGTTTCGCAGGCGTTGAGAGGGGGGAGGTTGGGTTTTTGGGGTTTTGGTTGTATCCATTTTTTTGGTGGTGGCGCCACTGGCGCTTTCCGCCTTTACGGCGGGTTACTTTGGT
>NZ_KV793307.1:99576-276930 GCF_001808425.1 Pseudomonas sp. HMSC08G10 | reverse complement strand
GGGATGGCGTCTGTTTTTGGGAGGAGACGGGGCAGAAGTTTCGCAGGCGTTGAGAGGGGTAGGTTGGGTTTTTGGGGTTTTGGTTGTGTCCATTTTTTTGTGGTGGCACCGCTGACGCATTCCGCCTTTACGGCGGGTTACTTTGGTCTTGGCCAAAGTAACCAAAGCCGTTGGCTCCCCCATACGGCCCCTGCGCTGCGCTCCGGGGTTCCCTGCGCTCCGGTGCCTTGCGGGGCTTCGCGGCCTCCGGCTTGCTGCGCAGCCTCCATCTCGCGGACTTCGGCTGCGCCGAAGGGCGCTGCGCGCCAACCCCTCCAGACACCTCCACTTGGCCTTCTGAGGTCGCGATTGGTGGTGTCTGGGCTGGCGTGTAGTAAGTATCGTGCGGTCGGTGGTGGTGTCTGGGCTGGCGTGTAGCAAATATCCGTACGGTCGGGGATGGCGCCTGGGGGTGCTGGCCAAGCCTGCTATGGGCCGCGCAGCGGCCCTGGTCACTGTTCGAGCCACTGGGGGCTGTTGAAGTTGCTCAACCGACTATCCGTCTCGGTACATTCCAGCCCTTGCACGGACGCGCGCAACAGGGCTTTCTGCAAGCTCCGTTCGCCAGTGCTCCAGGCTTGCTCCAGCAGCGGCAACACCTTGCGCGGCAACACACTGAACATCGGCTGCCAGAACCCACCTTGGCGCACCATGGCCGGGCTGTCGTGCTCGACCGCCAGGCGCAGCAGGTCGGTGACCAACGCTTGATCCAGGCGTGGGGCATCGCACGCCAGCACCACCACCCAGTCATGCCGTGCTGCCGCGAGCCCGGCGATCACGCCGGCCAGCGGGCCGGGGAAGTCCGCCTCGGCGTCGGACACCAACTGATCGGCATAGGCCCGGTATGCCTCGTGGTTGCGGTTGCACGAGATCACCACATCGTCACTCAGCGGCCGCACCACCCGCTGCACGTGGGCCACCAGCGGCTCGCCGTGCCAGGGCACCAGGCCTTTGTCGCGGCCGCCCATGCGCTGGCCGCGGCCGCCGGCAAGAATGAGAACGGAACAAGGGGGCAGGGGAGCAGACATGAAAAAGGGTTCCAGGCAGTCATTGCCGGGAACCCTCCCATGTCACGCAGGTGTTGTCCAGTCAGGCTTCGTGGGGCTGCGTCTGGCTGTCCTTGGCCTGGCGCCGCCCGGCCAGGCGCATCACCACCACGAAGAACACCGGCACGAACACCACCGCCAGGGTGGCGCTGAGCATGCCGCCGATCACGCCGGTGCCGATGGCCTGCTGGCTCGCCGAGCTTGCACCTGTGGCGATGGCCAGGGGTACCACGCCGAGGATGAACGCCAGCGAGGTCATCACGATCGGCCGCAAGCGCAGACGTGCGGCTTGCACCGCGGCGCTGACCGGGTCTTGGCCCTGGTCCACCAGGCTTTTGGCGAACTCGATGATCAGGATGGCGTTCTTCGCCGACAGGCCGATCAGGGTGATCAGACCGACCTTGAAGAACACATCGTTGGGCATGCCGCGCAAGGTCACCGCCAGCACGGCGCCGAGCACGCCCAGCGGGACCACCAGCAGCACTGCGGTGGGGATCGACCAGCTCTCGTACAGCGCCGCCAGGCACAGGAACACCACCAGCAGCGACAACGCCATCAGCAGCGGCGCCTGGCTGCCGGACAACCGCTCCTGCAGCGACAGGCCTGTCCATTCAAGGCCTGCGCCGGCCGGCAACTGGTCGACCAGGCGCTGGATTTCGGTCATGGCCTCGCCGGAGCTGTAGCCAGCGGCGGGCTCACCGGAGATGGACACTGCCGGGTAGCCGTTGTAGCGGGTCAACTGCACCGGGCCACTGACCCATTTGGCCTGCACGAACGCCCCCAGAGGCACCATCTTGCCGCTGCTGTTGCGCACGTGAATCTTGAGCAGGTCTTCCACCTGACTGCGTTGATCGCCTTCGGCCTGCACCACCACCCGCTGCATGCGGCCCTGGTTGGGGAAATCGTTGACGTAGTTCGAGCCAACAGCGGTGTCGAGCACCGCGCCGATGTCGGCGAACGACACGCCCAAGGCGTTGGCCTGGCGCCGGTCGATCTCCAGCTGGACCTGCGGGCTCTCGGCCAGCGAGGCTTCGCGCACGTTGGTCAGCACTTTGCTCTTGCGGGCCTCGTCCAGCAATTGGTCACGGGCTGCCATCAATGCCTCGTGGCCCATGCCGCCGCGGTCCTGCAAGCGGAACTCGAAGCCGGTGGACTCACCCAGCCCGTCGATGGGTGGTGGCAGCACGGAATACGCCACCGCGTCCTTGAGCTGGGCAAAGGCCTCGGTTGCGCGGTCGGCGATCGATTGGGCGCTGTCCTTGGCGCCGCGCTCGGACCAGTCCTTGAGCGTGGTGAATGCCAGTGCGGCGTTCTGTCCGCTGCCCGAGAAGCTGAAGCCCAGGATCAGCGTGGTGTTGCCCACGCCAGGCTCGCCGGCGTTGTGCGCCTCGATCTGCGCGGCCACCTGCTCGGTGCGCATGCGACTGGCACCCGGCGGCAACTGGATGTCGGTGATGGTGTAGCCCTGGTCCTCGGTGGGCAGGAAGGCGCTCGGCAGTTGGCTGAAGCCATAGCCGAGCACCGCCAGCAGTACGCCGTAGACCAACAGGTAGCGGCCGCTGCGCTTGAGGGCATGCACCACCCAGTGTTGATAGCCTTCGCTCATGCGTTCGAAGCGACGGTTGAACCAGCCGAAGAAGCCCTTTCGCTCGTGGTGCTCGCCTTTGGCCAAGGGCTTGAGCAGGGTCGCGCACAGGGCCGGGGTCAGGCTCAGGGCCAGGAACGCCGAGAACAGGATCGATACCGCCATCGACACCGAGAACTGCTGGTAGATCACCCCCACCGAGCCCTTCATGAAGGCCATCGGCAGGAACACCGCCACCAGCACCAGGGTGATGCCGACGATGGCGCCGCTGATCTGGCCCATGGCCTTGCGCGTGGCCTGCTTGGGCGACAGGCCTTCCTCGGCCATGATCCGTTCGACGTTCTCCACCACCACGATGGCATCGTCCACCAGGATGCCGATGGCCAGGACCATGCCGAACAGCGTCAGCACGTTCACCGAAAAGCCCAGTGCCAGCATCGTGGCGAAGGTCCCCATCAGCGCCACGGGCACCACCAGGGTCGGAATCAGGGTGTAGCGGATGTTCTGCAGGAACAGGAACATCACCAGGAACACCAGCAGCATGGCCTCGAACAGGGTGCTGATCACCTGCTGGATCGACACCTTGACGAAGGGTGAGGTGTCGTAGGGGATGTCATAGCGCACGCCCTCGGGGAAGTAACGCGCCAGCTCTTGCATCTTGGCCCGCACCAGGGTCGCGGTCTCCATGGCGTTGGCGCCCGGTGAGAGCTGCACGCTGAAGGCAGTGGACGGTTTGCCGTTGAGGCGGGTGCCGTACTGGTATTCCTGGGCGCCGATCTCCACCCGGGCGACATCGCCGATGGTCACCGTGGAGCCGTCGGGGTTGGCGCGCAGGACAATGGCGGCAAATTCCTCGGGTGTGCCCAACTGGCCTTTGACCACCACGTTGGCGGTGATTTCCTGGGTGCCGCGCCCCGGCAGATCGCCGATGCTGCCGGGGGCGACCTGGGCGTTCTGCGCGGCGATGGCGTCGGCCACGTCATTGGGCGTGAGGTTGAAACCGATCAGCTTCTGCGGGTCGATCCAGATCCGCATGGCCCGCTCCGAGCCATACAGCTGGGCCTTGCCCACGCCCTTGAGGCGGCGGATCTCGTTCATCACGTTGCGCGCGAGGATATCGGAGAGGGCGGTCTCATCGAGGCTGCCGTCCTCGGAAGTGAGGGTGGCCAGCAGCAAAAAGCCCGTGGAGACCTTCTCCACTTGCAGGCCCTGCTGCGTCACCGGGCGTGGCAGGCGTGACTCGACCACCTTCAGGCGGTTCTGCACGTCCACCTGGGCCAGGTCCGGGTGTGTGCCCGGCTCGAAGGTGGCAGTGATGGTGGCGCTACCCAGGCTGCTTTGGGACTCGAAGTACAACAGATTGTCGGCGCCGTTGAGCTCCTGCTCGATCAGGCTGACCACGCTTTCGTCCATGGTCGCCGCCGAGGCGCCCGGGTAGACCGCGTAGATTTCCACCTGTGGCGGCGCCACGTTGGGATATTGGGCCACCGGCAACTGGGGCAGGGCCAGGGCGCCGGCAAGCAGGATGAACAGCGCGACCACCCAGGCGAACACCGGGCGGTCGATGAAGAACTGCGGCATGAATCAGGCCCTCACTGGCCAGTGTGCTGAACGATGGGCAGGGCATCTGGGGCAGTGTCGACCTGGACCTGGTCGCCTGCCTTGACGTGTTGCAGGCCTTCGATCACCACGCGCTCGCCTGCGGCCAGCCCCTGGGTGACGATCCAGCGATCGCCCTGGGCGTTGCCCAGTACCACCTGGCGTTCGCTGATGCGCGCCTGCTCATCGACCACCAGCACCTTGGGCACACCGGCGCTGTCGCGCAGGATCGCGCGCTGCGGCACGCTGATGCCCTTCGGTTGCACGGCCTGGTCCAGCCGCACACGCACATAGCTGCCCGGCAGCAGGTCGAGGTTCGGGTTGGGGAACTCGCTGCGCAGGGTGATCTGGTTGGTGCTCGGGTCGACGCTGATGTCTGAGAACAGCAGCCTGCCCGGCAGCGGATAGGCCGTGCCGTCGTCCTGGATCAAGGTCGCCCTGGCCTGGCCTTCGCCGACCTGCTGCAACTCGCCGGCGCGCATGGCCCGGCGAAGGGTATTGAGTTCACGGGTCGACTGGGTGACGTCGGCGTGGATCGGGTCCAATTGCTGGATGGTCGCCAGGGGTGTGGTTTCGTTCTGGCCCACCAATGCGCCCTCGGTGACCAGGGCCCGGCCGATGCGTCCGGAGATCGGCGCGGTGACCGTGGCGTAGCCCAGGTTCAGGCGGGCACGTTCCAGGGCTGCCTTGGCCTCGGCCACGACAGCGCCGGCCTGGAGGAAGGCGGCGCGGGCATTGTCGTACTCCTGGCGGCTGACTGCCTTGTCGTCCACCAGCTCGCGGTAACGCTGCTCTTGCAGGCGCGCCTGGTACAGGTTGGCCTCGGCTTTGGCCAGGGTGGCGCGGGCGGCGTCGTGGTCGGCCTTGAACGGCGCAGGATCGATCAAGAACAGGACATCGCCCTGTTTGACGTCGCTGCCTTCGCGGTACACGCGCTTGAGCACCACGCCGCTGACCCGTGCGCGGACCTCGGCGGTGCGCGGCGCGAGGATGCGACCGCTGAGCTCAGTGCTGATGGCCAGGGGCTGAACCTGCAGGGTTTCGACCCGAACCTGGGGCGGGGGTGTCTGTGCGTCCTGCTCGGCGGCGTCGTCGCAGCCGGCCAACGACAGGGTCAGCAGCGCCAGAAGCGCCAGGGGGCGCAGACGAAAAGGGAAAGAAATTGACATGCGGATCTTCCGAAAATGACCGAGCCTATGCTAAGGCAGCCGCTCCTGCGTTGGCTGTGAAGCTATGTAGGGCGAATGTGAAAAAGTGTAAGAATTCTCATTGACGGCCATGGGATTCTATATCCTGCAGCGCGTCAATCCTCTTCATTCACCCGTTCTTCTCACCGCCTATGCCGAATATTCTCCTGGTCGAAGACGACAGTGCCTTGTCCGAACTGATCGCCAGCTACTTGCAACGTAACGATTTTCACGTCCGGGTGATCGCCCGTGGCGACCACGTGCTGGAAGAGTTCCGCCGGCAAAAGCCCGATCTGGTGGTGCTTGACCTGATGTTGCCGGGTCTGGATGGCCTGCAGGTATGCCGCTTGCTGCGTCAGGAGTCGCAATCCCTGCCGATCCTCATGCTCACTGCCCGCGACGACAGCCACGACCAGGTGTTGGGGCTGGAGATGGGCGCCGACGATTACGTCACCAAACCGTGCGAGCCACGCGTGCTGCTGGCACGGGTACGCACTTTGCTGCGTCGCAGCACGGTCAACGAGCCTCGCCTGGACAGTGACCTGATCCAGGTTGGGGGCTTGCGCATCGACCTGGCCGAGCGTGTCGTCACCTGGCGCGGCGACGAGGTGGAGCTGTCCAGCAGCGAGTACAACCTGTTGGTGGTGCTGGCCCGCAATGCCGGCGAGGTGCTCAGCCGCGACCGCATTCTCCAGCAATTGCGCGGCATCGAGTTCAACGGCACCGACCGCTCGGTAGACGTGGCCATCTCCAAGCTGCGGCGCAAGTTCGATGACCACGCCGGTGAGGCGCGCAAGATCAAGACTGTGTGGGGCAAGGGTTATCTGTTCAGCCGGGTCGAGTGGGAGTACTGACACGCCATGCTGAAGATTCTGGTGCGCCTGTATCTGGTGATCATCGCCGCCTACGCCGGCGCACTGCTGTTCATCCCCGACACCATCGTCGGCCTGTTCCATGACCGCTTCATGGCCTACAACCTGGAGCAGGCCAAGGGCGTGCAATCGCTGCTGGTGCGCCAGTTCCAGCAAACCCCGCGCGAGCAGTGGCCGCAGGTGGAGCGGCAATTGGCGCAGAGCTTCGCGCCACTGGAAATCAAATTGCTGCGCATGGACCAGGCCGAACTGACGGCGCCGGAGCGCGCGCGCCTGACGCAAGGCCAGAACGTGGTGCGTATCGCCGACTGGGGCTACTACGACACCGCCCTAGCGCCGTTGGACCAGGACTGGCTGGTGAGCCTGTACACCCCACCGGACCCGTTGGACATCAACCTGTTGTCCTGGGGAGTCACGGTGCTGATCGGCGCCGCCATGCTCGGTTGCCTGCTGCTGTGGGTGTGGCCGCACTGGCGTGACCTGGAACGCCTGAAGGAAACCGCCCGGCGTCTGGGCCAGGGGCAGATGGCCGAAAGGACGCATATTTCGCCGCGCTCGAACATCGGCGAGCTGGCCGGGGTGTTCGACACCATGGCCAGCGACCTGGAGCGGCATGTCAATCAGCAGCGCGAGCTGCTCAATGCGGTGTCCCACGAGCTGCGCACACCGCTGACTCGGCTGGATTTCGGCCTGGTGCTGTTGTTCGATGAGGTGCCACCACCGTGCCGCAAGCGCCTGCTGGAACTGGTCGGGCACGTGCGTGAACTCGATGAACTGGTGCTGGAGCTGTTGTCCTACAGCCGCCTGCAGAACGCCGACCAGGCCCGCGAGCGGGTCGAGGTGTCATTGCTGGAGCTGGTGGACAGCGTGCTCGGCGGGTTCGCCGAAGAGCTCGACGGGCGGGGCATCCAGTGGGAAGTGCGGGCCGAGAACCGGTTGCCGCGTTTCGTGCTCGATCCCCGTCTGACTGCCCGCGCCGTGCAGAACCTGGTGCGCAATGCCATGCGCTATTGCGACGAGAGCCTGCTGCTGCGCGTGCGCCTGGAAGAAGACGGCGCGTGCCTGGTGACCGTGGAAGACGATGGCATCGGCATTCCTCCCGAGGAACGCGAGCGGATCTTCCAGCCGTTCTACCGGCTGGACCGTAGCCGGGACCGCAGTACCGGTGGTTTCGGGCTGGGGCTTGCCATCAGCCGGCGGGCCATCGAGGGGCAGGGCGGGACACTGACCGTGGCCCAGTCGGCGCTTGGTGGTGCGCAGTTCAGGATTCGTCTGCCGGCAGGTTAGAGAGCGGCCAGGTTGTTCCGACACCGAGGTGCGTTCTTCGCGGGTAAATCGGAGTGCGCAACCCAGCGACTAGGCACCTTTGGCCAGTTGCGCCGACCAGGAGACGAACCGGTCCTTGCCACTGTGCTTGGCTTCGTACAGCGCCTGGTCGGCCCGCACCAGCGCCATGCTCAGGGTGTCACCCTGCTCGACACGGGTCAGGCCGATGCTGATGGTAACCGGGTGCGCGTTCAGGTCTTCGCGCACCCGCTGACACAGCGCTCCCACTTGCCGCTCGGCACCTTGCTGGTCCAGCCCTTGGAAATAGATGGCGAACTCTTCGCCGCCCAGGCGTGCATAGGCATAGCTGGCCATGGTCGCCTTGATGTGCGCGGCCACACGCTTGAGCACCTCATCACCGATGTCATGGCCGAAGCGGTCGTTGACCCGCTTGAAATTATCGATGTCGATCATCGCCAGGTACTGCCCGGACGGGGCCTGTTGCAACTGCTGTTCGGCCTTGAGCATGAACGACCGGCGGTTTGGGATTTCAGTCAGAGCATCGATGTAGGCCTGCTCCATTAGGACCTTGGACAGGTAGAAGTTGTGCAGCTTGGCTTGGCGCATCCGCAAATAGGCGTAGATCACCAGCCCGCAAAGAAACACCGCATAGCTCGTCAACATCGCACCTTCGAGCTCGAGAAACTCGATACGCGTGTGGTGGAAAGGATTGAGCACCAGCCAAGTGATGGCCATGGCGCAGAAGAACGACCAACGCCGTACCGGCAGCACTGAAACGCTGTAGAGCACCGTCGACACCCCCAACACCAGCCACACGGGGCGCAGGGCAATGGGAATGCCGTCGATCACCAGGCGCATGCCCAGGGTGATGGTCGCGATGAACATCAGGTTGAGCACGTCGAAATGCTGGCTTTTGCGGATAAACCCAAGCACGACCGTGATGGCGCACAGTGCAGCGAGAAACACCATCGATCGCCAGGTGAATTCCTGATCGCCCAGGTAGCTGACGATCAGGTCGAAGATCAGCCAGATGACGATGCTGACGCTGAATATCAGCAGGCAGAACCGGCGCATGGCCTCGAATTCGTGCTGGCGGAATTCGGCGCGCAGCGCAGCGGGGGCCACCTGCTTGCGCAACTGGTCTTCGATGGTCTTGAACATGCTGGACGGGAACTCCTTGAAGTTCTCTGGTGTTTGATTGGCTCTGTGCTGCAGCGGATGTGTCCGCTCTCAGAGAGTCAAGCCCAGACTGCTCGACTGGTCCAGCCAAGTGCTGGCGTCCCGTCGGGCGAACGTCTGCTACCGCTACCGCGGCGTCAACTGTCGGTCGCCAAGCGCTGGATTGATGCGCTTAAGGCCTGGCGGGGAATTTACCTGAAAGAGGAGGTGTTGACTTCCTACTGGGTGGCGGGCTAATTTCCCAACCCATGAACCCATACCTGCTGCGTCACGCCATTATTATTACCGCCATTATCGGATTGGCGGGCTAGCGCGTACGTGCACCGAACCCGCCCTGGAGGCGGGTTTTTTCTTTCCGACTCCTGGGCCCTCGAAAACACCAGGAGTCATCGATGACCAACCTCAGCGTCAGCCCTCGTAACACCGCCTCGCCCGCGCAGCTGCTTTCAGAGCAGGTGCGCCGCATTCTCAGCGCCCCGGTGTACGACCTGGCCATCGAGACACCCCTGCAACTGGCACCTGCGCTGTCGGCCACCCTGGGCAACCAGGTGCTGCTCAAGCGCGAAGACCTGCAACCGACGTTCTCTTTCAAGATTCGCGGCGCCTATACCCGTTTGTCGCGCTTGACCCCAGCCCAGCGCGAGCGCGGTGTGATCACGGCGTCGGCGGGCAACCATGCCCAAGGCGTGGCGCTGGCCGCCTCGCGGCTGGGCATGCGGGCGACCATCGTCATGCCGACCACCACCCCGGAACTCAAGGTGCAAGGGGTGCGCTCGCGCGGGGGGCACGTGGTACTGCATGGCGAAAGCTTCCCCCATGCTCTGGCCCATGCCCTGCAACTGGCCGACAGCGACGGCGCGACCTTCGTGCCGCCGTTCGACGACCCGGACGTGATCGCCGGTCAAGGCACCGTGGCGATGGAAATCCTGCGTCAGCAACCCGGCGCCCTGGACGCGATCTTTGTGCCGGTGGGGGGCGGTGGCCTGGTGGCGGGCATCGCGGCGTACGTCAAGTACCTGCGCCCGCAGGTCAAGGTGATCGGGGTCGAGCCTGAGGATTCCAATTGCCTGCAGGCTGCCCTGGCGGCGGGCGAGCGGGTGATCCTGCCCCAGGTCGGTACGTTCGCCGACGGCGTGGCAGTGGCGCAGGTCGGTGCCCATTGCTTCGAGTTGTGCCGCCATTTTGTCGATAAGGTGGTGACGGTCAGCAGCGACGAGCTGTGCGCGGCCATCAAGGACATCTACGACGACACCCGCTCGATCACCGAGCCCTCCGGTGCCCTGGCGGTGGCCGGGATCAAGAAGTACGTGGCTCGCGAAGGCGTCCAAGGCCAGACCCTGGTGGCGATCGATTCTGGCGCCAACGTCAATTTCGACCGCTTGCGCCATGTGGCCGAGCGCGCCGAACTGGGCGAGCAGCGCGAGGCGATCATCGCCGTTACCATCCCCGAGCGCCCCGGCAGCTTCCGGGCCTTTTGCCAGGCGCTGGGCAAGCGCCAGATCACCGAATTCAACTACCGCTACTTTCCTGGGAAGGAGGCGCGGCTGTTCGTGGGCGTGCAGACCCACCCCCAGCACGACCCGCGCGAGCACCTGCTGGCCAGCCTGCGCGAGCAGGGCTACAACGTGCTGGACCTGACCGACAACGAATTGGCCAAGCTGCACGTGCGCCATACAGTGGGCGGCCATGCTGCGCCAGGGGCGGATGAGCGGGTGCTGCGTTTCGAGTTCCCCGAGCGCCCCGGGGCATTGCTGGGCTTTCTCGAGCGCTTGGGCAAGCGCTGGAACATCAGCCTGTTCCACTACCGCAACCACGGTGCGGCCGAGGCGCGGGTGTTCGCTGCGCTGGAGGTCCCGGGCGATGAGCTGCCAGGCCTGCCCCAGGCCCTGGATGACATGGGCTATCGCTATTGGGATGAAACCGACAACCCGGCGTATCGGTTGTTCCTGGGATAGGACAGCGCTCGAGCACGGATACTTTTCGTGCAGAGCCTAGCGCGCAGGGACCGCTTTGCGGTCCTTCAGCGCGTCAGGGCAGATGCCGCGCTGCGTTTGTAGGCGTGGCCTTGCGCTGGATCAACATCCCTCACTGCAATCAGGCAGATCCTCGAAGACAAACAGACTTTTCGCGAGGGTTCGGCCATGAGCAGCACGTTCTTCATTCCCGCCGTCAACATCATGGGTATCGACTGCCTGGAGGAGGCAATGGCCGCCATCGCAGGTTTCGGCCTGCGCAAGGCACTGATCGTCACAGACCCTGGGTTGGTCAAGGCCGGGGTCGCCGAGCGTATCGCCGGCATGCTGGCCATGCGCGACATCGATTCGGTGGTGTTCGATGGCGCCAAGCCCAATCCGAGCATCGCCAACGTCGAGGCGGGGCTGGCCTTGCTGCGCCAGGCGCGGTGCGACTGTGTGGTTTCCCTGGGCGGTGGCTCGCCCCACGACTGCGCCAAGGGCATCGCCCTGTGCGCCACCAATGGCGGTCACATCAGTGATTACGAGGGCGTCGACCGTTCCAGCAAGCCGCAGTTGCCGCTGATCGCGATCAATACCACCGCCGGCACCGCCAGCGAGATGACGCGGTTCTGCATCATCACCGACGAGGCGCGGCACGTGAAAATGGCCATCGTCGACCGCAACGTGACGCCGATCCTATCGGTCAACGACCCGGCGTTGATGGTCGGCATGCCGCAGAGCCTCACCGCCGCAACCGGCATGGATGCCCTGACCCATGCCATCGAGGCCTATGTGTCCACGGCGGCGACGCCGATTACCGACGCCTGTGCACTGAAGGCTATCACCCTCATCAGTGACAACCTGCGCCAGGCCGTGGCCGATGGTGGCGACCTGAAGGCGCGGGAGAACATGGCCTACGCCCAATTCCTCGCCGGCATGGCGTTCAACAACGCTTCGCTTGGGTATGTGCATGCCATGGCGCACCAGCTGGGCGGTTTCTACGACCTCCCTCACGGCGTGTGCAATGCGGTGTTGCTGCCCCATGTGCAGCGCTTCAACGCCCAGGTCAGCGCCGCACGGCTGCGTGACGTGGCCAAGGCCATGGGCGTGAAGGTCTGTGCGCTGGATGCCGAGCAGGGCGCTGGAGCGGCAATTTCGGCCATCGAGCATCTGGCGGCGGCGATCGGGATCCCGGCGGGGTTGGCGGAGCTGGGGGCGAAGGTCGAGGATGTGCCGCTGCTGGCGGCCAATGCCCTAAAGGATGCCTGCGGGCTGACCAACCCGCGCCCTGCGAGCCAGGCGCAGATCGAGGCGATCTTCAAGGCGGCGTTCTAGACCAAGTCTTGGGGCGTCTGTACTGACGCTTTGGCGGGTAAACCCGCTCCCACAGGCACCGCGCTGTGCTTCAAGCAACGGTGAACCTGCCCCATAGGGATTGCGCCGCCCTGGACACGTGCGCAATCCCTCTGGGAGCGGGTTTACCCGCGAAGAGGGCCGCGCTGGCTTCAGCGCTCGCGCATGAAGAAGCCGGCGACGAACTTGCGGAAGGTCTCAAGGCTCTTGAAGTCGGCGTAGCGCTTGAAGTTCTCGGTGTCTGGCTCAGGTCCGATCGGTTGTTCGAGCAGTGACACCGACAGCACCCGGTCCTGATCCGAGGTCAGCACCAGCTCATCCATCACCTGGCCGCCGATCACCGGCCTGCGCATCAACACCTTGACCCCCTTGCTCGCCATCCAGTCGATCAACGACACCAAGGCTTTGAGCGGCTCGCGCTCTTCGTCGCGGTACACCGGGAACAGGTGCCCACGTGACAGCACCGGGACGCTCGCCACGTGGATCAGCTCGTAGAAATGGCTGCCGGCGGTGGTCGGTGAATAGAGCATCAGTGCCAGCAACGGCCCGCGCGTCTTGCCGCCGTCCCAATACAGGTGATGGCCCTGGAAGTCGAAGCCTTCCTCGGTGCGGGCGTTGAAGACCTTGCGTCCCTTGATCTGGTCGACACAGTCGAGCAACAACCCATGACGGCGATGATTTCCGAAGGCCTTGGCTTCGCGCAGGCGGGACTTGAGCATCATCATGTGCTTCATGTCCAGGCGGGTTTCCAAGTAGTTGCTCGCCGGTACACGCTCGACCAGCGGGTAGCGGGCGGCCACGCCGCGTAGGTCGGCGAACTGAGCGGTGAGGTCTTTCTTCAGGTGCGTGGCATAGACGTTGAGCCCGCTGGCTTCCATCCAGGTCAGCAGCACCGAGAGCAAACGCTGCTGTTCGCGACGTTCCGTAGCGGTTCCGACGCTGGCTGGGCCACCTTCGCTGGTAGCGTGGAAGTCGCCCAGCAGACGCAGTGGAGTATCGGGCGCCAGCCACGCGGCAGGTTGTGGGGCCTGCTCAGTGCGTTCACTGGCTTCGCGCTCGACCTTCGTGAACGGGCAGCCCGGAGCGTGCTCGGGGGTGTCAGGGTTGTTGCGCAGGAACAAGGTGCCGGTACTGCCGTTGAGGGTGATGTTGAGCACCGGCAGGGCGTCCCGCCGGCAATCGCAGGCCAACCACTGGTTGGCGCTGCGCACTTTCATCAGCCATTGGTTGGCTTGCAGCAGGCGCGGGCCGGCGAGGGCGCCAGTGGCAAAGCCGACCAACAGTTCCTCTTCGGCCGGGGTCAGGCTACGCACCTGCGCGGCGGTTTTGTCGATGATTCGCATGAAGCAGCTCCAAGCTACGAGCGACAAGCTTCAAGCAAACGCGCCGCGCATTCAACTGTGCTCAGTTGCCGCTGAACATCTTCGCGGCGCGGGCGCGGATTTCGTCGGGGGTGAGGTCTTCTTTGTGGGTAGAGACGAACCAGATGTTGCCGAACGGGTCTTTCAGGCTGCCGCTGCGGTCACCGTAGAACTGGTCCGTCACCGCGTGCAGCTGTGTCGCGCCAGCAGCGAGGGCCTGGGCGAAGACCTTGTCCGAATCCTCCACATACAGATGCAGGCCTACACCGGCGCCGGCGAGCTTCTGGCTGGCGGTCAGACCGCCTTCCATATCGCAGGGGTCGCCGAGCATCAGCGAGGAGTCGCCGATCTTCAGCTCGGCATGGCCGACGCGTCCACCGGGAGCGTCCAGGCGGAACATTTCGACCGCGCCAAAGGCTTTTTTGTAGAACTCGATGGCCTTGGCGGCATCGTTGATGGCCAGGTACGGGGTGATGCTGTGCTGGCCTTCGGGAATGGGTTTGACTGCCATGTTCGATTCTCCTTCGCGTGAGGGCGCCGGTCGGCGCCCTGTTGCTTAGAGTCGTTTGCGCCCAGAGAAAATCGACAAGCCGGTTAGATCGATTTTCTCTAAGCGCGGGCGTCAGAAGATGTAATCGGTGGTCAGGAAGCTCGACTGACGATTGCGGATGATCTCGCTGATCAGCTCCTTGTTGGCGTGCTGGAACTTGGTCGCCACCAGGGTCCGGATGGAGAACACGCGCAGCGCATCATGCACCGACAGGGTGCCTTCGGCGCTGTTCTTGCGGCCGTTGAACGGGTAGGTGTCCGGCCCGCGCTGGCACTGGGCGTTGAGGTTGATGCGCCCGACCTGGTTGGCGAAGGTGTCCACCAGCATGCCGATGGTCTGCGGGTCGTTGCCGAACAGGCTCAGCTGCTGGCCGTAGTCGGAGTCGAGCACGTAGTCGATCACCGTTTGCAGGTCGCGGTAGGGCACCACGGGCACCAGGGGGCCGAACTGTTCTTCGTGGTAGACGCGCATGTCGGCGCTGACAGGGTAGAGCAAGGCTGGGTAGAAGAACGAGCCGCGGCTGAGCCCACCCCCTTCGTTGAGTACCCGCGCACCCTTGGCGGTGGCATCGGCCACCAGGCCGTCCAGGTAGTCGATCTTGCCCGGTTCAGGCAACGGCGTCAGGGCCACACCTGGCTCCCACGGCATGCCGGGTTTGAGGGCAGCGAGCTTGCGTTGGAACTTGTCCAGGAACGGCTCGACCACGTCCTCATGGACGAACAGGATCTTCAGGGCCGTGCAGCGCTGGCCGTTGAACGACAGGGCGCCGGTCACGGCCTCTTCGACGGCGTTGTCCAAGTCCACCTGGGGCAGGACGATGCCGGGGTTCTTGGCGTCCAGGCCCAGGGCTGCGCGCAGCCGATGCGGGCGTGGGTGCAGTTTCTTGAGGTCGCTGGCAGCTTTGTGGGTGCCGATGAAGGCGAACACGTCGATCTTGCCGCTGGCCATCAGGGCGCTGACCGTCTCGCGGCCACGGCCATAGATCACGTTGATCACCCCCGGCGGGAAGCTGTCGCGGAATGCCTCCAGCAGTGGGCGGATCAGCAGCACGCCGAATTTGGCCGGCTTGAACACCACGGTATTGCCCATGATCAACGCCGGGATCAGTGTGGTGAAGGTCTCGTTGAGCGGGTAGTTGTAGGGGCCCATGCACAGCGCGACGCCCAGCGGTGCGCGGCGGATCTGGCCGAGGGTGCCTTGCTCGAGCTCGAAGCGGCTGGAGCGCCGGTCCAGGTCTTTGAGGGCGTTGATGGTGTCGACGATGTAGTCACAGGTGCGGTCGAATTCCTTTTCAGAATCCTTGAGGTTCTTGCCGATCTCCCACATCAGCAGCTTGACCACCGCCGTGCGCTGCTCGCGCATGCGCGCCAGGAAGGCCTCGACATGCTGGATACGCTCGGCCACGCGCAGGGTCGGCCAAGTGCCGCGCCCCTTGTCGTAGGCCTGTACGGCGGCGTCCAGGGCGGTGAGGGCGGTGTCGGCATCGAGCAGGGGGGCGCTGCCCAGGATCACCTGGCGTTCCTCGTCGCCTTCCTTTAGCCAGACCGGGCTGCGCACCGTGGCCAAGGGGCCGTCCCAGCGGCGCAGTTGGCCGCCGACCAGGTAGTCGCGTTGTTCCAGCGGGGCGCCCAGGCGCCAGGCTTCGGGAATGTCGTCGGCAGCAGGAAACAGCGAATCGAGCAAAGGATCCATGGGTACGGCACCTCACGTTGTTTTTGGCTTGGTGAAACGCTTCAGCTTGTGAGCATGCACCCTGTCGTAGAAAAACACCAGTGTGGCTCAAATTTGCCCCCCGCACGCCGATACAGGATCAATCGAAC
The DNA here is from genome assembly GCF_001808425.1 of Pseudomonas sp. HMSC08G10. NCBI lineage: Bacteria > Pseudomonadati > Pseudomonadota > Gammaproteobacteria > Pseudomonadales > Pseudomonadaceae > Pseudomonas > Pseudomonas sp. HMSC08G10. Next base: position 261,097 of record NZ_KV793307.1, on the reverse strand, counting down.
TCGATCGTGGCCCATGAACACTCTTCAGCTCTCCCTCGATGAACCGGCTCCGCCCGCCAAATGCGCGCTGCGGCGCACGCTCCATCGCCTGTTGCCGGTCGGTTTCGCCGTGGTCGGCATCGGCCTGTCGGTGGTACTTGGGCATTTGGACAACCAGCGTGAGGAAAGCGAGCAGATCGCCAATATCTCAGCGCGTTTGTCTGGGGTGCGCGGTGCCCTGGAGGCCCAGTTGCGCGCAGCCTTCGGCGAGGCCGAGGGCATTGCGCAACTGATCGCCACCGATGGCCGTATCAGCGAGGCGCATTTTCAAGGCATGGCCTTCGATGCCCTCGAGTCGGTGCCCTACATGCATCACATCGCCCTGGCTCCGGATGATGTGATCAATGATGTCTACCCGCGTGAAGGTAACCTCGCCATCATTGGCTTGGACTACCGTCGCCTGCCCGACCAGTTCCCCATGCTGCAGTCGGCCCGTGAGCATCGCCAGGCGGTGCTGGCCGGGCCGGTCCAGCTGTTCCAGGGCGGCCGGGCGCTGATCTATCGGCGGCCGGTATTCGTCACGGGCAAGCGAGGGGTGAGGTTCTACTGGGGCAATGTATCGATCGTCGCGGATATCGATCGCTTGCTGTGGGCTGCGGGCCTGCGACCGGACATGGACTTCCAGGTGGCGGTCCGCGGTACGGACGGCAAAGGCGCCGAGGGTGCGATGATCTGGGGCGATCCGCACTTGTTCGATGAGCCGCTGCTCAGCCAGATGGTGGAGGTGCCCGGCGGCCATTGGCAAATGGTCGCCGCCCCACAGGGCGGATGGCCAGTGCTGGGCTTGTTCACGTCGCCGCTGTTCATGTTTGCCTTGACCTGCACGGGGCTGTTCAGCGTGTTCGTCGCTCAGCTCAACGGCAACCAGCGCCTGCTTAAACAGCGTAACCGCGAGCTGCGCCAGTCCCAGGCTCAACTCGAACGCCTGGCCCATTACGACACCATTACTGGCTTGCCCAACCGTGTCTTGTTCCAACGCCAACTCGCCGAGGCGATTGCCCAAGGCCATGGTCTGGCGGTGCTGATGCTCGATATCGATGGTTTCAAGCAGGTCAATGACAGCCTCGGCCATCCGATGGGCGATCTATTGCTGCAACAGGCCACTGCACGTTTTCTGCAGGAACTGCACAGCGCCGATCGGCTCTGCCGTCTGGGCGGTGACGAGTTCGTGTTCATGCTTCAGGGCAGCCAAGGTCAGGTCAATCTCCAGATACAAGCCTTGCTGCGGTGCCTGCAGCGGCCGTTCGACCTCAATGGCAATGCCGCGTTGGTCACCGGCAGCATTGGCGTGGCCCGGTGCCCGCAGCATGGGGAGGACGCCGACAGCCTGCTGCGCCACGCCGACACGGCGATGTACGCGGCCAAGGAGGGCGGGCGTAACGCCTGGCGCCCCTACCAGTCGGAGATGACCGAGCGCCTGCAACAGCGCCTGGAACTGGAGCGCAACCTACGCCGGGCATTGGAATGCGATGAGTTCGAGCTGTGGTACCAGCCTAAGGTGGACCTGTTCAGCGGTCGGCTTGAAGGGGTCGAGGCCCTGTTGCGCTGGCGCGATCCTGACCATGGACTGGTCTCGCCGGGCGAGTTCATCCCCTTGGCCGAGCGCACCGGGCTCATCATCCCCCTCGGTGAGCGAGTGCTGGAGCTGGCCTGCGCCCAGCTGGCGGCCTGGCGTGCGGCGGACTGCCTGCCTGGGCCGCTGGCGATCAATGTGGCGGCGTTGCAGATCGAGCGCAGCGACTACGTCGCCAGCTTGGCCACGGCCCTGGCGCGCCACGAACTGCCGGCCAGCCTGCTGGAGGTGGAGATCACCGAAAGCCTGCTGATGGAAAGCCAGCAACAGGCCTGTGCGGTGCTGGCGCAATTGCAGGCCATGGGCGTGGTCACGGCGGTGGACGACTTTGGCACGGGCTATTCGTCGTTGGCCTATCTGCGGGCACTGCCGATCGATCACTTGAAGATCGACCGGGCGTTCATCAAGGACCTGCCAGGCGATGACGACGCCGAAGCGGTGGCCCGGGGCATCATCGACCTGGGCCACGCCTTGGGCTTTCGGATCACTGCCGAGGGGATCGAGACCCAGGCGCAGTACGAATTCCTGCGCAACGTCGGGTGCGACCAGGGCCAAGGCTTTTTGCTCGGGCGGCCGATGCCAGCGTCAGTGCTGGAGCGTTGGCTGGCCGACCACCAAACCAAGGGGCGTTCGCTGGGCCTCTGACTGGCTCTGGTGCCATCGTTTTTGAACTTTGCCGCGCTGGGCGATTCCACCGGATGCCGGGGGCGGTTTTGTCCACCCGGCATTGTCAGAGGAGCGGCGCTATGAACACCGACACCGAATTCGGCGTACTGAACCAGCTTCCCCAGGCCAGCGAGCGACCCGAGGATGCCCCTGAGGTCATGCCCGACGACCCTGACTTGCAGGGCCTGCCAGGCGAGGACAAGCTGCCGGGCTGATGCCGGTAGCAAGGGAGGATCGCCGGCATGAAATTCGAACGTTTCGCCCAATGGCTGGCCAAATGGGCCGGCCGACCGCTGACCTTCGCCATCGCCTTGTTGTTGATCCTGGCCTGGGCTGTTAGTGGGCCGTTGTTCGACTTCAACGACACCTGGCAACTGGTGATCAATACCTCGACCACTATCATCACCTTCCTGATGGTGTTCTTGATCCAGAACACCCAGAACCGCGACAACGACGTCTTGCACATCAAGATCGACGAACTGCTGCGTACTACGCACAAGGCACACAAGGCGCTGCTGGACCTGGAGCACATGGATCCGGCCAAGTTGCACGCCCTGCGCAAGCAGTACCAGCAGATGGGCGAGGGCTGCGACGACTTGCCACCGGCCGCCACCGACGAGTCCGACTGACCGTCTGCCCGCTTCACTGGACTGATTCCGCCAACTTTGGAGGCAAGCATGGCCAGACACATCATTCACTTCACCGGCCCCATCAATTCATCCACCTGCGGCAACCTGATCACCACCTGCACCCGCGCCCTGCAACAAGGCGCGGATATTCTGCAAATCAACATCGCGACCATGGGCGGGGAGTGCAGCTACGGCTTCACGCTCTACAACTTCCTGCGCTCGTTGCCGGTGCCGGTGCATACCCACAACCTGGGTACGGTCGAATCCATGGGCAATATTCTGTTCCTGGCGGGCGAGCGGCGCACCGCATGCGTGCTGAGCAAGTTTCTGTTCCATCCGTTTCACTGGACCTTGCACGGCTCGGTGGACCACTCACGGATGGCCGAATACGCCATGAGCCTGGACTACGACCTGCGCCTGTATGCTCAGATCGTGGCCGAACGGACCGAGGGGGCCAGCGAAGTGCTCGATGTGCCGCGTTACCTGATGGCCTATCCGCGCATCCTGGGCGCCAAGGAAGCCCTGGCCAGCGGCATGATCGACGCCATCGACGAAATGCCGATCGAGGCCGATGCGTGCCAGCACAGTGTCCATGCGTGATTCGGGCTGATGTGCCCTTTTCGCGGGTAAACCCGCGAAGGGGCACCGCCGAAAACCGGTCAAATATCAACGCACGGATTCAGCCAGGCCCCGATCACAGGCGAGCAGCGACTGGATCATCAGCCTGATGTCATCTTTGAGTTCGGGCACCTGATCCAGATGCGCGAAGCAGCAATCGGCGATCTCGTGGCTGGCCGTGGGCCGCGGGGCGTCGGCGAATTCGGCTTCGAAGACGTAATGCACCCGGGCGGGCGACTCATAGCGCATCAGGAAGGTCAGCTTCCGGGCCTTGAGCCCGGTTTCCTCCAAAAGCTCGCGTTCGGCCGCCTCCACCGGGGTCTCGCCTGGCTCGATCTTGCCGCCTGGCAATGTCCAGGCGGCTTTGAGCTTTCTCACCCATAGCCATTTGCGGGTTTTCCTGCCATGGCGGCAGATCACGGTGGCGCGATGCTTGAGGGGCTTCATGCAGACTCCAGGCAAATCCAGTATTCCTACTGAATTGGGCCTTGGGTGCCAGCTGGAAGTTGTACCCGCCAGGATGAGCGGTCAGTAGGGCTGCGAGCCGCTCAAGGCCTCGATCGCTTCCACCAGCTCGTCATAGGCCACCGGCTTGTTCAAATGGCGGTCGAAGCCTGACTGGCGTGATTTGTACTGGTCAGCGCTGGCGCCATAGCCGGTCAGGGCGATGGCGGGTATGTCATGCAGGTGCGGGTGTTCGCGCAGTGCCTTGATCAGTGCATGGCCATCCATGACCGGCATGCCGATGTCCGAAAGAATGATGTCGTACTGCCCGTTGGCCGCGGCCTTCAGCGCCGCACGCGGGTCAGTGAAGGCATGGACCTGCGCCCCTTCCATCTCCAGCAGCTGTTGCATGATTTCCAGTACATCCGGTGAGTCGTCCACCAACAGCACCCGGGTATTGTCCAGCCGGGGGGCCATCTGCTGATCGCCTGGGCTGTGCTGCAGTTGCGGACTGAAGTGGCACAGCGGCAGGCGGACGGTGAAAGTGCAGCCTTTGCCCAGCCCAGGCGAGCTGGCCTGGACGCTGCCGCCATGGGCTTGGGCCAGCTGGCGTACCAGCGACAGGCCGATCCCCAGGCCTTCGCGGCTGTGGCTGGTGACTTGCGGGGCGGCCTGGGTGAACAGGTCGAAGATGTTCTCCAGGCTTTCCTCGCTCAGCCCCAGCCCCTGGTCGATCACCTGCAGCTGCGCCTGTTCGCCGTGGCTGGACAGCACCAGGCGGATCTCGCTACCGGCGGGGCTGAACTTCAGCGCGTTGTTGAGCAGGTTCCAGATGATCTGCTCCAGGCGGGTGATGTCCCCCTCTATGAACAGGGCGTTGTCGTCTGCCGGCAACTCCAGCACCACGTCGCACGGGTGTTGCTCGCTACGCACCACGGCATGGATGTCACGCAGGATGGTGCACAGGTTCACAGGTTCGGTCTTGAGCTTGAGCTTGCCGGTGCGGATGCGTGCCACATCGAGCAGGTCGTCGATGATGCGCGCCTGGCTGGCGACGGCTTCGCAGATGGTGCCGACGGCCTTGCTGGCGGCGCCGGTGTTCTTCACCGAAGGCAGGCGGCGCAAGATTTCGGCATTGAGCTGGATCAGGTTGAGCGGGTGCTTGAGCTCATGGGACATGATGGCGAAGAACTCGTCCTTCATGTGGCTGCTGCTCTGGGATTCGGCCAGTTGCTTGCTCTGCTCGTCGTGCAGGCGCTTGTGTCCGGTCAGGTCGCGGGCGATCTTGACGTAGCCAAGCAGGCTACTGCCTTTGAGCAGGGAAACTTCGCCGCTGCAGAAGAAGCGGCTGCCGTCCTTGCGCACGTGCCAGCGCTCGTCCTGGCCACGGCCGTTGAGGCGGGCACCGCGCAGCTCTCGGCTGGGCACGCTGTTGGCGCGGTCCTCCTCGGTGAAGATCAGCTCGTAATGGCGGCCGACCACCTCGTCTTTTGTGTGGCCGAAGATCAGCGTGGCACCGGTGTTCCAGTCGGTGATCACCCCGTGTTCGTCGAGCAGGATGATGGCGAAGTCATGGGTGCTTTCAGCCACCAGGCGCATGCGTTCTTCGCCCAGGCGCAGGCGCTCCTCGGCGGCGCGGCCCTTGCTGATGTCGATGAACGTGAGCACCGTGCCGTCGATCTTCTGCTCGTTGGCCCGGTAAGGCAGCAGGCGGGCCAGGTACCAGTGCTGGTTTTCACCGCACACTTCGCGCTCGATGGACGGGGTGCCCTGGGCCACGGCGCGGGCGTCGTCGGCCAACTCCGGGTAATCCAGGCGGTGGGTGATGTCGAGCAGCGAGCGGCCGGTATCCACGGACAGGATGTTGAAGATGTCGGCGGCGCGGGGGGTGAACCAGCGAATGCGCAGGTTGCGGTCGACGAACACCGTGGCAATGGCGGTGGAGGCAATCAGGTTGCTCAGGTAGTCGTTGACCTTGTCGGTCTCCTCGACCTTGTTCTTGAGCTCGTAGTTGACGGTCAGTAGTTCTTCGTTGATCGACTGCAGCTCTTCCTTGCTGGTTTCCAGCTCCTCGCTGGCCGAACGCAGCTCCTCGTTGATCGCCTGCATTTCTTCATTGGAGGCGGTCAGCTCTTCGCTGGAAATTTCCGATTGCTCGATGGTTTCCTGCAACTGAAGGCGGGTGCGTTGCAGCTCGCGCTCCAGGTTGTTCAGGACCATGCTGTCGGTCTGGCGAATGGCGCTGGTTGGCAGCAGGGAAGGGTCGGGCACGCGCTCCTCGAACACCACCAGCAGGCATTCGCTGCCGCTGGGTTCGTCCTTGTGCGGATGCACGGCGATTTCCACCTGCATCTGGCCCAGCTCGACCGGGCGGGAGGTCACCGCCTCGTTGCCCTGGCGAGCCTGGAACAAAGTGCTGCGCAGGGCCAGGCGCAGTTGTGGCAGCACCAGGTTGATCAGGTTGCGGCTGGGCTCGCCGCCGACCAGGTGCAGGAAGCGCCCGACGCCATCGCTCATGTGCAGGATATTGCCGTCGCCATCGAGAATGAGGCTGGGCGGGGTGCGCTTGGCCAGGGCGCGGTGATGCACCTCGGCATAGGAGAGCTTGCGGCCTGGGCGTAGCTTGGCCTGGCTGTCCTGCAAGGCGGCGGACACTTCGGCGCCGGGCAGCAGCCGACCTGAAGAGCGAATGGCAGGGCTCGCCGGGCTTGCGCGGAAAATACGATTGCGCTTGTCCACCGGAATGAACAGCTCGCTGGCCACATCCACCGATTCGGAGGTGCCCAAGAACAAGTGCCCGCCCGGGCGCAGGGCGAAGTGGAACATCTGCAGGATGTCGCGCTGCACCTCGCGATCCAGGTAGATCAGCAGATTGCGGCAGACGATCAGGTCGATTTGCGAGAACGGCGGGTCGGACAGCAGGTTGTGCCGGGCGAACAGCACTTTTTCGCGGATTTCCTTGCGCACCCGGTAATGCTGGTCTTCCTTGATGAAGAACTGGCGCAGCCGGGCCGGCGGCACATCAGTGACGATCGACTCCGGGTAGAGGCCGGTACGGGCGGTGCCGATGGCACGCTCATCCAGGTCGGTGGCGAACACCTGGACCTTCGCTGCGCGCCGCTCCAGCGCCAGTTGCTCGCATACGAGCATGGCCAGGCTGTACGCCTCTTCACCGGTGGAGCAGCCGGCCGACCAGACACGCACCTCGCTTGGTCCCTCACCGCTTTCGCCATCGCTGACCAGCTCCGGCAGGACATGGCGCTCCAGGGATTCGAACGCTTCGCGGTCGCGGAAAAAGTTGGTCACGCCGATCAGCATGTCTGCCAGTAGCTCGGCGGATTCGGCCGGGTGCTGCTCGAGGTAGCGCTGGTAGGCAGCCAGGTTCGGCTGCCCGGTGACGTGCAGGCGTCGCTCGATGCGCCGCAGTACGGTGGCACGCTTGTAGTGCTGGAAGTCATGGCCGGTATTGGTGCGCAGCAGCAGGAGGATTTCATCGAGCAGCGGTTCGGCCTGGGCGGGGTCGCCGCTACGGGTGCCCAGGGCAGGGGGCAGGGTGTCGTCCTCGATGGTCGGCAGCCTCACCTGGCGAGCGTTGCGCCATAGCTCCATGAGCTTTTGCGGCATCTCGGCCACCGGCAGCACGGCATCGACCATGCCCGTCTCCAGTGCCGCCCGCGGCATGCTGTCGTAGAGGGCATCATCGGGGGACTGCACCAGAGTCACGCCGCCTTGTTCCTTGATCCGCGACAAACCTACCGCTCCGTCGGCGCCGGTGCCGGAGAGGACCACGCAAAACGCATGGTCCTTGTGCACATCGGCCAGGTCGCGGAAGAACAGGTCGATCGCCACATGATCGCCCCGGCGACGGTTGGCCGGGCTGACACGCAGGTAGCCATCGTTGGTGGACAGGCGGTTGGCCGGTGAAATCACATAGACATGATTGCGCTCGATCGGCACCGGTTCGCTGACCTGCCGCACCGGCATGGCCGTGGTTTCCTGGATGATGCGGTCGGCAACGCTCTGGTGGTCCGCCGACAGGTGTAGCACCACCACGAAGGCCATGTCGCAATCGGCGGGCATTTGCTTGAAGAAAGTGCAGATCGCCTCCAGCCCACCTGCCGAAGCGCCGATGCCGACCACCGGAAAGTCCAGGTGGCTCGGGCTCAACGTCGGATTCTGAGGCGAGGCGACGGCGGGCTTGGAGGATGACTTCATGGGTGCAGCCTTCTGCATACCTAACGATTCGGCCCATCGAAGCATCGCCGGGCGGTTGATGCGCGATTATAGGCCCGCTCTCAACGGCGCGGCGAGTGCTCCTGGGCCTCGTTGCCCGCGTCGAACATTCGCTCGATCAGCGCCAGGTGCTCCAATGCCTCCTGGTAGCGTTCGGCCGCCTTTCGCCGCAATGTTTGGTAGCGGTCGAAGCGGCCGGCATCGAGCCCTGGGCGGTCAAGCAAGGCGAAGGCAGTGTGGTCGAGTTGGTAGGCTTGCTGGAGCAGACGGCGGTTCTGTTCCAGGGCGAGTTGTCGGCAGGCGTGGGCGGGGTGGGCATGGATCATGGCACGGTTCCTGGTCGAGGAATAATGGGCGTCCCTGTATGACCGCGCCGCCACTTTCGAAGTGCCAAAAAATCTTCTACCCGAAGACTCGCGTACAAATGTTTGACTCAAGCATTGTTTGGCGCCACTCGTCCGAGCCTCGACAGACCGATTGAGCAGAGCCTGCCCTGACCGGTTCGGAACTACTGCACGGTGCGATTCCGTGCCCAGCTAATCCACCTGTAAGGAGAAACGACATGGCTCGTGATCAAGAAAACAGCGGACAACGTGGCGGCACCAAGGAAACCAACCCGGGCAACTTCGCCAACGACCGCGAAAAAGCCTCCCGCGCAGGCCACAAAGGCGGGCAGAACTCCGGGGGCAACTTTGCCAACGACCGGGAGCGCGCTTCCGAGGCCGGCCGCAAAGGTGGCCAGCACAGCCACGGCGGCGGTCGCAATCAGTGACGCACGCCCGCTCCAGCCCGGTGTAGTACCTGCCGGGCACCGACCCTGGGCAAGTGGCCTCGTTCCGCTTGCCCAGGGTCGTTCCTGTTCTGATGGGAGATTGAAGCATGCGCGCACTCACTTACCACGGCGCCGGAGACGTTCGGGTCGACACCGTACCGGACCCGGTCATCGAGCAGAACGACGACATCGTGCTGCGGGTGACCGCCACGGCAATCTGTGGCTCAGACCTGCACCTTTACCACGGCAAGGTCCCGGCGATGGAGTCCGGTGACATACTGGGTCACGAATTCATGGGCATTGTCGAGGAGGTCGGCAGCGAGGTGACCGCTGTGCGTCCCGGCGACCGGGTGGTGATTCCCTTCGTGATCGCCTGCGGCAGCTGCTTCTTCTGCCAGCATGATTTGTTCGCGGCCTGCGAGACCACCAATACCGGGCGCGGCGCCATCCTCAACAAGAAAAGCATTCCGCCGGGGGCTGCCTTGTTCGGCTACAGCCACCTCTATGGTGGCGTGGCCGGTGGCCAGGCCGACTACGTACGGGTGCCCAAGGCCAATGTCGGGCCGTTCAAGGTGCCGGGGCAGTTGGCGGACGATAAGGTGTTGTTTCTTTCGGACATCCTGCCGACGGCTTGGCAGGCGGTTCTCAACGCCGAGGTCGGGCAGGGCGCGTCCCTGGCCATCTACGGGGCGGGGCCGGTGGGCCTGCTGTCGGCGGCTTGCGCACGTCTGCTGGGCGTCGAGCAGATCTTCATGGTCGATGGCTGCGGTTATCGGCTGGAGTACGCACGCCAGGCCTATGGCGTGATTCCGATCGATTACACCCATGATGACGACCCGGCCGACACTATCATCCGCCAGACCGCGGGCATGCGTGGCGTGGATGGGGTCATCGACGCGGTGGGCTTCGAGGCCAAGGGCAGCACCACCGAGACCGTGCTCACCGCGCTGAAACTCGAAGGCAGCAGTGGCAAGGCGCTGCGCCAGAGCATGGCGGCGGTGCGTCGAGGGGGCGTGGTGAGCGTACCGGGTGTCTATGCCGGCTTCATCCACGGTTTTCTGTTCGGCGATGCCTTCGACAAGGGGTTGACCTTCCGCATGGGGCAGACCCACGTGCAGCGCTATCTGCCTGAGCTGCTCGAGCACATCGAAGCGGGGCGGCTCGACCCTTCAGCCATCGTCACCCATCGCCTGGCGTTGGAAGAGGCGGTGCGTGGCTACGAAATGTTCGATGAGCAGCAGGAGCGTTGCCGAAAGGTCATTCTGGTGCCTGGCGCCGCGCCGAGCGCCTAGCAGGCTTCAGGTATCGGGCCACTCATTCGAATTGTTCGACAATCTTTTGAATCTTCGCGCAAAACCTTGATCCATCTGGATGTCATCCATGGAGAAGAGGAGGGCCCCTACGATGCCAACCCCACAGCTGTACATCATCGACTACCGGCTGCATGGCCAGCCGCGCAGTTTCATCATCCGTCTGGAGCGCATGGACAATGCCGAGGCCTGGCATTGGGCAAGCTGCGATGCTGGGGTGGGGATCATTCCGAAGTTCGGCCGAGAGAAGATCCGCAAGGTAAGCCGGCCCATGGCCGAGCGCTATGGCCTGAGTGACGTGAGCTGGCGACTATCGGGCAGCGGACCGGCCTTCGTACCGCTGTCGGGCCCAGGCGACGGCCAGGGACAACCTGAGTTTGGCTCAACCCAGGAAGACGCGGCGACCGCCTGATCTGCGGCTGATCCATGCGGGGCAAGTCTGCATTCCTGCAGCTGCAGGGACGCAGGTTTGCCCCGTGTACGTTCAGGCCCCCGATTCAGGGTCGCTGGCTGGAACGCCGGGGCGGTTGCCGTCGTCTTCCAGGTCCGGATCGGTATCGGGATCATCGGCGCGGTCGTTGCGCTGATCAGGGTTGAGTTCTGGCCAGTCGTCCTGGACGTTGCCGCCGCCCATCTGCAATGTGGTGTGCATGGTGACCTCCTCGGGTTCGAAAAAAGGGCCCGCCAGAAACGCGGGCCGAACACAGGAGTGGAGGCGAAGCCGTTGCCGCACCTCTCATGGATTGAGAGCCTTGATGGGACGAGTGCGATCGGTTTTTCGTGCATGCCCTGCGACCAACGGTCCTGTGGGGCTTGGCCGTTTACCCGCGAATGGGCCGATACGGCACTCAGCCATCGGACTGCTCTTCTGGGGGGACCTGGCCTTCCGGCCAGTCGGGGGCTTCCTTCTCCGGTGGTGGCACCGGTTCTCCGGGATTGTGAGGGATGTTGTCCACATAGGGATCGGGATCATTGGGCTGCTTGGGATCTGCCATGACTGGCCTCCGAGACGGGATGGCTTGCCTGGCATTAGGTTCGTGGGCCGAGGGATGCGTTCACTGCGGCGGTACGAACGGCAGCTCACCCCGAAGGGTGATGGTCGCCCTGGTCAGTGCGTGAAACAATCCCAGCCAGCCACGAACACGTACAACAACCCTGGCGGGGACCTGAGACATGAGCAAAGACCAGCTGAAATCGCCCGACTGGTACGAGCAGATGGCCCGTGTCATCGAGGCCATCGGCACGCCAGGCTTCGTCGAAGCGCTGTTCGGCGCGCTCAACTGCCTGGCCCAATGCCAGGCCATCACAGTGTTCCTCTACCCACGCAAGGGCCTGCCTTCGGCCTTGTTCGAGAAAGACGAAGAGGGCCCTTGGTTGCCTGAAGGCAACGTGCAGAAGTACCTCGAAGGTTATTACCTGCTGTGCCCGTTCTACCGCGCCTGCATGGAGGGGCTGGCCCCTGGCTGCTATCGCCTGAGCGATGTGGCACCGGACCACTTCAAGCGCAGCGAGTACTACCTGTCGTTCTACCAGCACGCGCACCTTGAGGACGAGCTCAACTACATCGTCCCGCTCGATGCGCAACTGACCATCGCCGTGGCCCTGGGCAGCACCCGGCGCCTGAGCGCGGCGCAGGTCGCCGACCTTAAACGCATCGCCCCGTGGGTGGTGGCGGTCGTGCGCCGGCACTGGGGCCAGCTGGATGCCGACAGCCTGGGCGGACGCTTCGAAAGCGCCTTAGGCCGGCAGATCAACGCCGCCCTGAACAATTTCGGTTCCTCCCTGCTGACCGAGCGCGAATGCCGGGTCGCCCAATACTTGCTGCGCGGCCACTCGACCCGCTCGCTGTCGGAACGTTTGGGGATCAGCGAAGACACGGTCAAGACCCACCGCAAGAACCTCTACACCAAGCTGGACATCGCCAAGCAGTCCGAGCTGTTCTCGTTGTTCATCGATTCATTGGCCCAGGCCCAGGAAGGCTTGAGCAAGGATCCGCTGGAAAGTTACCTGCGAAGGCGCTGACCGGCTTACCGCATCACCCCACCTACAACCATAACCAGCGGCCGCCCAGGCGGTCGCAAGGGAGTCCTGCGTGCATACATTGAGCGATTGGCAGCAGCGCGCTGCGCAACAAAGCTTCATCGACACCGCGTTGATCGACGGCCGCCGCGTGGCTGCCTGCTCGGGCGCGACCTTCGAGGCCATCAACCCGGCCACTAACCAGCTATTGGCCAAGGTTGCCGCCTGTGGCGAGCTAGAGGTCGATCAGGCGGTGCGCTCTGCCCGTCGGGCCTTCGAGCAAGGCCCCTGGGCCCGCATGGCGCCCACGGCCCGCAAACGCGTCCTGCTGCGCCTGGCCGAGTTGATGCTGGCCCACCGCGAGGAACTGGCCCTGCTCGATTCGCTGAACATGGGCAAACCTGTCATGGATGCCTACACCATCGATGTACCGGGTGCGGCGCACGTCTTTGCCTGGTATGGCGAGGCCCTGGACAAACTCTACGACCAGGTGGCGCCGACCGCAGGCAACGCGCTGGCCACCGTCACCCGCGAAGCCCTGGGGGTGGTGGGGGCGGTGGTGCCCTGGAACTTCCCCTTGGACATGGCCGCCTGGAAAGTCGCGCCGGCCTTGGCTGCCGGCAACAGCGTGGTGTTAAAGCCCGCCGAGCAGTCGCCGTTCTCTGCCCTGCGCCTGGCCGAACTGGCCTTGGAGGCCGGCCTGCCGGAAGGGGTGCTCAACGTGGTGACAGGCCTTGGCGAGCAGGCCGGTAAAGCCCTGGGCCTGCACCCGGATGTGGACTGCCTGGTGTTCACAGGCTCCACGCAGGTGGGCAAGTACTTCATGCAGTACTCGGCGCAATCGAACCTCAAGCAGGTCTGGCTCGAATGTGGCGGCAAGAGCCCGAACCTGGTGTTCGAGGACTGCCGCGACCTAGACCTGGCGGCGGAAAAGGCAGCCTTCGGCATCTTCTTCAACCAAGGCGAAGTCTGTTCGGCCAACTCGCGCCTCTACGTGCAGCGCTCGATCCACGACGAGTTCGTCGAACGCTTGCTGGCCAAAGCCCGCGACTGGATGCCGGGCAACCCCTTGGATCCGGCCAGCCGCGCCGGGGCCATCGTCGATGCCGGGCAAAGCGCACGCATCAGTGCGGCCATTGACCAAGCCAAGGCCGACGGCGCACGTCTACTGTGCGGTGGCCAGCGCCTGAGCATCAACGGCTCGGACAACTTCATCGCACCGACGATATTCACCGGAGTGAGCGCCGACATGGCGTTGGCCCGCGAGGAAGTCTTCGGCCCGGTGCTGGCGGTCAGCACCTTCGAGGACGAAGAGCAGGCCCTGCGCCTGGCCAATGACAGCATCTATGGCCTGGCCGCCTCGGTATGGAGCGATGACCTCAACCGCGCCCACCGTGTGGCCCGGCGTCTGAAGGCAGGCACCGTGTCGGTCAACACCGTCGATGCCTTGGATGTGGTGGTGCCGTTCGGTGGCGGCCGCCAGTCCGGCTTCGGCCGCGACCTCTCGCTGCATTCGTTCGACAAGTACACCCAACTGAAAACCACCTGGTTCCAGCTGCGCTGATATTTCTACGGAGAACAACAATGAACGCACCTTTCCAGCCGCAACGCGATACCCGCGACTACCAGAACGCCGATGCCGCCCACCACATCCATGCCTTCCTCGACCAGAAGGCGCTGAACGCCGAAGGCCCGCGGGTCATCGTGCGGGGTGAAGGCCTGCACCTGTGGGACAACGACGGCAAGCGCTACCTGGACGGCATGTCCGGCCTGTGGTGCACCCAGCTGGGCTATGGCCGCAAGGACTTGACCGCTGCCGCCGCCGCACAGATGGACCAGTTGCCGTACTACAACATGTTCTTCCACACCACCCACCCGGCGGTGATCGAGTTGTCCGAGCTGCTGTTCAGCCTGCTGCCGGGGCACTACAGCCATGCCATCTACACCAACTCCGGCTCCGAATCCAACGAAGTGCTGATCCGCACCGTGCGCCGCTACTGGCAGGTGATGGGCAAGCCTGAGAAGAGGATCATGATCGGCCGCTGGAACGGCTATCACGGCTCGACCCTGGCCGCCACGGCCCTGGGCGGCATGAAATTCATGCACGAGATGGGCGGGCTGATCCCCGATGTCGCGCACATCGACGAGCCGTACTGGTACGCCGAAGGCGGCGATCTGACCCCTGCCGAGTTCGGTCGTCGCTGCGCCCTGCAACTGGAGGAAAAGATCCTCGAACTGGGCGCCGAGAACGTTGCAGGTTTTATCGCCGAACCGTTCCAGGGCGCCGGCGGCATGATCTTCCCGCCAGAGAGCTACTGGCCGGAAATCCAGCGCATTTGCCGCCAGTACGACGTGCTGCTGTGCGCCGACGAAGTGATCGGTGGCTTTGGCCGTACCGGCGAGTGGTTCGCCCATCAGCACTTCGGCTTCCAGCCGGACACCCTGTCCATCGCCAAGGGCCTGACCTCTGGCTACGTGCCCATGGGCGGCCTGGTGTTGAGCAAGCGTATCGCCGAGGCGCTGGTGGAGCGCGGCGGGGTGTTCGCCCACGGCCTGACCTACTCCGGTCACCCGGTGGCGGCGGCCGTGGCCATCGCCAACCTCAAGGCCCTGCGCGATGAAGGCATCGTGCGTCAGGTCAAGGACGACACCGGCCCGTACCTGCAGCGTTGCCTGCGCGAGGTGTTCGGTGATCACCCGCTGATTGGCGAGATCCAGGGCGCCGGCCTGGTCGCGGCGCTGCAGTTCGCCGAGGACAAGGCCACCCGCAAGCGCTTCGCCAACGAGAACGACCTGGCCTGGCAATGCCGGACCTATGGTTTCGAGGAAGGCGTCATCATACGCTCGACCCTGGGCCGGATGATCATGGCGCCGGCCCTGGTGGCCAGCCGTGGTGACATCGATGAACTGGTGGCCAAGACCAAGATCGCCGTGGACCGTACGGCACGGGACCTGGCCTTGTTGTAAACCCGATTTGGGGCCGCTTGGCGGCTCTTTCGCGAAGCAAGGCCGTGCCTACAGGATCACGCGATCCCTGTAGCCCCGGCCTTGCGCCGTGAAAGGGCTGCACAGCAGCCCTGGATTCAGAAGGTGTAGCTCACGCCGGCCTGCACGGTGCGTGGCGCACCGGGGTAGACGTAGCTGTTGAAGGCGCCTTCGTCGTATTCCTTGTTGAACAGGTTTTTCAGGTCCAGGTTGAGGCGCACGTGCTCGTTGACCTGATAGAAGCTGAGCAGATCGACCACGGTGTACTGCTCCATGGTGTAGGTCTGCGTCGCGGTCTGGCCGGCGCGGTCGTCCACGTATTTCACGCCCATGCCCAGACCCAGCCCCTTGAGGCCTCCATCCTGGAACTCATAGGTATTGAGCAGGCTGAAGCTGTTACGCGGAATGTTGGCCAGGCGGGTGCCGGTCGGCAGGCTGGTGTCCTTGGTCACTTCGGCATCGACGTAGGCATAGCCACCGATCATCCGCCACTCGGGGGTGAGATTGCCGGCCACGGTGATGTCCAGGCCGCGGCTGCGTACTTTGCCGGCGGCCACCTTGTAGGTGCCGGTTGGGTCCAGCGGGTCGTTGGCCAGGACGTTTTCCTTGACGATATGGTAGATCGCCGCATCGACGCTCAACTGGCGATCCAGCGCCTCCCACTTCACACCCACCTCGTACGATTTGCCTTTTTCCGGGTCGAAGCCCTGGCCTTGCCGGCTGGCACCGCTATTGGGCTTGAACGAGCGGGCGGTGTTGGCGTAGACGGCGACCGTGTCAGTCAGGTCGTACATCAGACCCAGACGAGGGGTGACGGCGTTATCGGCGGCGGTCCAGTCAGCGGCGCCCGGCAGGTAGTTGTCGTACTGGTGTTCGAATCGCTCGAAACGCAAGCCCGCCAGGGCCTTGAGGCGGTCGGTGAGGGCCACCTGGTCTTGGATGAACGCTGCCCAGGTCTTGAGGTTTTCCTTGTCGTCGGTAGTGGTGCGGGTGAGGGCAGGGCGTGGCTGGCCCAAGACTGGATCGAACAGGTCGATCGGGTAGGCCGTGCTGCCTTTGGCCGAGCGCCGGATGATGGATTGGTAGTCGTAGTCTTCGTATTCGATGCCGGTCAGCAAGGTATGGGCGTAACCTGCGGTTTCAAAGTGCCCGGTCAGGTTGAGCTGGTAGTCCCGATCGGTCCATTGCAGTTTCCGATAGCTGAAATTGCGCCCGAGGGTACGGCCATCGGCTTGCAGTTCATTGGCTTCCACCGCATTGCCCTTGAGCGTGCCGTCGAGCCACTGCATGCCACCGCCCAGGGTCCAGTCCTCGTTGAGCTGATGCTCGAAGCGCAGCTGGGCCATGTTGTTGTCGTTGTGCAGCAGGTTGTCGGAGCCTTTTTCCCAGACGTTGGTATCGCGCGAAGCTTGGTCGCGCTGATTGGCAAAGCGTGTCAGCCCGCGGTCCAGAGGGTGGTTGTTGCGCATGAAATCGCCTTCGAAGACGATGCGCGTGGTGTCGTTGACCTGCCAGCTGAGCACGGGTGCGACGTCGTAGCGCTCGGTCTGCACGTCGTCGCGGAAGGTCTCGCCGCCTTCGCCGAGTACGTTCAGGCGGTAGGCCAGGCGACCTTCCTCGTCGAGCGGACCGGTGGCATCGAGGGTGGCGCGGTGCATCCCTTGGTCATCGAACTGGCTGCCCAAGGTGACCTTGCGTTCGGCCAGAGGCTGCTTGCTGACCACATTGAAGGTGCCACCGGGGTCGCCACGGCCGTAAAGGCTGGTAGCCGGGCCGCGCAGGATCTCCAGACGCTCGACGGTGTTGGCATCCGGCGCGTTGGGGTAGCCGCGGTTGATGGGGAAACCATTGCGGTAGAACTCGCCGGTGGTAAAGCCGCGCACGGTGAAGGTGGTCAGGCCCTGGCCGCCGAAGTTGTTGGCTCGTCCCACACCACCGGCATAGTCCAGCCCATCCTGCAAGCGGGTGGCGGCGGTGTCTTGCAGCACATCGCTGGGTACCACGCTGATCGATTGAGGCGTCTCGTGCAGCGCGGTGTCCGTGCGTGTGGCACTGGCTGAGCGCGTAGCCTTGTAGCCGATCACCGGACCGTCGGCGCGCTCCAGGTCGCTGGTGGCATCGATGTTGACCGCTTGCAATTCAAGAGTCGGCGAGGCCTGGGAGTCGGCCAGTGCAACGGGAGAAATAGCGGGAATCAGGCAGAGAGAAACGAACGTACGACGCATCGACAGCACGATCCTAGGGAGGGCGGGAGCTGCGGATCTTAACTGATAGGTATTATCATTTACAGTGGTATTTGGTGTACCACAGTACCAATTTCGAAGCGTCGTGAGCGGGCACGAAAAAGGGGGCACAGGGCCCCCAGTTCCGTCATCAGTGCGGTGCGCGCGGGATGGTCTTGAGCAGGTCTTCCGGGCTGATGTGTCCGACCACCTGGGCTACGGCGCTGCCCGGGCTTGGCAGGTCGATGATGTGGTCTTTCATCTTGCCGATCACATGCATCTCGCAGGGCTTGCAGTCGAACTTGAGGGTCAGCACTTCATCGCCATGCACCAGCTGCATCGGCGCGACCTTGGTGCGTACGCCGGTGACGCCCTTGGCCTGCTTGGGGCACAGGTTGAAGGAGAAGCGCAGGCAGTGCTTGGTGATCATCACCGGCACCTCGCCGTGCTCTTCGTGCGCCTCGAAGGCGGCATCGATCAGCTTGACCCCATGGCGATGATAGAAGTCGCGGGCCTTCTGGTTGTAGACGTTGGCCAGGAACGACAGATGCGCCTCCGGATACACCGGCGGCGGAGTGGTCTCGGCCTTGCGCCCGCCACGGGGGTGGGCCTTGACCCGGGCCTCGGTCAGCGCCTCGATGGCTTCGCGGCGCAGGGCCTTGAGTTGCGAGTTGGGGATGAAGTACGCCTGCGGGGCGTCCAGCTCGATGGCATGGGCGTAGTACTGGGTGGTGCCCAGTTGACCGAGCAAATCATGCAATTGGTCCAAAGCCTGCTGGGGCTTGTTGGCTTCGCCGAACGGGCCGTCCAGTGCGACCTGCACGCTGACGCCTTCTTCGCTGGTGACGGTCAGCGCCAGGCGCTGTTCGCGCAGCACGGCGTGCCACTCGACGCCCACACGACGTTCGGCGGAGGTGCGTTGCAGCGCCTGTTGCCAGTTGTGGTCCAGGTTGCGCGAGAGCGGATGGTTCGGACGCAGCTTGTGCAGGCCTTCGGGCATTTCGTTGGGCTCGACGCGGTAGCGATAGCGCTTCTGGCCGTCCTCTTCGAATTCACCTTTGGGTTCGGCGATGTTGGCACGAAAGCCCACCACCTCACGCTTGACGAGCACGTTGAGGCCGTCGCCGTTGGTCAGCGGCACCTCGGTGACCACGTGAAGGTCGCGTTTGCCGACTTTTTCCACCACGCCCACCGGCAAGCCGGTGAAGGTGGGCGAGTCGAAGGCGCCAATGTCGATTTTGCGGTCAGTTACGAAGTAATCGGTGCTGCCGCGGTGGAAGGTCTTGTCCGGATCCGGCACGAAGAAATGCTCGGTGCGACCGCTGGAGGCGCGGGCCAGGTCCGGGCGGTCCTCGAGGATGGCGTCGAGTTCCTTGCGGTAGTGGGCGGTGATGTTCTTCACATAGCCCATGTCCTTGTAGCGGCCTTCGATCTTGAACGAACGCACGCCGGCATCGACCAGGTCGCGCAGGTTGGCGGTCTGGTTGTTGTCCTTCATCGACAGCAGGTGCTTCTCGAACGCTACCACGCGGCCCTGGTCATCCTTGAGGGTGTAGGGCAGGCGGCAAGCCTGGGAGCAGTCGCCACGGTTGGCGCTGCGCCCGGTCTGGGCGTGGGAGATGTTGCACTGGCCGGAGAAGGCCACGCACAGGGCACCATGGATGAAGAACTCGATGGCCGCGTCGGTTTCGCTGGCGATGGCGCGGATCTGCTGCAGGTTCAGCTCGCGTGCCAATACCAGTTGGGAGAAGCCGGCCTGGTCGAGGAACTTGGCCCGCTCCAGGGTGCGGATGTCGGTCTGGGTGCTGGCGTGCAGCTCGATCGGTGGGATGTCCAGTTCCATCACCCCCAAATCCTGGACGATCAGCGCATCGACGCCTGCATCGTACAGCTGGTGGATCAGCTGGCGGGCAGGCTCGAGCTCGTTGTCATGCAGGATGGTGTTGATGGTGGTGAAGACGCGCGCGTGGTAGCGGTGGGCGAACTCCACCAGCTCGGCGATATCGCTGACTTCGTTGCACGCGTTGTGGCGGGCGCCGAAGCTCGGGCCGCCGATATAGATGGCGTCAGCGCCGTGCAGGATCGCTTCGCGGGCGATGGCCACGTCACGGGCGGGGCTGAGCAGTTCCAGGTGATTCTTTGGGAGGGACATGTCGTTAGGGTCGGGCTGTCACGGTCAAGGCGCGCATTGTACCGGTGAAATGGCCCGGGGGCATCCATCGGCTGTCCGATGGCGTGCCCCGCGTGGTGGGGGCGCAGGGCAACCCGCGGGTGCGCTGGTGGTTTCGCGACCGCATTCGCGGGTAAACCCGCTCCCACAGGGCCTGGCCCGACCCGTGTGGTAGGCGGGGCTTTTATGACGCCCTGCTGTGAGGACCGGCTCAGGCCTTGGCTGCCATTGCCGTGACTTCCACCCGCATCCCCTCGACCGCCAGGGCCGCTACGCCAACCGCCGCGCGCACAGGCCAAGGCTTGGCGAAGAAACGCTGGTACACCTCGTTGAACGCCGGGCGATCGGCCATGTCGGTCAGGTAGATGGTCAGGTGCAGTACGCGGTCCATGGAGCTCCCGGCGCGCTCCAGGGCGTCCTTGAGGGCTTGGAGTGTGCATTCGCTCTGCTCGACGATGCCGCCAAGCTCCAGGCTGCCGTCGGCGCGGGTCGGGATCTGGGTGGTGACCAGCAGGCCGCGAAAATCCGCGACGTCGGAGGAAATGGACTCCGGGTCCGGGTCCGGGATGAAGGTGATGTCTGCGTTTGCCATGAGGGTATTTGCCTTGCAACGGAAGGAAACCAGCAAGCCTACGCGAGCGGCCCAGGCGGGTCGAGCGGTGGCTCTGGTCGGCGGTATTTGAAATGCCGGGCATTGCTCGTCAGAATCGCGCCCCGAACCGGCCACTGGCGCCGGTCGAGTGATTGCGAAAAAGGGGCAAGGGTTGAACGAACAGACATTGTCGATGCGCCTGGAGCGCGTGGCCGCCCATGTGCCGGCTGGGGCACGCCTGGCCGATATCGGCTCGGACCACGGCTACCTACCGGTGGCGCTGATGCTGCGTGGCCGTATCGAAGCCGCCGTGGCCGGCGAGGCAGCGATGACGCCATTTCGCTCGGCCCAGCGCAAGGTGCGCAAGAACGGCCTGGAGCAGGCGATCACCGTGCGCCTGGCCGACGGTCTGGAAGCCATCGAGCCGCAGGATCGCATCGACGCCATCAGCCTGTGTGGCATGGGCGGGGAGAAGATCCGCGAGATCCTCGAGCGGGGCAAGCATCGCCTGAGCGGCAAGGAGCGGTTGATCCTGCAGCCGAACGTGCGTGAAGGCACCCTGCGCGAGTGGCTGATGGAAAACGACTACCGTATCGTTTGCGAGGAGTTGCTTGAGGAAAACGAGTTCACCTACGAGATCATCGTGGCCGAACCGTGTCAGGCGGTGGCGTATTCCCCAGAGGAATTGTATTTCGGGCCGTTGTTGATGCAGGAGCGCAGCCCTGCGTTTCTGGCCAAGTGGGGCCTGAACCTGCAACGCAAGCAGCGGGTCATGGCCCACTTCGCCCGTGCCCGGCAGGCGGTGCCGGCACAAAAGGCCCAGGAAGTGGCTCGACAGGTGCGCTGGATCGAGCAGTTGCTGGCGTAACTCCCGTTACAGCTGCGAGCAGTTGCCCATTTCCCGGTAGTCGACCTTGTGGGTGTGGCCCTGGTGATCGATGTAGACCATATGGGCGGTGCCCACCGCGCAATCGGCCGCATTGCTCGCCGGGGTGATGGAAATCACCTTGGCCACGTCCAAGGGCATGCCATATTCATAGGTCTCGCTGGTGGCCGCTACGGGCTGGCTGTTCGCAGGATCGGCAACGGCACCGAACGAAACCAGAGCGGCGAACAAGGTGAAGAAGGCGATCGAAGGTTTCATGGCGATGTTCTCATTTGGCGTTGACTCATGATGTATTTCTTGGGTATCGCCAATAAAGACTCTGATCCGTGATAGATTCCTGCCTCGAATGCACGAATAGGTCACAGGGAAAGACACATCATGGACATGCTGCACGCCATGCGAACCTTCGCCCGGGTTGTGGAATGTGGCAGTTTCGCCGCCGCCGCCAACGCCCTGGACATTTCTGCCGCCCAGGTGTCAAGGATCGTCGCGGAGCTGGAAAACCAGCTGCAGACCCGCCTGCTGCACCGCACCACCCGACGTCTGCGCATGAGCGAGGCGGGCGAGCGGTTCCTCGAACGCTCGCGGCAGATCATGCTGCTGACCGAAGAAGCCATGGACGAGGCACGCGGAGCCCACCTCACGCCCCGTGGCCGGTTGCGCCTGCATTGCACCCATGGCCTGGGGCTATTGATGATGCCGCTGGTGGCCCGCTACAACGCCACCTGCCCGGAAGTGGTCATGGAACTCACGTTGTCCCAGCGCAACCCGGACCCGCTGGCGGACGGCCAGGACGTGGTGATCGCCATCGGCCAGGGCCTGCCGGACTCGCAACTGATCGCCATCCCCCTGGGCAGCATCCACAGCATTCTCTGCGCTTCGCCCGATTACCTGGCACGTCATGGCGTGCCTCAGCGCCCGGAAGACCTGCACCAACATGTGTGCTTGCGCACAGTGGACCCGTTGTTCGAGGAGGACTGGTCGTTCGAAGGGGCAGACCCTTGCGTGATCGTGCCCCAGGACACCTTCCTGACCAATGTGGCCGACGCCATGCTCAAGGCGACGGAGCTTGGCATGGGCATCGGCCTGTTGCCGTATTACTCGGCTACCCAGGCCATCGAGCAAGGCCGCCTGTGCCGGTTGCTCGCGCCCCATCGGCTGCGTCAGCGGGAGATCTATGCAATCTACCCGTCGCGGCATTACCTGGACGCCAAGGTCCGCACCTGGCTGGATTTTCTAAAGGAGCAGTTGCCGGTGTTGTTCCAGGCCCATGAACAGGTGGTGGACGACCCGCGCTACTGGCGGTGACCCTTGTGGGGCGGCCCTGAGGTGCCCTCTTGGCGGTTGAACCCACAACACGATCCAGAGCGGCACCTCATGCCATCGGGTTTGGCCCGGCATCTATCCCAGGCCAATCCAACGTCTGCTCAGCGGCTGTCCTGATCCTCGGCAGCACCGCCCGAGGCGCCTGCACCGGTGCCGGTGGCCTCGCCGGTGTTATTGGAGCCCCCGGTAGTGCCATCGGGCACGTCAGAGCTGGAGTTGGTATCGGTGCTGTCGTTATCGCGGGTGCTATCAGGGTCGTTGACGCTGTTGCCTTGGCTCCCGGTGGTGCCTTGGGAATGCTCACCGGAGGAGTGGTCGGCCTTGGGGTGGGTGTCGGTGCCGTTCATATCGGTGGCGGCCAGGCTGGCAGTGGTGGTCAGGCCCAGGCACAGGGCGAGGAACAGGGGCTGGAAACGAACCATGGCGAATCTCCTGTCGGGATGATTGTCCTGCGTTCGGCCATGGGAGACGGGGCAGGGTGCCCTTCAGGCGACGGATGGTAAGGGGAGAGGGGGCAAGTGGGAGCGTCGGCCTGACACTCCCACAGGGCCTTGCCGGGTCAGCCCATCAGGAGGAGGGTTCTGTGCGCGACGACGGGGTCTCGCCGTTCGCTGTCTCGCCCATCGGCGGATGCTCCTGGGCCGCATGCATCAGCTCTTCGGTCACCCGCAGCTCGGCGCCAGTGGGTGAAAAGGTGGCCGTCGGCGCGAAGGGCGCGGGGTGTTCCGGGGCCGGGCGCTTGCCGCGGCGCCACAGGAAGAAACCCACCATCGCCAGGTTGATCACCGCAAAGGCCCAGAACAGCCCCGTCTCGCCGTAGACGTTCATCACCGGAGAGATCGCCAGCGGGGCCATCGACGAGCCCAGCGAATTGATCAGCAGCAGGCCTTGGATCATGGGCACCAGCGCATCGGCTGGGGCACGGTCGGCCGCGCTACTGACCGCCACCGGGTACAAGGCGAATACGCCGCCGCCGAGCAAGAACAGCATCGCTGGCAACCACTGCGACTCAGCCGGTAGCAGCACAATCACCACCGACAGTACGGTGCACATCGCCGCCAGGGCGACCAGCACGCTTTGCCGGTCCTTGCGGTCGGACCAACGCCCAACAGGATATTGCAGCAACATGGCGCCGAGGATCACCCAGGCCATCATGTTGCCCACCTCGCCTACGCCCAGGCCGATGCGTTGCAGGTACAGCGGCAGCAGGGCGTAGATCCCGGCAATGGCCACACCCGAGCCAAAGCAGCCGACCAAGCCGGTCGGGGCGATGCCCAGGAGCTGCCGCGGCTTGAGCGGTTCGACCTGATCGAGCAGCGGCGAGACACGCGGCAGAATTACGATCGGCAGCACCGACAGGGTGGCGAGCATGCCGGCGACCATGAACGGTGCGGTCTCGCCCCAGCCGGTGACTTCGCCCAGCGTCGCCTGGGCCAGGACCCCGGCGCCGTAGAAGGCGATCATGTACAGCGCCAGCAGACGGCCACGTATCTTCGGATCGCCGGCCAGCAGCAGCCAGCTCTCGATGACCAGGAACACACCGACCGCAGCCCAGCCGTTGATCAGGCGCAAAGCGAACCACCAGGTGGTGTCGTAGAACAGACCCTGCAGCAGGATGGTCGCGGCGATCAGCGAGGCGAAGCTGGTGTAGGCACGGATATGACCAATGCGCAGGATCAACCGGTCGTTGAAGACCGCCCCGAGTGTCAGGCCGATGAAATAGGCCGACGAGACGATGCCGATCATGGTGGCCGATTCGCCGGCGGAGCCCAGGCGCAACGTGGTGAGGGAGGACAGGAAGCCGTTGCCCAGGGCAATGATGAACAGCCCGAGCAGGGGTGCCAGCGCCATGGCCAGCAAACGCGGAGACATAGTTACCTCTAGTTGGAAAACGCCGAAAGTGTGCCTTTTCGGTGGGCGCAAGGGCTGCGCGGGTATGCCTGGCTGTCGGTGCGAGCGAGGTGCGGCTCAACCGTCTGCATTGACGGCATGGCCGGGGGGCGAAAAGGAGGCGCGATTCTAAAGCCTGGGCGGTGGCCGGGCCCTGCGACCAGAAGCCGCACCGGACCGGGTCTGGGCCAACGCGTTTTCACCGTTCTGGGAGGAAAACCGCATAATGTCGCTTCGACTTCTGGGGGATCCGCTTCATGCTGGCTTCGTTGTTCGCCGTCCTGGCGCCTGTTTTCATCGTCGCCGGCATCGGCTATGGCTGGGCCCGCCGTGGTCTGGACTACCCCACCGAATTCATCGCCCGCATCGTCATGACGGTCGGCACCCCATCACTGGTGCTCTCGACCCTCAGTCGCACGCAACTGGACCCTGCAGCCTTCACCAGCATGGCCGTCGCGTGCGTGCTGTGCATGTTGGGCATGGCGCTGGCCGGGTTTCTCGTCAGCCGCGCTTCGGGCCAGCATTGGCGCGTGCTGATGCCGGCATTCATGTTCCCCAACACCGGCAACATGGGCTTGCCGATCAGCCTGTATGCCTTCGGCGAACATGGCCTGGCGCTGGCGGTGGCGTTCTTTCTGACCTTGTCGATCTTCCAGTTCACCTTAGGCATCGCCATGTCCGGGGCCAGCGCGTCGTTCAAGGCCCTGCTGCGCAACCCGATCGTGATCAGCCTGGCCGGGGCCCTGCCGATCATCTTCCTGGACCTGGAGCTGCCGCGCTGGCTGGCCAACACTGCAGACCTGCTCGGCGGCATGACCATCCCCTTGATGTTGCTCACCCTGGGCGTATCCCTGGCCAGCATCCGCCTGCACCACGTGGGCAGTGGCCTGTTACTGGGTGGTCTGCGCATCGTGCTGGGGGCGGCAGTGGGGTGGGGCGTGGGTACTGCGCTGGGGCTGGAATCGTTGGAGCGTGCGGTGCTGGTGGTGCAGTCTTCCATGCCGGTGGCGGTGTTCAACTACCTGTTGGCGGTGCGCGCCAACAGGTCACCCGAACAGGTGGCCAACCTGGTGATGTGCTCGACGGTGCTGTCCTTCGCCTGGCTGCCAGCGGTGCTGGCCTGGTGGCTATAGGCCGCGGCTGCGGCATCCTGTCCTGCCCACAGGCAAAGTGCCACGGCTCATCCATACTCCACTGACCTGCCGCACTCAGGGGCCAGGCTCAGGCGTCACCGGCGCTGCCGGGACAACCAACGGTTTGCAAGGGGAGTAGGCGATGGCCAAGGCTGTGAACAAGAAGCACAAGGACGAGCTGCCGGAGAAACTGGGGCGCAAAACCTACGAACAGGAGCTCAAGCGCCTGCACGTGGAGCTGGTCAAACTCCAGCAGTGGGTGGTGGCCAAAGGGCTCAAGGTGTGCGTGGTCTTCGAGGGGCGCGACGGCGCCGGCAAGGGCGGAACGATCAAGGCCCTCACTGAACGGGTCAGCCCTCGCGTCTTTCGTGTGGTGGCGCTGCCGGCGCCGACCGAGCGCGAGAAAACCCAGATCTACGCCCAGCGCTACCTGACCCACTTGCCGGCCGCCGGCGAGGTGGTGATCTTCGACCGCAGTTGGTACAACCGCGCCGGCGTCGAGCGGGTGATGGGCTTTTGCACCGAAGAGCAGGCGCACAAGTTTCTCGCCGTGGTGCCACTGTTCGAGCGGATGATGGTCGACTCGGGGATCATCCTGATCAAGTACTGGCTGGAGGTGAGCGCCGAGGAGCAGACCCGCCGCCTGCAAGATCGCATCAACGATGGCCGCAAGCTGTGGAAGCTCTCGCCCATGGACATCAAGTCCTACACCCGCTGGGACGATTACACCCGCGCCCGCGACGATATGTTCGCAGCCTCCGATTCGTCCTGGGCACCGTGGTTCATGGCGCGCTCCGAAGACAAGCGCAAGGCGCGACTGAACATCATCAGCCACTTCCTGCAGCAGATCCCTTACCAGGATCTGAGTGCCAAGCAGAAGATCGCCCTGCCCAAGCGCGGCAAGATCGGCAAGTACAAGGCGGTGCCGTACCCGTTCAAGATGGTCTCCGAGCGATACTGAGGCCAGGCGGGCATGGACACCTCGACACCACCGCCAAAGCCCTTGGCCTATGCGGCGCAGCCGGTCGACCGTGGCTGGCAGCGCTGGATACCGGGCTTGCGTGTGGTGCGTCAGTACCCGATGGCGTGGCTGCCCAAGGACTTGGTCGCAGGGCTGGTGCTCACCGCCATGCTGGTGCCGGTCGGCATCGCCTACGCGCAGGCGTCCGGCGTACCGGGCATCCATGGCCTGTACGCGACGATCGTGCCTTTGCTGGCCTACGCCCTGTTCGGGCCCAGCCGCATCCTGGTGCTGGGCCCGGACTCGGCGCTGGTGCCGATCATCCTGGCCGTGGTGTTGCCGTTGGCGGCGGGCGACCCGGGGCGGGCGGTCACCCTGGCAGCGGCCATGGCGCTGGTGTCGGGGCTGATCTGCATCGGCGCGGGCCTGTTGCGCCTGGGCTTCATCACCGAGCTGCTGTCCAAACCGATCCGTTATGGCTACATGAACGGCATCGCCTTGGCGGTGCTGGTCAGCCAGGCGCCCAAGTTGTTCGGCATCTCCGGGCAGAGCACCGGGCCGCTGCGCGATACGCTGCAGTTGGTCAACGCGCTGTTGGACGGCAAGGCCAACTGGCATGCCTTCGCCCTGGGGGCGGGTACGCTGGTGATCATTCTGCTGCTCAAGCGCTGGGAGCGCTTGCCGGGCATCCTGATCGCCGTAGTGGTCGCGACTGTGATATCCGGGCTGATGGGGCTGGAGGCCGCCCACGCGGTGAAGGTGGTGGGATCGTTGCCCCAGGGCCTGCCAGGGTTCGCGTTGCCATTGATCGGCTTCAATGACCTGGCCACCGTGGTCATCGGTGGCGCGGCGGTGGCGTTGGTGTCGTTCGCCGACACCAGCGTGCTGTCGCGCACCTACGCCGCCAAGACCCGCGCCCAGGTCGACCCGAACCAGGAAATGGTCGGGCTGGGGCTGGCCAATCTGGCGTCGGGGTTCTTCCAGGGCATTCCCATCAGCAGCAGTTCGTCCCGCACGCCGGTGGCCGAGGCGGCGGGGGCGCGCAGCCAGCTGGCCGGTGTGTTCGGCGCCCTGGGCGTGGCGGCGTTGCTGGTGCTTGCGCCTGATCTGTTGCGCCACCTGCCGCAAAGCGCCCTGGCGGCGGTGGTGATCGCCGCGGCCATCGGGCTGTTCGAGTTCAAGGACCTGGCGCGGATCTACCGCATCCAACGCTGGGAGTTCTGGCTGTCCATCACCTGCTTCGTCGGGGTGGCGGTGTTTGGCGCGGTGCCGGGCATCGGCCTTGCGGTGGTCATCGCGGTGATCGAGTTTCTCTGGGACGGCTGGCGGCCGCATTACGCGGTGCTGGGCCGGGTCGACGGCATCCGTGGCTACCACGATGTGTCCCGCTACCCCCATGCACGCCGAGTGCCGGGCCTGGTGCTGTTTCGCTGGGATGCGCCGCTGTTTTTCGCCAATGCCGAGCTGTTCCAGCGCTGCGTGCTGGAGGCCGTCGCCCGGTCGGACGGCGAGGTGCGGCGGGTGGTGGTCGCGGCGGAACCGGTGACCAGCGTGGACGTTACCTCCGCCGACATGCTCGTGGAACTTGAGCAGACCCTGCGCGAGGCCGGTGTGGAGCTGCATTTTGCCGAGGTCAAGGACCCGGTGAGGGACAAGCTGCTGCGCCTTGAAGTGCTGAGCCACATCGGTAGCGACATCTTCCAGCCCACGGTGGGCGCTGCGGTGGACACCTACCTGCAGGACCACGCTGTGGATTGGACGCCCTGAGCGGGCGGATCACTCGCGGGTGTCGATGCTCACCACCACCGACATCCCCGGCCGCAGCCGCTTGGCATCCGGCTGGTCGGGATCGACGGTGATGCGCACTGGAATGCGCTGGGCAATCTTCACGAAGTTGCCGGTGGCGTTGTCGGCCTGCAACAGGGCGAACTCGGAGCCTGTGGCCGGCGAGATCTGTTGCACTTGCCCCCGCAGCTCAAGGTGGTCGAGCGCATCGACGGTGAAGGTGGCCGGTTGGCCGATGCGCACGTGGGCCATCTGGGTTTCCTTCATGTTTGCGATGATCCACAGCGTGTCGGGTACCAGCGCCATCAACTGTGCTCCCGAGTTGACATAGGCGCCCAGGCGCGTGCCGATCTGCCCCAGCTGACCGTCGCGCGGGGCGGTCACACGGGTGTTGTCCAGGTCGATGCGGGCCAGCTCCACCGAGGCCTTGGCGTTTTCCACGGCCGCTTCCAGTGCCGCGCGGTTGACCACTACGGTTTCTTTGTCCTGCCGGGCGATTTCCAGTGCCGCCTTGGCCTGTTCCAGGTTGGCGACTGCGCCAGCGTGGGTGGCACGGCTCAGGTCCAGTTCCCGGCGAGACACCGAGCCATCGCTGACCAGTGCCTGGTTTCGGCGCAGGTCCGCCTGGGCCTTGTCCGCCTGGGCGGTGGCATCGAGGATGGCGGCCTCGCGCTGGGTGATGGCCGCCTCGGCGCTCTTGCGCTGTTGCAGGTTGTTGGCCAACGCCGCCTGTTGCTGTTGCAGTTGTGCGATAGCTTGAGCCAGACGCTGGGTGTAGATGCGATCGTCCAGGCGTACCAGCAAATCGCCGCGTTTGACGAACTGGAAGTCGTGCACCGGCACCTCGACGATATAGCCGGGCAGTTGTGGGCCGATGATCGTCACCTGGCCACGGACCAAGGCGTTCTCGGTGCTTTCGATGGCGCTGCTGAACGGCGGCAGGCGCCAGGCATAGAGCACCAGCAGGATGCCGGCCAGCGCCACGCAGGCGAAGCTGAGTGAGGAAAGCAGGCGCACACGGCGCGTGCGGGTCTGATCGCCCGGCCCGCTGGGCGGGGCGGTGCCCTCCGGGGTTTCGGCGATGGCGGTGGTGGTGGTGGACTGGGTGGGTTGGGTCATCAGGTCGAAGCGCCACTGGAGGTGTCGGGGGAGGCTATAGGCTGCGCCGCGCGGCGCAGCCAGTAGCTGCGAATCAGAATCCAGATCATGGTCGCCACGGCAATGGCACCGATGAGCATGAACACATCGTTGTAGGCCAGGATATTGGCCTCGCGGGTCGCCGCACTGGCCAAC
The DNA here is from genome assembly GCF_001808425.1 of Pseudomonas sp. HMSC08G10. Classification (NCBI taxonomy): domain Bacteria; kingdom Pseudomonadati; phylum Pseudomonadota; class Gammaproteobacteria; order Pseudomonadales; family Pseudomonadaceae; genus Pseudomonas; species Pseudomonas sp. HMSC08G10. The sequence goes on along the minus strand of NZ_KV793307.1, from coordinate 231,551 downwards.
AGACGCGTGCCGACTTCGGTGCGCAAGGCGGGGTCGGCGATCAGGCCGGCGTAACCGGCACCGCCGCCCTGGACCCTGGCATTGACCAGCGGTTCGAGCGCACTCAGGCGTTCGACCAGGTTGCTGGAATGGAATTTCTCCCGCGCGGTCTGGAAGGTGCCGAGTAACGCTGCACCGATCAGCCCGCCGAGGTTGTTGCAGATCCCGAACATCACCGAGAAGCTCACCAGGTTGCGCGGGTTGGCCCGTACGTGACTGATGCCCAGGGCCATGGATGGGCCGAGGAAGAACGTGCTGCCGAAGGCCAGCAGGAACTGGCTCAGGTACATCTGCTCGGGCCGGGTCAGGTTGCTGGAGCTCGAATCCATGAAGGCCCCGGTGGCCATCGCCGCCAGCGAGATGAACAGTGGTGTGACCAGGTGCGCTGGGTTGATGGTCAGGGCGCTGGTGGCAAGGCCCGTGGCTGCGCCCAGCAGCATGATCCAGTACAGGCTGCGCATCTGTTCGCTGCTCATGTTCAGGGCCTGCAGAAAGCCCACCGCGCCGGTGGATTGCTCAGACGTGACCATGCGGATCAGCACCACGCACAAGGCCAGTCGCACCACCGCGCCACTGCCCAGCCAGCGCGTCATCAACAACGGGTTGGTGCGGTTGTGCTCGATGGCAAGGCCCGAGCACACCAGGGCGATGGACGACGCCAGGGCTACGCCGATCCAGGGCGCCTCAAGCCACCAGTCGATGCGCCCGAGCGAAAGCACGGCGCAGAGCAGGGCGGTGCCGCTGGCCATCAGCGAGAAGGTCAGAAAATCCAAAGGTTCGAAGGTCTTGAAGCGATCGCCCGGTGGCAATTTGAGCTGCAGCACGCAACCCAGCGCGGCCAGCGCGAGGCCGAGTTCGAACATGTAGAGGCCCCGCCACTCGGCGATTTGCAACAGGTCTTCGGAAAACACCCGGGCCAGGGGCACCGCCAGTTGCGAGGCGCCAAGGCCCAACACCATGGCCTTGAGTCGCCATTGGGCGGGGAAGGCCTGGATCATGTAGTAAAGACCCAACGAGCTCAGGGCCGCACCGACCATGCCGTGGGCGGCGCGCACCGCGATGGCCGAGTTCAGGTCGTTGACGAACAAATGGGCGAAGGTGACCAGGGCGTAGAGCACCAGGAACACTTCGGTGAAGGCACGCAGGCCGAACTGCTGACGAAACTTCACCAGCAGCAGGTTCATCGAGACGTTGGTCATCACGAACGCGGCGGGTAGCCAGGCCATCTCGGCGCTGGTCGCGCCCAGGGCACCTTGTAGGAAGGACAGATTGGCCGTGACCAGGGCATTGCCCAGGCCACCGGTGATCGCCACCAAAAGACCGACCGCGCCATAGGCCAGGCGTTTGCCGGGGGCGTGCAGGGGAGTGGAGGGCGAACCTGGCAGGCTGGGCTTTTCGTGGGGGAGCCACTGGCGCGGCGTGTATTTGTCCATGAGTGATGCAGCCCTTGGTCGCTTGGAAAAACTCTACGCGACTCGCGGTGGGAATGAAAATACCGGTGCCACGCCTGCGATGGGCCGCGCAGCGCCCCCAGAATCCGGGTGACCCACACATTCGGGGTATGTTCCCCTTCGCCGATTGTCCCGATAGTAGGTCCACCGGCTCATCCCGAGCAGTCACACGATGGAGTTGCTATGGGCAAGGCACTGAAGGTGATTGGCAGTCTGTTGCTGACGTGCGCCGCTACCGCCACGCAAGCGGCGCAAGAGGACACCAGCAATACGCTGCGGTTGTACAACTGGACCGACTATATCGGCGAAACCACCCTGGCCGATTTCGAGAAGGCCACAGGCATCAAGGTGATCTACGACACTTTCGATGGCTATGAGACCGTGCAGACCAAGTTGCTCACCGGCCGCTCTGGCTACGATCTGGTCATGCTCAATGCCTCCCTGGTGCCGCCCTTGATCCAGGCGGGGGTGTTCCAGCCTCTGGACAAGCGTCAATTGCCCAGTTGGCACAACCTCGATGCCAAGGTGGTCGATGAGCTGCAAGGCTACGACCCAGGCTTGAAGTACTCGGCGCCTTACACCTGGGGCAGCTCCGGGGTGACCTACAACGTCGAGAAGATCAAGGCACGCATGCCCGACGCGCCGATCGGCTCGCTGGCCATGCTGTTCGATCCCAAGATCGTCTCGCGCTTCGCCGATTGCGGCGTCACCTTGATGGACGCACCCAGCGAAGTCATACCGCTGGCCCTGCAATACCTGGGCAAGGACCCGCACAGCGCCGCACCCGCTGACCTGAAGGCCGCCGAGAAGCTGCTGATGGGCATCCGCCCCTACATCAAGAAGTTCGATTCGGTGAACTACCTCACCAGTTTGCCCAACGGGGATGTCTGCATGGCCCTGACCTGGTCCGGTGACTACGCCACCGCTCAGGCCCGTGCCGAAGAGGCGAAAAAGAACATCACCTTGGATTTCTTCATTCCCAAGGAAGGCTCGCTGATCTGGTTCGACAACCTCTACCTGCCCAAGGACGCGCCCCACGTGGCCAATGCGCACCGTTTCATCGAGTTCCTGCTGCAGCCGCAGACCATGGCCAAGGTGACCAATTACATCCACTACGCCAACAGCAATGGCGCCGCGACGGCCTTGGTGCAGGCGGACATCCGTGACAATCCGGCTATTTACCCCGACGACGCCACCCGTGGGCGTCTGTTCGCCCAGAAGACCCAAGCCCCTCGGGACATGCGTGCCATTACCCGGGTGTGGAGCACGGTCAAGACCGGCTACTGAGTTCTCTTTCTTCGTATTCTGCCAAGGAGCTGCCCTATGGCCATGCCCAGCAAAGCATTCGCTTCGACACCTGCCCAGGACGCATTGGTTGAGGCCGACAAGGCCCACTACATGCACGGCTATCACATGTTCGACGAGCACCGTGAGCAAGGCGCGTTGAACATCGTGGCCGGGGAGGGCGCCTATATCCGCGACACCGAGGGCAACCGCTTCCTCGATGCCGTGGGCGGCATGTGGTGCACCAACATCGGCCTGGGCCGTGAGGAAATGGCCCTGGCCATCGCTGACCAGGTGCGCAAGCTGGCTTATTCCAACCCGTTCTCCGACATGGCCAACGACGTGGCCATCGCGCTGTGCCAGAAGCTCGCCCAGCTGGCCCCCGGCGACCTGAACCATGTGTTTCTCACTACCGGCGGCTCGACCGCGGTGGACACCGCCTACCGGCTGATCCAGTACTACCAGAACTGCCGTGGCAAGCCGAACAAGAAGCACATCATCGCCCGCTACAACGCCTACCACGGCTCCACCACCCTGACCATGTCGATCGGCAACAAGGCCGCCGACCGGGTGCCGGAGTTCGATTACGCACACCCGCTGATTCACCACGTCTCCAACCCCAACCCTTACCGCGCCCCGGATGACATGGACCAGGCCGAGTTTCTCGACTTCCTGGTGGCCGAGTTCGAGGACAAGATCCTCTCGCTGGGCCCGGACAACGTCGCGGCCTTCTTCGCCGAGCCGATCATGGGCTCAGGTGGGGTGATCATCCCGCCCGAAGGCTACTTCCTGCGCATGTGGCAACTGTGCCAGACCTACGACATCCTGTTCGTCGCCGACGAAGTGGTGACCTCTTTCGGGCGCCTGGGCACCTTCTTCGCCAGCGAGGAGCTGTTCGGCGTGCAACCGGACATCATCACCACCGCCAAGGGCCTGACCTCGGCCTACCTGCCGCTGGGGGCATGCATCTTCTCCGAGCGGATCTGGCAGGTGATCGCCGAGCCAGGCAAAGGCCGCTGCTTCACCCACGGCTTCACCTACAGCGGCCACCCGGTGTGCTGTACCGCAGCGTTGAAGAACATCGAGATCATCGAGCGCGAGCGTCTGCTGGATCACGTCAATGACGTGGGTGGCTACCTGGAGCAGCGCTTGGCTAGCCTGCGCGACCTGCCGCTGGTGGGGGATGTGCGCTGCCTGAAACTGATGGCCTGTGTCGAGTTCGTGGCCGACAAAGCTAGCAAGGCGCTGTTCGACGACGCGGTGAACATCGGCGAGCGCATCCACCGCAAAGCCCAGGCCAAGGGGCTGCTGGTGCGGCCGATCATGCACCTGAACGTGATGTCACCACCGCTGGTGATCACCCATGCCCAGGTCGACGAGATCGTCGAGATCCTCCGTCAGTGCATACTCGACACCGCCCAGGAACTGCGCAGCGAAGGGCTGTACCACGGCCAATGACCCACCTGAGACAGGCTGTGCGCGAGCATGTCCGGCAGGCTAGACTGCCGGGCATGACCCAGCCTACCCCCGACACCCCCATCACCCTGACTTTCGGCGCCCTGCAGCAGTGGCATGCGGCCTTGCAGCACGCGTTCGCCCACAGCGACACGCCCGATGCCTTGGCCCATCTGGCCGCCGCCATCGGCCAACTGGTTTGCGTGGAGTCGATGATGATCAGCCTGGAGTGCCGGGGGCGGGCGCCGCGGTTGCTGTACCAGCAGGGCATTCCCGAATGCCATCGCGATGCAGTGCTCAATCGCTATTTCGCCGCAGGCTACCTGCTCGACCCGTTCTGCCTGGCGGTGGAGAACGGGCTGGCTGAAGGCTTCTATCACCTGGAAGACATCGCGCCGGACAACTTCTTCGACAGCGACTACTACAAGGCCTACTACCTGGGTACCGGCTGCAGCGAAGACAGTTACTTCATCGCCGATATCGCCGAGGACCGCAAAGTCTCGCTGAGCCTGTTCCAGGGCTGCAGCGGCACACGCCTGAGCGCTGCGCAGCTGGACGTGCTGCGGGCGGTGGAGCCGATGGTGCGTGAGCTGCTGGGGCGCTATGCCCGCGCGCACCTGCTGGAAGCCCCGCACGCCGCCGAGCCGGGCGGTTTGCAGGCAGCGTTCGACAGCTTTGGCTGCCAGGTGCTCACCGACCGGGAGCGCGAGGTGGCGCACATGATCCTGCGTGGGCACTCGGTGAAATCCACGGCCATCGAGTTGGGCATCTCGCCGGAAACGGTCCGTATGCACCGCAAGAACCTTTACCTCAAACTCGAGATCAACTCCCAGTCGGAGCTGTTCGCCCGCTTCATCGACTGGTTGCGCCGGGGCTGAACCGGCGCAACCAAAGGGTACGGCAGAGGATCAGTTGCGATCCAGCCACACCGTCTGCACGTTGCAGAACTCGCGCACGCCGAAGTGCGACAGTTCGCGGCCGAAACCGCTCTTCTTCACACCGCCAAAGGCTACACGGGGGTCGGAGGCGCAGTAGCCGTTGATGAACACGCCGCCGGTGTCCAGGGCGGCCGTCATGCGCTCGGCCAGGGCGAGGTCGGCGGTGTAGAGGGTCGAGGCCAGTCCGAACTCGCTGTCGTTGGCCAGTTCTACCGCATGCTCGGCATCCCGGGCGGTGATGATCGCCGCGACAGGGCCGAACAGCTCCTGCTTGAAGGCGGTCATCTCGGGGGTGACGTCGCCGAACACAGTGGGTGCATAGTAGTTGCCCACGCCTTCGACCTTGTTGCCGCCGAGCAGCAACGTGGCGCCTTCGGCCAGGGTCGCTTGGACTTGGCCGTCGAGTTCGTCGCGCAGATCGAAGCGGGCCATGGGGCCGATGTAGGTGTCGTCGTCCTGGGGGTTGCCGATCTTCAGCTGGCGGGTGGCCTCGACGAACTTGCGGGTGAATGCCTCGACGACGCCTTGTTCGACGATCATGCGCTTGGCCGCTGCGCAGACCTGGCCTGTGTTCTGGTAACGGCCGATCACGGCCGCCTTGACCGCCGCATCCAGGTCGGCGTCGGCCAGGACGATGAACGGGTCCGATCCGCCCAGTTCCAGTACGCATTTTTTCAGCGCCGCACCCGCCTGGGCGCCGATGGCCATGCCGGCACGCACGCTGCCGGTGAGGGTGACGGCGGCGATGCGCGGGTCATTGATGGCCCGGGTGACGCCTTCGGGCGTGACGTTGACCACTTCGAACACGCCCTCGGGCAGCCCGGCCTGCTTGAAGGCGTCGAGCAGCAGGTAGGCGCTGCCCATCACGTTCGGTGCGTGCTTGAGGACATAGGTGTTGCCAGCCAGCAACGCGGGCACCGCGCCACGCAGGACCTGCCAGATCGGGAAGTTCCACGGCATCACCGCCAGGATCGGGCCCATCGGACGGTATTCGATGCGGGCTTTTTCTATCTGGGTGGGTTCTGGCGCGAGCATGGCCGGACCGTGTTCGGCGTACCACTGGCACAGGCCGATGCACTTGGTGACTTCGCCGCGGGCTTGGGTGATCGGCTTACCGATCTCGCGGGTGATCATCTGGGCGAAGGCTTCATGATTGGCTTGCAGGGCATCTGCCAAGGCGAGCAGGTATTCGCTGCGCTGACCCAGCGACACCTGGCGCCACTGGCCATAGCCTTTCTTGGCGCGTTGCAGCGCCGCTTCCAGTGCGGCGTCGGTGTCGAAGGGGTAATGGCCGATCCGCTCACCGCTGTGCGGGTCGACGGAAATGGCATGGGTCAGGCTGCTGATCTCGCTCATGGCGGGCTCCTCGTTGTTGTATCCGACTGGCGCCCAGACTAGTGGTGTGCGGTTTTAATGAAAACTGAATAATAATGAGTGAAACATTCACGAATGGAGAAAGACCGTGGACCTGGTGCAACTGGAAATCTTCAAGGCCGTGGCCGAGCACGGCAGCATCAGCGCTGCGGCGCAGCAGATCCATCGGGTCCCCTCGAACCTGACCACGCGCATCAAGCAGCTGGAGGAGGACCTGGGCGTGGAGCTATTCATCCGCGAGAAAAGCCGGTTGCGGCTGTCGCCGGCGGGCTGGAACTTTCTCGAATACACGCGGCGCATTCTCGACCTGGTACATGAGGCGCGCCTGACCGTGGCTGGCGAGGACCCCCAGGGCACTTTTGCCCTCGGGTCGCTGGAGAGCACCGCGGCGGTGCGCATTCCAGGGCTGCTGGCGGCCTATAACCAGCGCTTCCCCAAGGTCGACCTGGACCTGTCCACCGGGCCGTCGGGCACCATGCTCGAGGGTGTGCTGTCCGGGCGCCTGGTGGCGGCGTTCGTCGACGGCCCGGTGCTACACCCGACCTTGGAAGGCATGCCGGTGTTCGAGGAGGAAATGGTCATCATCGCACCGCTCAACCATGCCCCGGTGGGCAGGGCCCGGGATGTGAACGGCGAGAGCATCTATGCCTTCCGGGCCAACTGCTCCTATCGGCATCACTTCGAGAACTGGTTCGTCCAGGACCAGGCGGTGCCGGGCAAGATCCATGAGATGGAGTCCTACCATGGCATGCTGGCCTGCGTCAGCGCCGGGGCCGGCCTGGCCTTGATGCCGCGCAGCATGCTCGACAGCATGCCGGGATGCAGCACGGTGAGCGTCTGGCCGCTGTCCGAGGATTTTCGCTACCTCAAGACTTGGCTGGTGTGGCGCCGAGGAACGGTCTCGCGCAGCCTGAGCATGTTCGTCAAGCTGCTGGAGGAGCGGCGCGCGGCCTGACCGACGGCTGTCCTCTGCTCGAACACCCCTGGCCCTATGGCGTCGAACATTGTGTAGACCATCCCTCGCAGGGAGGAATGCACCATGCGCAAACATCATTACGGGCTATGCGCCGCCTTGCTGGTGGCCATGGCCTTGCCTTGGACCCTTGCGGCCGCTGCCGACCTGAATGCGCCGATCGATCCGCAAGCGGTGCAACTGCAACCGCAAGAGCAGAACGGCGTGCGCTATCTGCAAGGCGGGATCGGCCAGGATGAAGCCAATGCCTTGCGTCGCACCCCCGGCTATGACCTGCATGTCACCTTGTCTGTCGGCCCGGAGGGCAAGTTCCAGAGCGGCGCAACGGTGGATATCCAGAACGCCCAAGGCCAGCAGGTCCTGGCGTTGCAGGACGTCGGCCCGCTGTTGTTCGTGCAACTGCCGCCAGGGCAATACCGGGTCACCGGCAATGCCGACGGCCAGACCGTGCAGCAGCAGGTGAGCGTGAGCGGCAAATCCCCCGCCAACGTGAGTTTGCACTGGCGGTAAAGCGTCCCTGAATATCCAGGAGTACATCTGTGCTCCTGTCGGATCCAGACCACAGGCCTGATCGTGGCTGCCTGTTGGAGGTACCGATCGGGCCTATATTTTTTTTGAACGATCTTGATTCCGCCTCCTTCTGATATTTCAGCAGAGCGCCTGCCGGAGCATGGCCATGAACCTGGAAACTCAGTTGAAATCGCTAGATGAATACGGCTACGTGCTGATTCCGGGCGTCCTGGAGCCATTGCGCATTGCCTTGCTGCGCTGCGCCATCGACGACCTGCAGCCACTTCACTGGGACTACCAAGGCCTGTTGGAACACTACAAATGTGTGTTCAACCGCAATCCGCTGTGGTTGTCGTTTCTGGATCTTGCGCCCTTGATCGATCTGGCCGAGGCCGTCCTGGGGCAGGATTGTCATGTGATTGGCCAGACCGCCTGGCGCAGTCATCCCGGTTACCCCGGCATGGAGCTGCACCTGGATTACCTGCCCATCGAGTTGCCGGACTGGATCCGCGCTCGGAAGGACTACAGCCAGCCAGTCCAGATTCTCACCGCCCAGTTGTACTTGTGCGATATCGATGAGTCCGTTGGCCCGACCCGGGTCGTGCCGGGCAGCCATTTCGCCGGTCGACCGCCCCAGGAGGGCGAGAACAGCTGGCAGGGGCAAGGTGCCAGAGATGTGCTGTGTCACGCCGGCGACGCGTTGGTGTTTCGCAGTGACCTGTGGCATGGCGGCGGTGCCAACCATAGCGCCGCAATGCGCGACATGCTGCAAGTGCACTACGGCCGGCGCATGGTTGCGCAGAAGTTCTCTCCCTACTTGGACTGGCACTTCAACCCTGAAGTGCTGGAAGAAGCGACGCCCAGGCAGCGGCGCTTGTTGGGGGAACACGAGGAGTCGGTGTATGACTGAACGGGGACTGCCGACAGCATTTGCGAGGGGGAATTCGTCAGCATGTTTAAAATATTTCTGAGCGACCTTCGGACGCTGCGGTATTAGATTCAGTGCGACATGCTCAATTGTTTACAAATATGCAACAGAGTGTTTTATCAACAAGCGGCAAATAGCCTTTCAACTTTTTGTTAGGTTGGCCGATAATCCAAAAAGTATTACGTCTTGTAACTTGGTTGGATGCACCCGGTTCAGGGCACTAAGAAGGAGGGGCATAAGCCCCCAATCTGGAATCAAGCCGGCAGGCATTGCGCTGGCTTGTCCGTGAAGACCATCAGGAGATTCATAGATGAAAACCCGTCTCGCCGCTTCGCTGGCTGCCGCCGTCCTGGCTTTGGCCGGCGCCAACATGGCCCAGGCCGCACAAGTGTCTGGTGCCGTTGGCGCCACCGGCCAAGGCGATATGACCTACCGTATCGGCCTTTCCTTCGACTGGGACAAGAAGTGGTTCGAAAGCAACACTGGCCACCTGACCGGTTACTGGGATGCGGCCTACACCTATTGGGAGGGCGGCGAGGCCAGCGGCGCACACTCGCTGTCGTTCAGCCCGGTGTTCGTCTATGAGTTCAGCGGCTTTACCTACACCCCCTTCATCGAAGCCGGTATTGGTCTTGCGGCATTTTCCAAGACCGATGTGGGCGATCAGCGCCTGGGCTCTTCGGTCAACTTCGAAGACCGCATCGGCTTTGGCCTGAAGTTGCCGGCCGAACAGAAGATCGGTGTGCGCGCAATGCACTATTCCAACGCCGGTCTCAAGCAGCCGAACGACGGCATCGAGTCCTACTCGCTGTACTACAGCAAGGGCTTCTGATACCCGTTGAGGGAGAGTGCGGCTGTAGGAGCGCTAGGCTTTGCCTGGCACCGGCTGCGCCGGTGTTCGCGGGTAAACCCGCTCCTGCAGGGATCACCGCCAATCCTGTGGGGGTGGGTTTACCCGCGAATTGGCCAGCGTAGGCTCGCAAGACAACGGCTTCTGCACGCCTGCAACGTCTCTGCATGTCAGCGCACCGCCTTGATCGCCAGCACATTGCACAACGGATGCTCCACCACATGGGCGGTGGTGCCGCCGAGGAAGGTCTGCATCGCATCATGACGATGGCTGCCCATGACGATCACGTCGATTCGGCTATGGCTGACGAACTGGGCAATCGCGCGCGTGGCCGGCCCCTCCAAAAAGTGCCGACGTTCAAGATCGATCTGATGGTGATCGCCCAGACGATTGAAAGCGGCGCGTTGGGCCGTGCGCACGCTACCGTCAAAGCCTGGCATGGTCACCGTGCCGGCGCCGAAGTCGGCGATGTGGGTCTTGGCCGCGTCGCACACATGCAGCAGGTGCAGTTCGGCGTTGCACTGCAGGGCCAGGGCATGGGCGCAGCGGATGACCTGTTCATCCAGATGCTCGCCTGCGCCATGGCAGTTCAGATCGACCGCGGCAGCGATCTGCCGGGGCAGGGGCAGGCGGATGTCGCTGACCAGGTGCACGGCGACAGGGCTGTCCTTAAGCAGTTGCCAGTCTAACGGCGTCACCAGCAGGCGCTTGAGCACCGGTTCGTGCTGAACGTCCTTGATCAAAAGATCGCATCCCAGGCGCTCGACTTGTTCCAGCACACTGCCCAGCGGGTCGCGAGTCAGCAGCAGCTCGGTGGACACATCCAGTCCGGCGTTGCGCAGCTGTTCGACTTCGTCGGCCAGCCACTGTCGGTTGTGCTCGAGCAGCCGCTCACGCTCGCGGGTATCGCTCATCAAGCCAAAGGTGTCGACATCGTCAACAAACACGTTGATATCCAGCAGGGCGCCGCTGGATTCAGCCAGCGCCGCGGCCCTTTGCAGGGCAGGTGTATGGCGCATCTGCGGGCCGAGCATCACGAACAATCGCTTGAACTGGCTCATCTCATACCTCCACGTGTGGCGGCCCCCAAACCGCCCGTGCCGGTTTACGCGCCAAGCGGCGCCCAAGTTCCTCTCTCAGTCTAGACCCTGGTGGCTGGTAGGCCCTGTGTCGATGCCTCCAGTGCCCGGCGACTGGGGTATGATGCGAGCCTTTTCTCCTACATCGAGGCCCGATCCATGTCCCTGAGCGTTGAACAGATTGGCGAATTCCGCGCCTTCGCCGAGCAGTTGGCCGATGCCGCCGCTGCGGCGATCAAGCCGTATTTCCGTGCAAGCCTGGACGTCGAGGACAAGGGCGGGCGCCTGTACGACCCGGTGACCGTGGCCGACAAGGCTGCCGAAGAGGCCATGCGTGAGCTGATCCAGGCGCGTTATCCGGCCCATGGCATCCTCGGTGAAGAGCAAGGTGTGGCCAAGGGCAGCAGCCCATTGACCTGGGTGCTGGACCCGATCGACGGCACCCGCGCGTTCATCACCGGCCTGCCGCTGTGGGGCACGCTGATCGCCCTGAACGACGGCGAACGTCCGGTGGTCGGGGTGATGAACCAGCCGTTTACCGGCGAGCGCTTCGTCGGCACCCCTGAGGGTGCCTGGCGCAGCGGTACGCCGCTCAAAACCCGCGCCTGCGTCGACCTGGCATCGGCGACCTTGATGTGTACCACTCCGGACATGTTCGACACGCCCGCGCGCAAGGCGGCCTTCGAGGCGGTTGCCGGCAAGGCGCGGCTGATGCGTTATGGCGGTGACTGCTACGCCTACTGCATGCTGGCGTCGGGTTTTGTCGATGTCATCGTCGAAGCCAGCCTGCAGCCGTATGACGTGCAGGCGCTGATGCCGATCATCGAGGGCGCAGGCGGTGTGATCACTGCCTGGGACGGCACCTCGGCGCAGCATGGCGGTTGCGTGGTGGCTTGTGGCGATCCGGCATTGCATGCCCAGGTCATCGAGATGCTGCGTCACGCCATGTGATCGCTTCGCGGGTGAACCCTCCACGGGGTGCTGCGGCGCTGTTAACAACGCGGCAGTCCCTGTAGAGCGGGTTTACCCGCGAACAGGCCATTGCAAGCAACACAAGATAGGTGCTGCCACGGTGCAGCGCTGTCTTTGAGTCTGCTGTTTGGCCTGTGAAGCGTCCCTGCACTACAAGCGTTTCGCTTACCCGCCGCACTTTTCTCCATTTGCACGCTCTATCGATGGCCAGGCTGAGCCGATGCCCGACCCAGCCGTTGATCCCAGACCCCGGTGCCGATGGTTGTTTCACTGCCCAAACCCTTCTCTCGCGTGCTTCTGGCAGGTGCCTTGACCGCTCTGTGCGCCTGCACCCAGCAGCAGGGGCGCGATGTCCTGACCCAGCTCGGTGACGGCAAGCCCAGCGAGCTGTTCCAGACCAGCGTCGACCGCATGGCGACGATCGCCATGCGCGACAATCTGCAGAGCCTGTACCTGCTGATGAACAAGCTCTACCAGCGCAATCCCAACCAGTGGAAGCAATCGGGCTACCTCGACGCCGCCACCGCCGAGCGCCAGATCCGCCTGGCCATCGAGCAGCGCCAACCCTTGGCACAGCTTGGCAATCGGCGCGACCTGGCGGCCTTGAGCTACGCCTTGAGCCCGGAATTTCGCGGCGACCGTGTCGGCGCCTTCATCTACGCCATTGGCAGCATGCTGATCACCGCTCATGGCGGGCGCACCGAGTTCTACATGACCGACACCATCGACCCGCTGTTCGTCAACAACGCCGCCCGCAACATCGAGAAGGCCACCTGGATGCTGAGCCAGCGCCAGGACGCCAATGGCGTATTGTTGCTGTTTTCCAATGAAATCTCCGAAGAGGGCAGCAACCTGAGCTTTGCCGTGGAGTTCGGCAAGATCGTCGCGCGGTTGGACCTGTTGGCCCAGATGCTTGACGAACGCTACCGGCGGATCGGTCTGAACTATGCGCAAAGCCTGCTGTTGCTGAACTTCCTGCCGGTGCAGTAGCCAGCGTTGTGAAGTCGACAAGGGTAGGTAACCTTCAGGGGGCGGGTTTACCCGCGAAGCGCTGTCCGATAACCGAACACGTCTCGCTTGCGGGGCGTTCGCTATCCGCACGTCGTTTGCTTAAGTCGCATTGCCCAAGGTCCCGCTTTTTGCTTAGTGTGTGGCGAGCACCAAGCCGGTGGTCGCCTGCCTCCATGTTCCCTCCACCGGCTCGATAGACTGACCGTGAACGACCGCAACCACTGGCCCCAGTGCCCGTAGGACGCGGCGACCAGAACAATAACGAAGCCGAGTGCCTTGCCTATGGAAAGCCGCCTGTTGAGCGAGCGCAGCAGCGTGTTTCATCGCGCCGACCCTTATGTCGTGTCCGACTATGTCAACCGGCACGTGGGCCAGCATTGCATCGGCCTGTCCCGCACCACCCATCCCCAATCGAGCCTCAGCCACCGCAAGATGGCCGAGCTCGACCTGTGCCGCATCAGCTACGGCGGCAGCGTCAGGGTCACATCGCCGGCGCTGGAGACCATCTATCACCTGCAGATCCTGCTCAACGGCAATTGTCTGTGGCGTGGGCACCAGCGTGAACATTACCTGGTGCCGGGCGAACTGCTGCTGATCAACCCGGACGAGCCGGTGGACCTGACCTACTCGGAGGACTGCGAGAAGTTCATCCTCAAGGTGCCCACCCATCTGCTCGATTCGATCTGCGAGGAGCAACGCTGGCAGCGGCCCAGCGGCGGGGTGCGTTTCTTGCGCAACCACTACCGGCTGGAAGAACTCGACGGCTTCGTCAACCTGCTGTCGATGGTGTGCCATGAAGCCGAGGTGAGCGATTCGCTGCCCAGGGTACAGGGCCATTACAGCCAGATCGTCGCCAGCAAGCTGCTGACGCTGATGAGCACCAATGTCCAGCGCGAACCCTTGGGCGCGGCGGGTGCGAGCCTGGAGCGCATCCTCGAGCACATCGACCGCAACCTCAAGCTTGAACTCACCGCCGAAGGCCTGGCCGAGCAGGCCTGCATGAGCCTGCGCTCGTTGTATGCGTTGTTCGACCGCCACCTGGGCACCACGCCCAAGCAGTACATCCGCCAGCGCAAGCTCGAGCAGGTGCATGCCTGCCTGCGCGACGCCAGCTGTTCGGTCCGCAATGTCACCGAACTGGCGATGGACTATGGCTTCCTGCACCTCGGTCGGTTCTCCGAGCACTATCGCCAGCGCTTTGGCGAGCTGCCATCGGAGACTCTCAAGCGCCGCAATTGACCTGTGCTCGCGGGCTTGCCCGCGATTGCGCAAGCCCTGCACCCTGCGCACCGAACTGCGTGCACAAACTGGATAGCACTCTGCACGATCCGGATATTGCCCCCGCCGCCCAATCCCTAACCTGACCTGGCCTGAACAATAACAATGGAGACCCTGGCCATGTCCCTGGGATTCGACTACGTCAATGCCATGCTCGAGGACGATCGGGAAAAAGGTGTCTACCGCTGCAAGCGGGAGATGTTCACCGACCCGCGCCTGTTCGACCTGGAGATGAAACACATCTTCGAGGGCAACTGGATCTACCTGGCTCACGAAAGCCAGATTCCCGAGAAAAACGACTTCCTCACCCTGACCATGGGGCGCCAGCCGATCTTCATCGCGCGCAACAAGGACGGTGAGCTCAATGCCTTCCTCAATGCCTGCAGCCACCGCGGCGCCATGCTCTGCCGGCACAAGCGCGGCAACCGCTCAAGCTACACCTGCCCGTTCCACGGCTGGACCTTCAACAACAGCGGCAAGCTGCTCAAGGTCAAGGACCCGGCCAACGCCGGCTACCCTGACAGTTTCAACTGCGACGGCTCCCACGACCTGACCAAGGTCGCCCGCTTCGAGTCCTACCGAGGCTTTCTGTTCGGCAGCCTCAACGCGGACGTCAAACCGTTGAGCGAGCATCTGGGCGAGTCGGCGAAGATCATCGACATGATCGTCGACCAGTCCCCCGAAGGCCTGGAAGTGCTGCGCGGCTCAAGCTCCTACATCTATGAAGGCAACTGGAAGCTCACCGCCGAGAACGGTGCCGACGGCTACCACGTCAGCTCCGTGCACTGGAACTACGCCGCCACCCAGAACCAGCGCAAGCAGCGCGAGGCCGGGGAAGAGATCAAGACCATGAGCGCCGGCGCCTGGGCCAAGCAGGGTGGGGGCTTCTACTCCTTCGACCATGGCCACCTGTTGCTGTGGACCCGCTGGGCCAACCCTGAGGACCGTCCGGCCTACGAGCGCCGCGAGCAGCTGGCCGCCGATTTCGGCCAGGCCCGCGCCGACTGGATGATCGAGAACTCGCGCAACCTGTGCCTGTACCCCAACGTTTACCTGATGGATCAGTTCAGCTCGCAGATTCGTGTCGCCCGGCCGATTTCGGTGAACAAGACCGAGATCACCATCTACTGCATTGCGCCCAAGGGCGAAAGCGCCGAGGCGCGGGCCAAGCGCATCCGCCAGTACGAAGACTTCTTCAACGTCAGTGGCATGGCCACCCCGGACGATCTGGAAGAGTTCCGCTCCTGCCAGACCGGCTACGGCGCCGGCACCGGCTGGAACGACATGTCGCGGGGCGCGACTCATTGGGTGGAGGGCGCCGACGAGGCGGCCAAGGAGATCGAACTCAAGCCGTTGCTCTCGGGCGTGCGCACCGAGGATGAAGGCCTGTTCGTGCTGCAGCACAAGTATTGGCAGGACACCATGCTCAAGGCATTGGAGCAGGAACAGCGATTGATCCCCGTGGAGGCCGTGCAATGAGCATTTACGAGACCGTGCGCGATTTCCTTTACCGCGAGGCGCGCTACCTGGACGATGCCCAGTGGGACCAATGGCTGGAGCTGTACGCCGCCGATGCGACTTTCTGGATGCCGTCCTGGGACGATGACGACACGCTCACCGAAGACCCGCAGAGTGAAATCTCGCTGATCTGGTACGGCAACCGTGGCGGTCTGGAGGACCGGGTGTTCCGGATCAAGACCGAGCGCTCCAGCGCCACGGTGCCCGACACCCGCACCTCGCACAACATCAGCAACATCGAGATCGTCGAACAGGGCGATGGCCAATGCCAGGTGCGCTTCAACTGGCACACCTTGAGCTTTCGCTACAAGACCACCGACAGCTACTTCGGTACCAGCTTCTACACCCTCGATCTGCGCGGCGAGCAGCCGCTGATCCTGGCCAAGAAGGTGGTCCTGAAGAACGACTACGTCCGTCAGGTCATCGACATCTACCACATCTGATTCCAGGTCACGGCGAGGGCCGTTCGGGGTGCCGCAAGGCGCGCCGCGGCCAGGCTCGCCCCGGAGGTACGCCATGAGCTTCCAGATCGCACTGAATTTCGAAGACGGGGTCACCCGTTTCATCCAGGCCGACGGCCACGAGACCGTCGCCGATGCCGCCTACCGCCAAGGCATCAACATCCCGCTGGACTGCCGCGACGGTGCCTGTGGCACCTGCAAGTGCCAGGCCGAGGCCGGGCGCTACGACTTGGGCGACAACTTCATCGAAGACGCCCTGAACGAGGACGAGATCGCCCAGGGTTATGTCCTGACCTGTCAGATGCGTGCGTTGAGCGAATGCGTGATCCGCGTTCCGGCGTCCTCGCAGCTGTGCAAGACCGAGCAGGCCAGCTTCGAGGCCACCATCGCCGATGTGCGGCAGTTGTCCGAAAGCACCATTGCCCTGTCGATCAAGGGCGAGGCGTTGAACCGTCTGGCGTTCCTGCCGGGGCAGTACGTCAACCTCAAGGTGCCGGGCAGCGAACAGACCCGCGCCTACTCGTTCAGTTCGCTGCAAAAGGACGGCGAGGTCAGTTTCCTGATCCGCAATGTGCCGGGTGGCCTGATGAGCAGTTTCCTCACGAGCCTAGCCAAGGCGGGCGACCAGATGACCCTGGCCGGCCCTCTGGGCAGCTTCTACCTGCGCCCGATCCAGCGGCCCCTGTTGCTGCTGGCCGGTGGCACCGGCCTAGCACCGTTCACGGCAATGCTGGAGAAGATTGCCGAACAGGGCAGCGAGCACCCGCTGCATCTGATCTACGGGGTCACCAACGACTTCGACCTGGTCGAGCTGGACCGCCTGCAGGCCTTCGCCGCGCAGATTCCCAACTTCACCTTCAGCGCCTGTGTGGCCAACCCCGAAAGCCAGTACCCACAAAAGGGTTACGTGACCCAGCACATCGAGCCACGCCACCTCAATGACGGCGACGTGGACGTGTACCTGTGCGGGCCGCCACCGATGGTCGAGGCGGTCAGCCAGTACATCCGCGAGCAAGGCATAACGCCGGCGAACTTCTACTACGAGAAGTTCGCGGCGGCGGCCTGAGGTTTCACGGGGCTGCCCGCATCGTGCGGGTGAGGGCGGCCCCCTTTTTATTTCGTCCGCGAACGCTGTGGCAGCGGCGCATCGGAGAAGTGCAGATGAACAACAGATTCCAAGGCAAGGTCGCCCTGGTCACCGGCGCCGCTCAAGGCATCGGCCGCGGCGTGTGCTGGCGGCTCAAGGCCGAGGGCGCCCAGGTGGTTGCGGTGGACCGCTCCGAGCTGGTCCACGAGCTGGCCGGGGAGGGCGTGCTGACCCTCATCGCCGACCTGGAGCAGCACGCCGACTGTGCCCAGGTGATGGCCCAGGCCGTGGCGACCTTCGGCCGTCTCGACATCCTGATCAACAACGTCGGCGGGACCATCTGGGCGAAGCCGTTCGAGCACTACGCGGTCGAGCAGATCGAGGCCGAAGTGCGGCGCTCGCTGTTCCCGACCCTGTGGTGCTGCCACGCGGCGCTGCCGTACATGCTCGAGCGCGGCAGCGGCGCCATCGTCAACGTCTCCTCCATCGCCACCCGTGGCGTCAACCGCGTGCCCTATGGCGCAGCCAAAGGCGGCGTCAACGCGCTGACCGCCTGCCTGGCCTTCGAAACCGCCGGCCGCGGGGTGCGCGTCAATGCCACCGCACCGGGCGGCACCGAGGCGCCACCGCGGCGTATCCCGCGTAACAGCACTGAGCAGAGCGAGCAGGAAAAGGCCTGGTACCAACAGATCGTCGACCAGACCGTCGCCAGCAGCCTGATGAAGCGCTACGGAACCATCGACGAGCAGGTCGGCGCGATCCTGTTCCTGGCCTCCGACGAGGCCTCCTACATCACCGGCGTCACGTTGCCGGTCGGTGGTGGCGATCTCGGCTGAGATCGCCTGCGGCAAGGTTTTCTTCACACAACAAAAACAACAGAGATAGATGCCATGCGAACCCTCGACGTCCAAGCGATCATCGACAACGCACGCTTCACGCCCTTTCACTGGATGGTCATGGCCTGGTGCGGCCTGCTGCTGATCTTCGACGGCTATGACCTGTTCATTTACGGCGTGGTCCTGCCGGTGATCATGAAAGAGTGGGGCCTGACCCCGTTGCAGGCCGGTGCCCTGGGCAGCTATGCGCTGTTCGGCATGATGTTCGGCGCCCTGGCGTTCGGCAGCCTGGCCGACCGCATCGGCCGCAAGAAAGGCATTGCCCTGTGCTTTGCGCTGTTTTCCGGGGCGACCATCCTCAATGGCTTTGCCAGCACCCCTGGCGAATTCGGTATCTACCGCTTCATCGCCGGGCTCGGCTGCGGCGGGCTGATGCCCAACGCCGTGGCGCTGATGAACGAATACGCACCCAAGCGCCTGCGCAGCACCCTGGTAGCGATCATGTTCAGCGGGTACTCCCTGGGCGGCATGCTCTCGGCGGGTGTTGGCATCTACCTGCTGCCGCGCTTTGGCTGGGAGTCAATGTTCTTTGCTGCGGCGCTGCCGCTGTTGCTGTTACCGGTGATCCTCTACTACCTGCCGGAGTCCATCGGTTTTCTGGTGCGCCAGGGCCGCGTGAAGGACGCACGTGCGCTGCTCAAGCGTCTGGATCCTGACTGCAATGTGCAGGCGGACGACGTGCTGCAGGTCGTGGAGCGCAAGGCCAAGGGCGCTTCGGTGGTGGCATTGTTCCGTGAGGGCCTGGCGGTGCGCACCCTGGCGCTGTGGCTGGCGTTCTTTTGCTGTCTGCTGATGGTGTATGCGCTGAGCTCCTGGCTGCCGAAGCTGATGGCCAATGCCGGCTACAGCCTGGGCTCGAGCCTGTCGTTCCTGCTGGCGCTGAACTTTGGTGGCATGGCCGGGGCGATCTTCGGTGGTTGGCTGGGGGACCGTTACAACCTGGTCAAGGTGAAGGTGGCGTTCTTCCTGGTTGCGGCCTTGTCCATCAGCCTGCTGGGCGTGAACAGCCCGATGCCGGTGCTCTACGGGCTGATCTTCATCGCCGGTGCCACCACCATCGGCACGCAGATCCTGCTGTATGCCGGCGCCGCCCAGTTGTATGGCCTGTCGGTGCGCTCCACGGGGCTGGGCTGGGCGTCGGGCATCGGCCGTAATGGCGCCATTGTCGGCCCGCTGCTGGGCGGTGCGCTGATGAGCATCAATCTGCCGCTGCAACTGAACTTCATCGCTTTTGCCATCCCTGGTGCCATTGCCGCGCTGGCCATGGCCGTGCACCTGGCCAGCAGCCGGCGCCACGGCCTGGCCGCGCCTGCCCAGGCCTGACCGTTCACTGACGCAACTGGAGGCCTTGCATGACAAGCCCGACTATCGACCGGCTGGAGGCGATCATCGTCGACCTGCCGACCATCCGCCCGCACAAGCTGGCGATGCATACGATGCAGCAGCAGACCCTGGTGATCCTGCGCCTGCGCTGCAGCGACGGCGTGGAGGGCATCGGCGAGGCCACCACCATCGGCGGGCTGGCCTATGGCTACGAAAGCCCCGAAGGTATCAAGGCCAACATCGACGCGCACCTGGCACCGGCGTTGATCGGCCTGCCGGCAGACAACATCAACGCCGCCATGCTCAAACTCGACAAGCTGGCCAAGGGCAACACCTTTGCCAAATCCGGTATCGAGAGCGCGCTGCTCGACGCCCAGGGCAAACGCCTGGGGCTGCCGGTCAGTGAATTGCTCGGCGGGCGGGTGCGCGACAGCCTGGAAGTGGCCTGGACCCTGGCCAGCGGCGACACCGCACGCGACATCGCCGAGGCCGAGCACATGCTCGAGGCCCGTCGCCACCGGGTGTTCAAGCTCAAGATTGGCGCCAACCCGGTGGAGCAGGACCTCAAGCACGTGGTGGCGATCAAGCGTGCGCTGGGCGAGCGGGCCAGCGTGCGGGTCGATGTCAACCAGTACTGGGACGAGTCCCAGGCCATCCGCGCCTGCCAGGTGCTGGGCGACAACGGCATCGATCTGATCGAGCAGCCGATCTCGCGCATCAACCGCGCCGGTCAGGTCCGCCTGAACCAGCGCAGCCCGGCGCCGATCATGGCCGATGAATCGATCGAAAGCGTCGAGGATGCGTTCAGCCTGGCCGCCGACGGGGCCGCCAGCATTTTCGCCCTGAAGATCGCCAAGAACGGTGGCCCACGTGCCGTGCTGCGTACCGCGCAGATCGCCGAAGCCGCCGGCATCGCCCTGTACGGCGGAACCATGCTCGAAGGCTCGATCGGCACCCTGGCCTCGGCCCACGCGTTCCTCACCCTGCGCCAGTTGACCTGGGGCACCGAGCTGTTCGGGCCGTTGCTGCTGACCGAGGAGATCGTCACCCAGGCGCCGGAGTACCGCGACTTCCAGTTACACGTGCCGCGCACCCCGGGCCTGGGCCTGACCCTGGACGAAGCCCGCCTGGCGCGCTTCGCCCGCCGCTGAAGGAACACACAACCTGTGGGAGCGGCTTCAGCCGCGTAGCAGACAACGCGGTCGATGGCACCGGCTGTGCCGGTGTTCGCGGCTAAAGCCGCGCCCACAACGACTTAACCAGACTCAAGGAGAATCCCATGCTGTTCCACGTGAAGATGACCGTGAAGTTGCCGGTCGACATGGACCCGGCCAAGGCCGCGCAACTCAAGGCCGATGAACGGGAACTGGCCCAGCGTCTGCAACGCGAGGGCACCTGGCGCCATCTGTGGCGTATCGCCGGCCACTACGCCAACTACAGCGTATTCGACGTGGCCAGCGTCGAGGCCCTGCACGACACCCTGATGCAACTGCCGCTGTTCCCCTACATGGAGATCGAGGTCGACGGCTTGTGCCGCCACCCCTCGTCGATCCACAGCGACGACCGCTGATTCGAACCCTTGCACAAGAACAAGATGAGGTACGCACCATGACCGTGAAGATTTCCCACACTGCCGATATCCAGAAGTTCTTCGAAGAAGCGGCCGGCTTCGGTAACGATGATGGCAGCCCGCGCATCAAGCGCATCATCCAGCGCGTGCTGCAGGATACCGCGCGCCTGATCGAGGACCTGGAGATCACCGAGGACGAGTTCTGGCTCGCCGTCGACTACCTCAACCGCCTGGGCGGGCGAGGCGAGGCCGGGCTGCTGGTGGCAGGCCTGGGCCTTGAGCATTTCCTCGACCTGCTGCAGGACGCCAAGGACGCCCAGGCCGGATTGACCGGTGGCACCCCACGCACCATCGAAGGCCCGCTGTATGTGGCCGGTGCGCCTATTGCTGAAGGCGAAGTGCGCATGGACGACGGTAGCGAGGAGGGCGTGGCCACGGTGATGTTCCTCGAAGGCCAGGTGCTCGACCCGAACGGCCAGCCGGTGGCCGGCGCCACGGTCGATCTGTGGCATGCCAACACGCGCGGCACCTACTCGTTCTTCGACCAGAGCCAGTCGCAGTACAACCTGCGCCGGCGCATCGTCACCGACGCCCAGGGCCGCTACCGCGCACGCAGCATCGTGCCCTCGGGCTACGGCTGCGACCCGCAGGGGCCGACCCAGGAATGCCTGGACTTGCTCGGCCGCCACGGCCAGCGCCCGGCGCACATCCACTTCTTCATTTCTGCGCCGGGTCATCGCCACCTGACCACCCAGATCAACCTGGCCGGCGACCAGTACCTGTGGGACGACTTCGCCTACGCCACCCGTGATGGGCTGGTTGGCGAGATCAAGTTCCGCGAGGGCGGCGCGCGGGGTGTACAGGGGCGGTATGCCGAGCTCACGTTCGACTTCCAACTGCAGAAGGCCGTGGACAGCGAGGCCGAGCAGCGCAGCGCACGGCCGCGGGCGTTGCAGCAGGGCTGATACACCGAGGTGTCCTCTTCGCGGGTAAACCCGCTCCCACAGGCACGGTGTTGCGGTGGGAGCGGGTTTAGCCGCGAAGAAAGCACCAGCCTGCGATGAAGGCAACACAAAACAAGTGCCAGCCACCAAGGCCGGCCAGTGCTTGCGAGAGGTCCCATGAAAGACCTGTTCAAAGATTGCTCCGTGTCGGCCATCGTCGCCGGCATGATCGCGACGATGATTTCCTATGCCGGGCCACTGGTGATCATCTTTCATGCCGCCGAGGCAGCCGGCTTGCCCCACGCTGTGCTGTCTTCGTGGGTCTGGGCGGTGTCCATGGGCAGCGCGGTGCTGGGGGCGTTGCTGAGCCTGCGCTATCGGGTGCCGGTGGTGATCGCCTGGTCGATCCCGGGCTCGGCGCTGCTGGTCACCGCCTTGCCGCAGTTGGGCCTGGAACAGGCCATTGGCGCCTATCTGGTGGCGAACCTGATGTTGCTGGTGATCGGCATCAGCGGCGCCTTCGACCGCATCATCGCTCGCCTGCCGGGCTCCATTGCCGCTGGCATGCAGGCCGGGATTCTGTTCAGTTTCGGTGCCGAGGTGTTCCGCGCGTTGCCGGTACAGCCAACGTTGGTGCTGGCGATGTTCGCCACCTACGTGCTGATGCGCGCGCGCCAGCCGCGCTATGCGGTGGCGATGGTGCTGCTGGTCGGTGCGCTTGTCACGCTATTGAGCGGGCAGTTTCGCAGTGATGCGTTGGTGCTGGAGCTGGCCTCGCCAGGCTTGATCGCACCGCAGTTCAGTGTTGCAGCCCTGTTCAGCCTGGCGCTGCCCATGGTGCTGGTCGCCCTGACCGGGCAGTTCATGCCGGGCATGGCGGTGCTGCGCAACGCCGGTTACAGCGTGCCGGCCAGCCCGCTGATCAGCGCCAGTGCCGTAGGGGGGGCGTTGCTCGCGCCCTTTGGCTGCCATGGACTGAACCTTGCGGCGGTCACCGCGAGCCTGTGCACCGGGCGCGAAGCCCATGAGGACCCACGCAGGCGCTATGTGGCGGCAGTATCCGGCAGCGTGCTGTACCTGCTGCTGGGTATCGCCGGCGCTACCTTGATGTCGCTGTTCGCGGCGTTTCCCGCCGCGCTCATTGCCGCGCTGGCAGGCCTGGCCTTGTACGGTGCGATCAGTGAGGCCCTGGCCAGGAGCCTGTCCGAACCGGCTGAACGCGACGCGGGGTTGTTCACCTTCCTGGTAACCGCCTCCGGTGTGTCCTTCCTGGGGTTGTCGGCGCCGTTCTGGGGTTTGTTGTTCGGTCTAGCCGCCCACGCCTTGCCACGCCTGCGTCGCCCCCGTGTTCAAGCGGCCCTGCGCCGAGCCCGCTGAAGAGGAGAGGCATCACTCAAGACCCACGCGTTCCCAGCGCTTTACCCATAAAAACAAGATCAAAGAGAGCTTCGGAATGAACCACACCTCTTGTGTCGCCCTGGGCATCACCTTGCTCAGCCAACCCCTGCTGGCCGCGGAAAACGGCTTTTTCGAGGATGCCAAGGCCAGCCTGAGCGCTCGCAACTATTACTTCAGCCGCGACTATTCGGATATCGTCGGGGCCAATCAGCAATCGAAGGCCCAGGAGTGGGCCCAGGGTTTCATCCTCGACTTCAAGTCGGGCTACACCCCCGGCACGGTGGGGTTCGGCCTGGACGCCCTGGGCTTGCTGGGCATCAAGCTCGACAGCAGCCCTGACCGGGTCAATACCGGGTTGTTGCCGGTTCACAGCGATGGCCGCGCTGCGGAGGAATACAGCCGCTTGGCGCCGACCTTCAAGGCGCGTCTGTCCAAGACCGAACTGAGGTTCGGCGAACTTCAGCCCAACCTGCCAGTGCTGACGTTCAGCGACATTCGCCTGCTACCGCCGACTTACCAAGGTGTGAACCTCAGCTCCGCCGAGCTGGCCGGCCTGACCCTGCAGGCCGGGCACCTGACCTCCAGCCACCTGCGCAACGAGGCCGGTGACGACAAGATGATCGCCATGCTCGGGCATGTGCCCATGCGCCAGGCACAAAGCGACGCCTTCAACTATGTCGGTGGCGACTATGCCTTCAACGACAACCAAAGCAGCGCCAGCCTCTGGTACGGCCAACTGCAGGACATCTACGAACAGGGCTTCATCGGCCTCAAGCACAGCAAGCCGCTCGGCGACTGGGTGCTCAGCGCCAACCTGGGCTACTTCACCGCCCGCGAGGACGGTGATGCGCTGCTGGGCAACATCGACAACCAGGCGTTCTTTTCGATGTTCACCGCCCGGCAGGGTGGGCACAGCTTCCATGTCGGCTATCAGGGGATCTATGGCGACAGCCCGTTCCCTCGGGTATTCGCCAACATCTCGCCGCTGGGCAATGAAGTGCCGACGTACGAGTTCGCCTACACCGACGAGCGTTCCTACCAGGTGCGTTACGACTACAACTTCGCTGCGATGGGCGTCCCTGGGCTGACGGCCACGGTGCGCTACATCACCGGCAATAATGTGGACACCGGCCAAGGCTACGAGGGCAAGGACCGCGAGCGCGACCTGGATCTTGGTTACGCGGTGCAGGGCGGGCTGTTCAAAGGTTTGGGGATTCGCGTGCGCAATGCCATGGCACGCTCCAACTACCGCAGTGACATCGATGAGAACCGCTTGATCCTGGTGTATACCTGGCAACTGCTGTAAGCCTTCTTGAGCCTCTACGACGCAAGGCCCAGGTGCAGCCTGCGATAGGCTGCGCAGCCGCCCCTTGGCGAGTACGGTGAATGAGGGTAGGTTCCTGAAAAACACCGATCAGGGACTTTCACCTTGGACTCACTGACCCAAGCTGTCCTCGGCGCCGCCCTCCAAGGCGCGGTGCTGGGGCGTATCCAGGGGCGTCGTTCGTTGTTGTACGGCGCGGCCCTGGGCACTTTGCCGGACCTCGACGTGCTTATTCGCTATGCCGACCCGGTGTCGCAGATGACCTACCACCGGGGTTTTTCCCACTCCCTCTTCGTCCTCACCGCCCTGGCGGCGATACTGGCCTGGCTGGTCAGCGCCGTCGCCCGAAGGCGCTGGCCCGACAAAGGCTACCGCCTACCGCGCGTGTTCCTGGCGTTCTGGCTGGTGTTGGTGACCCATCCGATACTCGATGCCTTCACTGTTTACGGCACCCAGCTGTTCTGGCCCCTGAACCTGACCCCGCAGAGTTGGGCGGCGGTGTTCATCATCGACCCGGTGTACACCTTGCCCTTGCTAGGCGCTGTGCTGTACGCGGCGTTCAAAGGCATGACTGGCAAGGCCGTCACCGTGCTGGGCGTGGCCTTGGCGTTCAGCACCGCTTACCTGGGCTATGGGCTGGCCGGGCGCATGGCGGCCGAACAGCGTTTTGCGCTCGCCCTCGATCAGCAGGGCATTGCCGTGACCCACGTGCGCGCCGTGCCCATCGCCTTCAACAGCCTGGTCTGGCGGGTATTGGCCAAAACCCCGGATGGCCAGTACTACGAAGGCATCAGCAGCGCCTTTGACCAGGAACCGCCGGAAATGCAGCGCCAGTCGCTGAACCTGGAGGCCGCCCAGGTGCTGCGTGGCATGCCGCTGCACGAGCGCCTGCGTTGGTTCACCGATGATTGGCTGCGCTACGACAGGGTGGGCAATGCCTTGGTGGTGACCGACCTGCGCATGGGCATCCCAGGCAACTACACCTTTCGCTTCCAGATGGCCAGCCGGGACGGTACCGGGCGTTGGAACGCGGTGACGCCGACCCTTTGGCTGGGCGATGGCGTGGGCTCGATGTTCAACGGCGAGGACCTCGCGCTGATCTGGCGGCGCATTGTCCAGCAGCAGCCTCCGCTGCCGCTGGCGGCCTGGACCGAGAAGTACCTGGGGCAAGGCGAGGCGGGGCGTTGAGCCTTGCCATCGCCCGAGGCTGAGTGGTTGCAGTGGGGGCGCTGCGCCCCAACGCCTATGGGCGAGCCAGGCGCCCGGTGACGAAATGCGCCACATCGTTGAACCCGGGCGTCGAGGCATGCCCCGGGGTGACCAGCGAATCGATGAAGGCCTCGTCCTCGGCGGTGATCTTCACCTCCAGCGCACCGGCATAGGTGTCCCACTGCGCCTCGGTGCGCGGTCCGACGATCGCCGAACTGACCAGTTGGTTGTTCAGCACCCAGGCAATGGCGAACTCGACGATCCCCACCCCTTTGGCCTGGGCGTAGGCCTGGATTTTCTGGGCGATGGCCAGCGATTCCTGGCGCCACTCTACTTCCATGATGCGTTTGTCCTGGCGCGCAGCGCGGCTGCCAGCCGCAGGCTCGGCACCCGGCGCGTACTTGCCGCTGAGCACGCCTCGGGCCAGCGGGCTGAACGGCACTACACCCAGGCCATGGTAGGCGGCTGCAGTCAGTTGCTCGGGCTCGGCCTGGCGGTTGACGATGTTGTACAAAGGCTGGCTCACCACCGGCTTGGCCACACCTAGGCGTTCGGCCAGGTTGCACAGCTCGGCGATGCGCCAGCCGCGGAAGTTGGACACGCCCCAATAGCGGATCTTGCCTTGATGCAGCAGGTCGCCCATGGCCCGTACCGTCTCTTCCAGGGGCACCTTGTGGTCTTCGCGGTGCAGGTAGTAGATGTCCAGGTAGTCCAGGTCCATACGCGTGAGCGAGGCCTCGATGGCATTGAACAGGTGCTTGCGCGAAAGCCCACTGCGGTTGGGCAAGCCTTCTGCCGGGCCGAAACCGGCCTTGGAGGCGACGATCCAGTCCTGGCGATGGCGGGACACGGCCTCGCCGACGATCTCTTCGGAGCGCCCTGCGTTGTAAACGTCAGCGGTGTCGATGAAGTTGATGCCTTGGTCCCAGGCCTTGTCGATGATGCGCAGCGAGTCCTCGGTGCTGGTCTGTTCGCCGAACATCATGCTGCCGAGGGTGAGGGCGGAAACCTGAAGGCCACTGTGGCCGAGGGGGCGGTAGATCATGCGCGGCGCCTTGTGTCGAGGAGTGTAGGGCTGTTTTACACACATCCACCTGCCATTGAAAGGATCCGGCTGGCCAGGGGCACGCGCAGGCTCAGCCCGGCCAGGCATCGATCAGTTCCCGCGCCTCGCGACTGCTCAAGGGGCGTTTCATCCGTTGCGACAGTACCGCCATGGCGCGGGCGTAGCCTTTGGCGATCACGGCTTCGACCTGGTCGTCGATGCATTGCAGGGCAATGAAATCGCCTTTCTCCGGTTCACCCACATACTCGATACGGTTCCAGTGCTGCCCATGACCGAGCACTTCATAGGTGCGCCCGTGCTGGTAGGTCCAGAAGAACGGCACGTCGTCGTAACGGCGCTGCTCGCCGAGCATGTTGGCGGCGGCGATCACGCCGTGCTGCTCGGCCAGTCGCCAGTGCTCGATGCGCACAGGGCGGCCGACCAGGGGGAAGGTGGCGATGTCGCCGGCGGCCCAGAGCCCTTCGGCGGCGTGCAGTTCGGCGTCCACCGGCAAGGACTGATCGTCTGCCAGCTCCAGGCCCTGCACGAAACCAGTGGCTGGTCTGACGCCCACTCCCAGCAGCACCAGCGCGGTATCCAGGCGCTCGCCATTGGCCAGCACCACGGTCTGGACGTGGTCGGTGCCTTCGAAGCGTTGGACCTCCGTCGGCCCATGGAACACCACGCCCTTGCGCTCGTGCAGCTCGCGCAGGGTGCGGCCGATACGTTCGCCGAGCTGCCTGGCCAGGGGGATTTCATGGCGGCTGACCACATGCACCTGCGCGCCGTACTTGCGCAGGGCCGAAGCCGCCTCCAGGCCGATAAAGCCGTCGCCGACGATGACCACCGGCTGGCCCGGTTCGGCGGCATCGAGCAGGCGTGCGGCGTCGTCCCGGGAGCGCAGCAGGCAGATGCCAGGCAACTGGGCGCCGGGAAGGTCTGGGCGTTTGGGTTTGCCCCCGGTGGCCACCAGGGCCGCGTCGTACTCCAGGCGCTTGCCGTCGGCCAGCAAGATCTGGCGCTTGGCGACATCCAGCGCTCGCACCTTGGCGTGCCAGCGCTCCAGATGGCCCTGGCGCAGGGCGTCAGGCTCGAGCAGGGCGGGGACTTCGTCGGGGGCCATCTGCCCGGCGATGACGAATTTGCTCAAGGACGTGCGGTCGTAGGCGGGGTGCTGTTCCTGGTCGATCCACACCAAACGGCCGCCGAAACCATGACTGAGCAGGGTTGCCACCGCCGCGCTGCCGGCCGCACCCGCGCCGATCACGGCAAAGCAGCGGGCGTCGCTGTGCCGGGGTGGGTTGGCCCTGGGCAGCGGCTGGTCGTCGACCAGGACCTCGCCGTTTTTCACCTGCACCGGATAACGCCGCAGGTCGGCCAGGGCCGGAGGCTCGCAGACCGCGCCTTCGTCCACGGCGAACGCCGCCTTGTGCCAAGGGCACACCAGCAACCCGCCACACAGGGCACCTTCGTCCAGCGGCGCGCCTTCATGGGGACAATGGGCCTGGTAGGCATGCACCAAGTCGCCCTGACGGATCAGGATGACTTCTTCGCTGCCAGCCTGGACGCGCAAAGGCGTGTGGTCGTCGAGCTGTTCGAGGCGGGCCACGCTGTGCTGGGTCATGGGGCGTCTCCGTAGAACCGTTCAGGTTCATTTGACGCCTTCGCCGAGCAGGGGATGCAACAGACCGACGATCGGAGGCGCCGAAGCGCCCCCGAACAGCTTCAGTTGGCGCGGGCAGCGCTCAGCGCGCCGGCACGGGTCGCACGCAGGGCCACGAGGCTGCCGAACACGATCAGCGCGGCCAGCGAATAGAGCGCAGCGTCGGTGGAGCCTGTCTGGTCCTTGATGAAGCCGACCAGGTAGGGGCTCAGGAAACCGGCCATCTGGCCCACCGAGTTGATGATTGCAAGGCCCGCTACGGCAGCGCTGGCACTGAGCAGGGCGGTCGGCATCGGCCAGAACATCGGCAGCCCGGTCAGCGCGCCCATGGTGGCGATCGATAGGCCCAGGATGGCGATGGTGGGGTTCTGGGCGAAGTTCACCGCGATCAGCAGGCCGAGCGCACCCATCAGCATCGGCACCACAAGGTGCCAGCGCCGCTCGTTGCGCAGGTCCGCCGAACGGCCGACGACGATCATGAACACACCGGCCAGCAGGTAGGGGATGGCGCTCAGCCAGCCGATCAGCAGCGGGTTATCGAAGCCCAGGTTCTTGATGATCGAGGGCAGCCAGAAGTTGATGGCGTACACGCCGCTCTGGATGCAGAAGTAGACGAAGCCGAAGGTCCAGACCAGCGGATTGGTCAGCACGGCCAGTACACCGTCACCCTGGGTGGTGGGCTTGCCAGCGGCATCGGCCTTGAGGTCGGCCTCGATCACCTGACGCTCGGCCTGGCTCAGCCAGGCGGCTTTCTGGTAACCGTCGCTGAGCAGCAGCACGGCGAGGATGCCCAGCACCACGGTAGGCACGCCCTGGATCAGGAACATCCACTGCCAGCCGGCCAGGCCGTGCTGGCCTGCGGCGAAGTGATCGAGGATCCAGCCGGAGAACGGCCCGCCCAGCAGCCCCGAAACCGGAATCGCCGACATGAACAGCGCCATGATGCGGCCACGGCGGTCCGCCGGGAACCAGCGCGAAAGGTACAGCACCACGCCGGGGAAGAAGCCGGCCTCAGCGGCGCCGGTGAGCAGGCGCAGGGCGTAGAACTCCGTGGGCGTGGTGACGAACAGCAGGCAGGTCGAGAGCGTACCCCAGGCGATCATCATCAGCGCGATCCAGCGCCGCGGGCCGAAGCGGTTGAGCGCCAGGTTGCTGGGCAGGCCGCACAGCACGTAGCCGATGAAGAAGATCCCGGCACCCAGGCCGTAGACGGTCTCGCTGAACTTCAGGGCGTCGAGCATTTGCAGCTTGGCGAAGCCGACGTTGACGCGGTCCAGGTAGTTGAACAGGTAGCAGATGAAGATGAAGGGAATCAGCCGCACGGTGATACGCCGGTACAGCGCATCGCGGGTGATGTCTTTGCCTTGGTCAGGGGCGGGGCTGTGTGCCATGATCGGATTCTCTTTTTTTATGGTTGTCGCGGCGTCGCGGGTTCCGGCGCTCGCCACGACGAGTCTCGGTGAGCGCGGCGCGGCTGTCTTTGTGCTTTTGCACAGCTTCTGGCACGGCCCGCTGTGCCGGCGACCAAAGCCTACCACCGCAAGGACCCTTGAATGTTCGAACTGGACCACGACCTGGCGCAGGACATCGTCGACCGGGCGATGGCTATCTTGCCGTGCAACGTCAACGTCATGGACAGCCAGGGTTTGATCCTGGGCAGTGGCGAGCCGGAGCGTATCAACACCCGCCATGAAGGCGCGCAATTGGTGTTGGCCAACGGTCGGATCGTCGAACTGGATGTGGAGGCCGCCAAGTGCCTCAAGGGCGTGCAGCCCGGGGTGAACCTGCCGCTGATGCTCGATGACCGCCTGATCGGCGTGTTGGGGCTTACGGGCGATCCGCAGCAGTTGCGTACCTATGGCGAGTTAGTGCGCATGACCGCCGAAATGCTCCTGGCCCAGCGTCATCTGCAGGTGGAGCAACAATGGCGGCGTCAGCGCTGCGACGACCTGCTGGCCTTGTTGCTCGGTGGCAGCAGTGACTCCCCACGCCTGCTCGATGAAGCCCAGCAGTTGGGTCTCAAGCCTCAGTTGCCTCGGGTGCCGTGCCTGTTCGAACTCGAGCCTGGGCCGAGCGCGGAGACATTGTCCGGCTGGTTGATGAGTCGTTTTCCCGACAGTTGGTGCGTCAGCCCGGCCCGGCATTCATTGTTGTGGTGTCGGCCTGCAGGCGTCGCGCTGGATGAACAGCGCCTGGTCGAACGTCTTCATCGCCATGGCTGGCAGGTCCAGCGCCTGGCCATGGGCAATACGGCGCAGAGCCTTGAGCAATTGCGCCGGGGTTATCGGCGGGTGCGCGACCTGCTCGCCTACGGACGCGAAGTCCTGCCTCAGGAGCGGCTGCTGAGTCTATCGCGCTACCGCCTGCCTGCCTTGCTCTGGCGCCATCGCAACGATGACGCGCTGGACGAACTGCTCGAGCCCTTGCAGCGCATCCGCACCAAGGATGCCAGCGGACAGTTGCTTGCGACCTTGCGCGCCTGGTGTGCCCACGACGGGCAGAGCCAGGCCTGCGCCGATGCCCTGGGGATCCATCGCAACAGCCTGAGGTATCGCCTGGAGCGGATCGCCGAGGTGAGCGAGGTCGATCCGTTGCGCCTTGAAGGGATGCTCAGCCTGTACCTGGGCTTGCAACTGCTGCCGGCGCAGTGATGGCCCCTGGCAAAAAAGGCATTCGCCCAAACAACACCGCAACGCTTTTGTGCATTCGACAGAGGCCCCGCTGCGCCACAACTGGCAGCATGCGGGGTATCTGGACAGGAGAATCCCCATGAAAGTCGTCATCGCCCCCGATTCGTTTAAGGACAGCCTCGACGCTGCCGGTGTGGCCCGCGCTATCGGTGCGGGCCTGGCCGAAGTGTGGCCGGACGCCGAACGGGTCGAGTGCCCCATGGCCGATGGAGGCGAGGGGACCATGGACGCGATCCTGGCCGCCAGCCATGGCGAGCTGCGTCGCCAGGTGGTACGTGGGCCGCTGGGCCATAGCGTCGAGGCCGGCTGGGGCTGGCTGGCCGAGAGCCGTACGGCGATCATCGAGATGGCCCAGGCCAGTGGCTTGCAACGGGTGCCGACGGACCAGCGTGATGCGTGCCGCAGCAGCACCTGGGGTACTGGCGAGCTGATCGCCGCCGCGTTGGCCGCCGGTGCCACGCGCATCGTCCTGGCCATTGGCGGCAGCGCCACCAACGATGGCGGCAGCGGCATGCTGCGAGCCCTGGGCCTGCGCCTGCTGGATGCCGACGGTCAGGCACTGGAGGAGGGCGGGTTGGCCTTGGGCCGACTGGCCCGTATCGATGCCAGCGATCTGGACCCACGCCTGGCGGAGGTTCAGGTAGAGGTGGCGGCCGATGTCGACAATCCTTTGTGCGGCCCCAATGGCGCCTCGGCGATCTTTGGCCCGCAGAAGGGCGCAAGCCCTGCGCAGGTGCAGGCACTGGACCAGGCCCTGGGGCATTTTGCCGACTTGTGCGCGCAATTGCTGGGTGACGATGTGCGTGAGTTTCCCGGATGTGGCGCGGCGGGCGGCATGGGCTTTGCGGCCAAGGCCTTCATGGGCGCGCAGTTCCGCCCAGGGGTTGAAGTGGTGGCAGAACTGGCAGGGCTCGATGCGCTGGTGCAGGGGGCGGATCTGGTGATCACCGGGGAAGGGCGCCTCGATGTCCAGACCTTGCGCGGCAAGACGCCGATGGGCGTGGCCCGGGTGGCCAAGCGTCATGGTGTGCCTGTGGTGGTGCTGGCCGGGACTTTGGGTGAGGGCTACCAGCAGTTGTATGCCCATGGCATCGATGCGGCCTTCGCCTTGGCCAGCGGGCCGATGAGCCTGGAGCAGGCGTGCGCCCAGGCAGCGCAGTTGCTGCAAGCGCGGGCCACCGACGTCGCCCGGTTGTGGCAGGTGGCGCGGGGCTGAACGCGATTCGCGGCGATGGGTTGCCTGGACGCAGGTGCCGCCGTCAGAGAGTGCAACAGGCGCTCTCCCGGGCGCCGCTGAAGGGCGGGTATTCCAGCAGTTGCGCCGGTGAAAGAGGCCGGCTGAAGTGGTAGCCCTGGGCGCTGTCGCATCCGGCGAGTTTCAGGCACACCACCTGCTCGCGGGTCTCCACGCCTTCGGCGATCACCTCCAGGCCCAGGCGTTTGGCCAGGATGATGGTAGAGGAGACGATCGGGCTGTCGTCGTGGCTATTGCACAACGGGGCGATCAAGGCACGGTCGATCTTGAGTTTGGTCAGTGGCAGCGCATGCAGGTGGGCAAAGCCTGCATAACCTCGACCGAAATCATCCAGGCTGACGCCCAGGCCTGCCTGGCGCAGGCGGTGCAGGTGGTCCAGCGCGGTGCCTTCGGGGTCGAGCACGGTGGTTTCGGTGATTTCCAGCTCCAGCCGGTGTGCGTCGATAGCATGCTCGCGCAGTGTAGCCAGCAAGCGCTCGCTGAAGTCCATCTGGCGTAGTTGCAAGGCCGAGACATTGACCGCCAGGCGCTCATCACGCCCTTGGGCTTGCCAGCGGGCGAGTGCTTCGCAGGCAAGGCGCAGCACCTCCCAGCCCAGCTCTACGATGAAACCACTGCGCTCGGCCATGGCGATGAAGCGATCAGGGTAAAGCAAGCCGAACTCAGGGTGGTTCCACCGCACCAGTGCTTCGTAGCCCTGCACCTTCAGGGTATCGAGACGAATCTGGGGTTGGTAATGGAGCAGGAACTGGCGTTCGGCCAGGGCAATGCCGAAGGCTTGCTCGAGGGTGAAGGCCTGGATGTCGGAGAGGTTCAAGGACGGGTCGAAGAAGCGGTACTGGGCGCGTCCGGCCTGCTTGGCCGAGTACATCGCAGCGTCGGCGCAGCGGATCAGTGTGTCGATGTCCTGACCATCGCGCGGGCAGATGCTCACCCCGACACTGGGGCTGGTGTTGACCTCCTGGCCGTCCAGGGCATAGGTGGCCGAGAGCTTGGCGACCAGCTCGCGCACCCAGGCGTCGATCTGCTCCTCGTCTCGCTCGCCGGCCAGCAGCACCACGAACTCGTCCCCGCCAAAGCGCGAGGCCTCGTCGCCGGGTTCCAGCAAGCGTTGGATGCGCCCGGCCACGGCCTGCAGCAGCAGGTCGCCGATCTTGTGGCCGAGGGAGTCGTTGATCGATTTGAAGCGGTCCATGTCGATGAACAGGATCGCCATCAGCCGGCGCTTGCCCCGCTGTCGAGCCAGGGCCTGGGTCGCCACTTCGACGAGCTGGCGGCGATTGTGCAAACCGCTCAGGTGGTCGGTAGCAGCGGCGTGGCTGCTGCGTCGATGTTCATCCTCCAGGCGGCCGATCAGTTGCTGGTTGACCCGTTGGGCGTGCTCCAGGGCGCTGAAGGCCTCCTGGCGCTTGCCCAGCAGGCGCAGGCTCCAGGCGAGGCTGGCGAGAATCATCAGGGTCATGCTCAGGTTCAGCCAGAACTGGCGGGCGTAAGTCAGCGCCGAGGGGGCGAGGATCTCATCGTGTTGCTGGCTCACCACCACGCTGAACCCCCGGTTGGCCACGCGCCGGTACAGGCTCTGGTAGGCGCCCTCGACGCTGTACTGGGTGAGCAGGCCGGCCTCCTCACCGGTTTCGGGCAGGTTCGGCATCAGTCGGTCGCCGGTCATCACCACGCCGCTGGAGTCGATGCGCAGGCGCTCCTGGCCATCGTCCTGGAGCACACGCATCAACCCGGTGCGGCCTAGGTCGATGTGCTGGAGCAGGACAGCGAGATAGCCGACATCCAGCTGTACCACCAGGAGGCTGTCGATCTCCCGCCCGCGTACGTCGGTCAGCGGCAGAATGAACGGCAGGCGCCAGTGGGGCCCGGACGTTGGGGTGTTTGAAGGAGCGAGGTGGGGCATGAAGGGTTTGAAGCCATCGTGGGAAACCCGCACCTTGAGCTGGTCGAGCCAATCCTGGGGCAGCGCCTGGGGCTCGTCGGCGTGGCTGGAGGCGAGCAGCCGGCCCTGGCGGTCATACAGGCTCATGCGCTTGAACGCTGGGTCTTCGACCAAGATCCGCGCCAGGCTCAGATTGCCCTGGCGCGGGGATTTCATGTCGTACTGTGTCACCCTGCCCACCGCTTGCGCGCGGTCCACCAATTGGCCCAGGTTCTGCGCGACGATACTGGCCAGGTTCATGTGCTCGGCAGCCTTTGCCGACAGCGCATCCTGGCGCGAGGCGGCTTTCTGGGTAACGTGCAGCCCCCACAGGAAGGCGAGGGTGATGGCGCAGAGCGTCAGTATCAGTAGGGGGAGCAACCCTGCGGACGATAAGAAGCGGCGAATCACAGCTGATGGTCCCGACCCTGGGTAGTGATCGGAAAATACGACAGAAAGATGACAGCTGGATGACTGGTGGCACATGGCCTTTATTGGCCGGCGCACCGCAAGTCGCGTCCTGCGATGGCCTTTGGTGGCCTGGACTAGACTGCCCGATTGACCCCACCAGCCTGTTGGAGAACACCATGGCACAGCCGAACGATGACAAACGCCCCACGCCTGACCCGGCCGAGGACAATGCGTTTTTCCCCTCGCCCTATTCGCTGAGTCAGTTCACTTCGCCCACATCCGACCTCAGTGGCGCCGATTACCCAAGACCCTACACGGGAGGCCGCTGGAAAGTGCTGATGATCGGTGCCGACGAGCGCTACTTGCTCACGGACAACGGCACGATGTTCTCCACCGGCAACCACCCGGTGGAAACCCTGCTGCCCATGTACCACCTGGACAAAGCCGGCTTTGCCTTCGATGTGGCGACGTTGTCTGGCAACCCGGTCAAATTCGAGTTCTGGGCGATGCCTTCGGAGGATGCCGAGGTCAAGGGCTTGTACGCCCGCTACCGCGATGCCTTCAAACAACCGCTCAAACTCGAGGATGTCGTCGAGCGTGCATTGGGCCCTGACTCGGACTACATCGGTGTGTTCATCCCCGGTGGCCACGGCGCGTTGATTGGCCTGCCCGAAAGCAAGGCGGTGAAACAGCTGCTGCTCTGGGCGGCCAAGCACGACAAGTTCGTCATCACTCTATGCCATGGCCCAGCGGCGCTGCTCGCCGCGGGTCTCGGCGAGACGCGCGATAGTTGCATCTACAACGGCTACCGCATCTGCGCCTTCCCGGACGATCTGGATGCCAAGACCCCGGACATTGGCTACATGCCCGGGCACCTGACGTGGAAGTTCGGCGAGCAGCTCAAGGCCCTGGGCGTGGAAATCATCAACCAAGACATTTCCGGCGCCACCTTGCAGGACCGCAAGCTGCTCACCGGCGACAGCCCGTTGGCCGGCAACGCACTGGGCAAGCTGGCGGCCGCCGCGCTGCTCAAGGAAGTCGGCGCCGGGTGAGTTTCTTTGGTGTCAGGCGTCGACGGTCAGCACCACCTTGCCCATGTGCTGGCCGCTTTCCATCAAGGCGTGGGCCTGGGCCGCATCGCCCAGGGCGAAGGTGCGGAAGATCAGAGGCTTGACCGCGCCACTGCGCACATGGGGCCAGACGTGTCGTTGCAGGTCGGTGATGATCTGCGCCTTGTCGTCTGCGCTTCGTGCACGCAAGGTGGAGCCTGTGTGGGTCAGGCGCTTGACCAGCATCGGGAACAGGTCAACCTGCGGCGCCGGGCCCTTGATGACGCCAATCTGCACGATCCGCCCGTTCATGGCCGCGGCCTGGAAGTTACGTGCTACGTATTCGCCGGCGATGATGTCGACGATCACGTCCACACCCTGGCCCTCGGTATGGCGCAAGACCTCCTCGACGAAGTCCTGGCGGTTGTAGTCGATCGCAACATCGGCGCCCAGTGCCTGGCTGGCCGCTTGCTGTTCGGGATTGGCGACGGTGGTGAAAATCCGCGAGGCGCCGAGGGCCTTGGCCAGCATCGTCGCGGTGGTGCCGATACCGGATACGCCCCCGTGGATCAGCACCGACTCGCCGGCTTTGAACCCGCCTCGCTGGAACAGGTTGACCCAGACGGTCATGAACGTCTCGGGCAGGGCCGCGGCTTCGATCATCGACAGGCCCTCGGGCAGGTGCAAGGTGGTACGCTCGTCGGCCACGGCGTATTCAGCGTAGCCGCCACCGGTCACCAGTGCGATCACCGGATCACCCACGGCAAAGCCTCGGACTTCGCTGCCAAGGGCAACGACTTCGCCTGCGATCTCCAGGCCGGGGATGTCCGAAGCACCCGCGGGTGGGTCGTACAGGCCCTTGCGCTGGAGCAAGTCCGGGCCATTGACGCCTGCGGCGTGGACCTTGATCAGGACCTCGCGTGCAGCAGGCTCTGGAATCGCCCTGTGAGTGAGTTGGAGGACATCGGGGCCACCTGGCTGGGTGATCTCGATGGCGGTCATGCTGGAAACGTTGTTCATGGGTACTGTGCCCTTGTGAGGTGAAGATTGGCCGCGTTGGCGACTTGCACCCAAGGGTACGGAACTCGCGGACCCCGGGCGCGCGGCGATTTCGCGGCGCCCTGTTGCACAAGTGCTGTGAGGAAAGACCATCGATGAATTGGGATGACGCAAGGATCCTGCTGGCCCTGGGCCGCGAACAGACATTGCGCCGGGCCGCGCGCGTGCTGCGGGTCGACCAGGCGACTGTAGGGCGACGGATCGCTGCGTTGGAGGCCGACCTGGGGTCGACCCTGTTCCTGCGAACGCCCGCAGGCTATCAATTGACCGCCATTGGCGAGGAGGCGTTCGCGCTCGCGCAGAAGGTCGAAAGCGCGGCGCTTGAGCTCACCCGGCGCATACGCGGCGTGGACAATGAAGGCGCCGGGGAGGTGCGGATCTCTACCACCGATTCCCTGGCCTGCGATTTCGTGATGCCAGCCCTGCGCCAGTTGCACCTGGCCCATCCTGAGATCCGTGTGGTGCTGCATGGCTCCTCGGACTTGGTCAACCTGTCGCAACGCGAGACCGATATCGCCATCCGCAACCAGCGTCCGGACAACCCGGACCTGATCCTGCGCAAGCTGGCGAGCTGGCCGATGGGCCTGTACGCCAGCACCGATTACCTGGCCCGCCAAGGCGAGCCGGTGCCGGGCAGTGGTTTCGCAGGGCACGACTTGGTGATGTATGAGCCGTACTGGCGTGATCGGCCTGTGCCGACGCTGGTCGATGAGGTGATCGACCAGGGGCGGGTGGTGGCGGCGGTGAATTCCAGCATGATGGTGCGCCGCGCCATCGCCGAAGGCCTAGGAATCGGCGAGATTCCCATCGCCCTGGGCGAGCGCGACGGCCTGGCGCGGGTTTGGCCGTCACGCGAGCGTAGCGCGCCTTACGAGGTGTGGATGGTCACCCACAAGGATTTGCGCCACACGGCCCGGGTTCGCCTGGTCATCGACCAGTTGGTCCGGGCCTTCGAGGGCTGAGTGGTCAGTCCTTGAGCAGGGCGCGCAAGGCGGCCTTGGCTTCGGGGGTTTGCAGGCGTTCGACGAACAGCTGGCTTTCACGCTCGACTGTGGCTTCAAGTTCGGCGCGATGGGCCTCTTTGATCAGGCGCTTGCTGATGAGCAAGGACTCGCGAGGCATCGCTTGCAGGCGCCGGGCAAGCTTCTGCGCCGCCGCCAGGCATTGCTCGCCGTCTTCGTGCAGTTCGTTGGCCAAGCCCCAGTCCACGGCCTGCTCGCCGGTCAGCAGTTCGTTGGCCAGCAGCAGGCGAGCGGCGCGGGTATGGCCGAGCAGGCGAGGCAGCAGCAGGCTGGAGCCGAATTCCGGGCACACGCCCAGCGGCGCGAAAGGCATGCGCAGCTTGGCCGAGCGGCTGACCAGCACCTGGTCGCAGTGCAGCAGCAGGGTGCTGCCGATGCCGATGGCTGCGCCGTTGACGGCGGCGATCAGCGGCTTTTTCACAGCCATGACCACGCGCATCAGGTGAAACACCGGGCTGTCCCGGTCACGTGGCGGGTTATCGAGAAAGTCGCGCAGGTCGTTACCGGCGCTGAAGCATTGCGGGCCGCCGGTGAGCAGGATGACGTCCACCTGCGGGTCTTCGTCAGCCGCCAGCAGCCGCTCGGCGAGCTGCTCGTACATGGCGATGTTCAGGGCGTTGAGCTTGTCCAGGCGGTTGAAGGTCAGGGTCAACAGGCCGTGGTCCAGCTCGCGTGTGATCAGGTCGTTCATGGCAGCCGCTTTTGTTGTTGGAATCGGGTCTTGGCGCGAGGGCGCTGTGAGGGTTTATCACGGTGCTTGGCTTGTTGTACAGTCGTTCAGCCAGACTAGTCCCCTTGTGGAAGCCCCAGTCGCCCTGGCGCACAGAGAATAAAAGTCGCCGCTGCCAAAGGCGCGTGCCAACTCGATAACGCTGTTTTTCTCCAGGAGCACCGATGAGTCAGGAAGCCCGCTACAACCGCATGCTGCCGGAACTGCGCAAGGCCAATCTGGTGGAGGCGACCTTGGTGTGCCTGAAACGCCATGGCTTCCAGGGCGCGTCGATCCGCAAGATCTCAGCCGAGGCAGGGGTGTCGGTGGGGCTGATCAGCCACCACTACTCGGGCAAGGATGAACTGGTGGCCGATGCCTACATGGCGGTCACCGGGCGGGTCATGGGCCTGTTGCGCGAGGCCATGGCCAAGGCCGCGCCCAATGCCCGTGAGCGGCTGTCGGCGTTCTTTCGCGCATCGTTCGGATCGGACGTACTGGACCCCAAGCTGCTCGACGCGTGGCTGGCATTCTGGGGCGCAGTGAAGACCGCCGAGGCGATCAACCAGGTGCACGACCATTCCTACGGTGAATACCGCAACGAACTGAGCCAGCTGCTGGCGTCACTGGCCACGGAGGAGGGCTGGGAAGGCTTCGATGCGGACCTTGCGGCCATCAGCCTCAGTGCACTGCTCGACGGTTTGTGGCTGGAATCCGGCCTCAACCCGGGGACGTTCTCGCCAGAACAGGGGGTGTTGATCTGCGAGGCCTGGGTCGATGGTCTCCAGGCAGGCGGTCGACGTCGCTTCAGTGTAAGTGAGGGCTGTTGATCGCCTGTTCAGTAACGAGTACGCTGCGGGCGCGGGTTCGATGAACAACACCTATAAAAAAGAGACAACACGCAATGACGCCTCGGGTACTGATCGTCGATGACGATCCGATTATTCGCGACTTGCTGCACGCCTACCTGTCCCAGGAAGGCTACGACGTCCACTGTGCCGACACCGCCGAACAGGCCGATGCCTTCCTCGCCAGCCAGGATGTCGATCTGGTGCTGCTCGACATTCGCCTGCCGGGCAAGGACGGTCTGACGCTGACCCGCGAACTGCGCGTGCGCTCGGAAGTCGGCATCATCCTGATCACCGGTCGCAACGATGACATCGACCGCATCGTCGGCCTGGAATGTGGCGCCGACGACTATGTGATCAAACCCCTCAACCCACGCGAGCTGGTCTCGCGCGCCAAGAACCTCATCCGCCGCGTGCGCCACGCCCGTGTCGCCAAGCCTGCGCCGGCCTGTGTGCAGTCGCTCAAGCAGTTTGCCGATTGGGCGCTCGATACCGATCGCCGTCGCCTGATCGACCCGCGCGGCGCCGAAACCCTGCTCACGCACGGCGAGTTCCAGCTGCTCAGTGTGTTCCTGCGCAACAGCGGCCACACCCTGACCCGCGACCAATTGATGGACCAGATCCGCAATCGCGAGTGGGTGCCCAACGACCGCTCCATCGACGTGCTGGTCGGCCGTCTGCGGCGCAAGTTGCATGACGATCCGGCCGAGCCGCACCTGATCATCACCATCCACGGCACCGGTTACCTGTTCACCGCCAGCGTGGCGGCCTGACGTCCATGGGCCGTCTGTGCGCCCTGGCCCTGATGCTGGTGAGCTTGCACGGCGTGGCGGACGAGCGCATCCGCTACTGCGACTACCCGGTGTACCCGCCGATTTCCTGGAGCGATGGCCGCCAGGTCCGAGGCCTGGCACCCACTGTGGTGCGCGAGTTGCTCGGGCGCTTGGGCTACGAGGTCGAGATCGTTGTGCTGGGCAACTGGAAGCGCTGCCTGATGGACGCCGCCGCAGGGCGGGTCGATGTGGTGCTGGCCTACAACAGCGACCAGCGCGACCAGGGCATGCGCTTTTCCACGGTGCCGGTGCTGCGCGAGGAGGTGGCGGTGTTCGTCAATCAGCGCCGGCCGGTGCGCTTCGAGCACCTGGACGACCTGGCTGGCTACCGGGGCGGTCTGCTCTACGGCGAAAGCTATGG
This sequence comes from Pseudomonas sp. HMSC08G10, assembly GCF_001808425.1. Lineage (NCBI taxonomy): Bacteria > Pseudomonadati > Pseudomonadota > Gammaproteobacteria > Pseudomonadales > Pseudomonadaceae > Pseudomonas > Pseudomonas sp. HMSC08G10. The sequence goes on along the minus strand of NZ_KV793307.1, from coordinate 190,810 downwards.
GCCTGAGTTCGACCGTTTCGTGGCGCGGCACCAGAACATCGAATGGGTGTCCTCCAGCCAGCAGAACTTCGGCAAGCTGATCCGTGGTCGCATCGACTTCGTGATCCAGGAGCGGCGTACCGGCCAGCTGTTCGTCGAGCACCTGCCTGGGGCCAAGGATATCCACGCCTTGCCCACCGCACTGAGCGTGGATTATCTGCGCGTCGCGGTGTCGCGACATTCCCCTTTGAGCCGGCGTATGGACGCCATCGACCAGCAGTTGCGCAAGATGACCGAGGCTGGCGAGATCCAGCGCTGGCTGGAGCAGAGCGAAGTGACTTACCGTGACATGATCAACCTGCCGGTGGACGCCCGATGATCCGCCTGCACACCGACGGCCTGCTGCGCCGCCTGCTACTGTTCATCTTTCTGTTCAGCCTGTGCTTCACCGTGCTGGCAAGCTCCGTCCAGCTGTACTTCGAGTACCGCCGGGAAATGCGCGACATCGAGGCGCGCATGGCGTTGATCCGCGCCGGCTACCTGGCGAGCCTGGAGCGCAGCCTGTGGGATCTGGACGAGGCGCAACTGGACGTGCAACTGCGGGGTTTGGTGGACTTTTCCGACGTGGCGCGGGTGCGGCTGATCAGCGAAGACTTCAGGCTGCTGCGCGGCGATGCCACGCCCAAAGGGCCACTGCGTATCGAACGTTTCGCCTTGGATTACCAACCGCCGTCCGGGCCTGCGCGGCATCTGGGCGAGCTGGAGGTCAGTATCGACCTGGGCGCCGTGCACCGGCGGCTATTTGCCACGGGGCTGACCAGCCTGTTGTGGATGGGCGTGTTTCTCTGCGGCCTTGCGGTGGCGCTGTCGGGGTTGTTCTACCGCCTGGTGACGCGCCACCTGCAAGTGATGGCCGAATTCGCCCGGCGTATCGGTGCGGGGCAGTGGCAGGAACCGCTGCACCTGGCCCGGCGCCGCTCGGCCCGTCCGGACGAGATCGACACCGTGGCCCATGCCCTGGATGACATGCGCCGGGCCATCCTGCGGGACATCGAGCGCCGCGAATTGGATCGCCTGGCCTTGCAGGACAAGCGCGACGAGCTGCAGGCGATGGTCGAGCGGCGCACCGCGAGCCTGGCCAGGGCCAAGGACGAGGCGGAGGCGGCCAACCTGGCCAAGTCCAGGTTCCTGGCGACAATGAGCCACGAACTGCGCACGCCGCTCAATGGCATCCTGGGCATGGCCGAGCTGCTGCGCGGCGGCAGCCTGGCGCTGCGCGACCGCGAGCGCCTGGAAGCGTTGTACAAGGCCGGCGAGGGATTGCTGGCGATTCTCAACGAAGTGCTCTATTTCGCTCGCCTGGAAGAAGGCGAGAGCCGTCCGGAAATGGTCGACTTCTCCCTGCGCCAGTTGTGCCAGGAAGTCATGACCCTGCTCGAGCCCAGGGCCGTCGACAATGGCAACCGCCTGCACTGCCACATCGACGAACAGCTGGCCGAGTTCCAGCACGGCGCCGAACAGTACCTGCGCCAGGTACTGAGCAATCTGTTGGCCAACGCCATCAAGTTCACCGAACACGGGCAGGTCACGCTGCAGGTGCAGGTGCAGGTGCTGGAGCCGCGGATGGACCTGCAACGGGTGCGGGTCAACGTGAGTGACGATGGCATCGGCATCGCCCCTGCCATGCAGGCGAAGATCTTCGACCGTTTCACCCAGGCCAGCGAAGCCGTGGCCAGGCGCTACGGCGGTACCGGGCTGGGCCTGGCGATCTGCAAGCACCTGGTGGAGAAACTCGGCGGGCGCATCGGGCTGGACAGCGTCGAGGGGCAGGGCAGCTGCTTCTGGTTTGAGCTGGACCTGGCCTGTGGCCGCCAGCCTCAAACTCAGGCGCCGGTACGCCAGGCCCTGTCACCACTGAAAATTCTGGTGGTCGAGGACGTGGCGCTTAACCGAGAAGTCGCCGGGGGGCTGCTCACCCGAGATGGCCACCAAGTCAGTTTCGCGGAGCATGCCCAGCAAGCCCTTCAAGCGTGCGCCGAGTGCCGGTTCGACCTGATCCTGCTGGACGTGCACCTGCCTGGGATGAGCGGGGTGGAACTGTGCCGCCTCATCCGCGCCACGCCAGGGCTCAACCGTGAGACGCGCATCCTGGCCTTGACCGCCGGTGTGCAACCGGCGCAGGTGCCCGGTTACCTGGAGGCCGGGATGCAGGGCGTGCTGGCCAAGCCCTTGAAGCTGGACAGCCTGCGCGAGGCCCTGGTTGACCTGACGCCGGTGGTGCACGCACAAGTGCCCGAGGCGTCGATGGACTGGGCCTTGCTGCAGACCCACCGCACGTTGCTGGGCGAGCAGAAACTGCAAGGCCTGCTCGTGGTTCTGCGCCAGGCGATCGATCAGCACGAGGCGGCGCTGGGGGAGGCGCTGAAGGCAGGTGACTGCACAGAGGTGGTCCACTTGGCCCATCGTCTGGCGGGCAGCTGCGATTCGTTGGGCTTTGCGGGCCTGGCGACGACGTTACGACACCTGGAGAACGTCGGGTTGAAGGGAGATGCTGGGGCATTCGAAGCCTTGAGCGAACCGCTGGCCGAGCAGATCCGCCTGGCCCGCGCCACCTTGGAACAGCTGATCCAGGGCTGACGTACAAAAAAGTTACGACTTTTTACATCTTCGATCCGTCCGTACAACGGCACCTTACATCCGTTTCCAATAATCGATGGCAACCGTGCTCCACACGGTCCATGAGGCTTATTGGAGATAAGAATAATGAAATGCCGTAAAGCTCAAGACCTCCTGAATTGTCTACCCGCCCAGCGCGCCAGCCAGGTCGAGGTGCGCCATGTCTGAATCCACTGACCGCAAAGGCATCCAACTGACCCGTGCGCTCAAGAGCCGGCACATCTTCATGCTGTCGCTGGGCGGGGTGATCGGCACCGGCCTGTTCATGGGCTCGGGGGTCACCATCAACCAGGGCGGCCCGATGGGGGCGATCCTGGCCTACTTGGTCGCGGGCCTTCTGATGTACCTGGTCATGGTCTGCCTGGGCGAGCTGTCGGTGCAGATGCCCGTGTCCGGTTCGTTCCAGGCTCATGCCACCAAGTTCATCGGCCCGGCCACGGGGTTCATGATCGGCTGGGTGTACTGGATGAGCTGGGCCACCACCGTGGGCCTTGAGTTCACCGCCGCCGGCATGCTGATGACCCGTTGGTTCCCCGAGGTGCCGATCTGGTATTGGTCGGCGCTGTTCGTTGCCGTGCTGTTCGGTCTCAATGCCCTGGCCACCCGCGCCTTCGGTGAGGCCGAGTACTGGTTCTCGGGCATCAAGGTCGCAACCATCCTGGGCTTTATCGTCATCGGCCTGTTGGTGATCTTCGGCGGTATCCCGCTGAACAATGGGGCGCCGGCCCCGATGCTCGACAACCTCATTGGCGATTCGCTGTTCCCCCATGGGCTGTCGGCGGTGTTCGCGGTCATGATGACCGTGGTGTACGCCTTCCAGGGTTGCGAGATCATGGGCGTGGCCGCGGGCGAGACCGAGCATCCGGAAAAGAGCATCCCTCGCGCTGTGCGCAACGTGGTGTTCCGCGTCCTGATCTTCTATGTGCTGGCCATCGCCGTGCTGTCGGCCATCGTGCCGCACGAGCAGGCCGGCCTGATGGAAAGCCCGTTCGTGCAGGTGTTCGACATGGTCGGCATCCCTTACGCGGCGGACCTGATGAACTTTGTGATCCTCACCGCGATCCTGTCGGTGGGCAACTCGGGCCTGTATGCCTCCACACGTATCCTCTGGGCCATGTCCAAGACCGGCATGGCGCCCAAGAGCCTGTCGCCGCTGAGCAAGCGCGGCGTGCCGCTGCGGGCGCTGAGCATCACCCTGTGCTTCGCCTTGATCTCGCTGATGACCAGCTTCGTCGCCGCCGACACCCTGTTCATGGTGTTGATGGCGGTGAGCGGAATGTCCGGCACCGTGACCTGGATCGTCATTGCCCTGGCTCAGTACCGCTTCCGCAAGGCCTTCCTGCGTGATGGCGGCAAGCTTGAGGACCTCAAGTACCGCGCACCGCTGTACCCCCTGGTGCCGCTGCTGTGCATCACCTTGTGCAGTTCGCTGTTCGTGTTCCTGGCCTTGGACGAGACCCAGCGTCCGTCGCTGTACTGGGGCTTTGGCTTCATTGCCGTGTGCTACGCGGCGTACTTCCTGATCAACCGTCGTCGGCAGGGGGCCTTCGAGCCGAGCGCGCCTGGCGTATGACGTGACAGTGGCGGTGTCTATTCGCGGGTAAGCCCGCTCCTGCAGGGTGTTGCACAAGCCCTGTGGGAGCGGGCTTACCCGCGAATGCTTTGGCGCCGTCAGTGCAAAACCGCAGTTGTGCGAAGTTGTAACAGTCAACGCATAAAAACCTTTTCCTTTGGCGAAATACGCTTATAAAACAATTAGATATAGCAATTTAGTGAGTTGTTACAGTAACTCAGGCCCGGATTGCCGTCTTGTTGAACACTTGTTTAGTATCTCCCTCAAGTCGTCCCCCTCATAACCACCACAACAATATCGAGGCCTCCCATGACTAGCCCGTCCTCACTGCTGAGCAAGGTCGAAGCCGGCGTTGCCTGGATCACCCTCAATCGCCCAGAGCAACGCAACGCGCTGGACATCCCCAGCCTCAAGCAACTGCACGCACTGCTGGAAGCCTTCAACACCGATCCGGCCGTGCGGGTGGTGGTGCTGACCGGCACTGGGCGCAGCTTCTGCGCAGGCGCGGACCTGGCCGAGTGGGCCGAGGCCGAAGCCCGCGGTGCCCTGGAAAGCTACGGCTGGACCGAGACCGCCCACGCCTTGATGCAGCGTCTGCACAGCCTGGACAAACCCACCATTGCCGCCATCAACGGCACTGCTGTCGGCGCGGGGATGGACCTGAGCCTGTGCTGCGACCTGCGTATCGCCGCCGCCTCGGCGCGCTTCAAGGCCGGTTACACCAGCATGGCCTACAGCCCGGACGCCGGCGCCAGCTGGCACTTGCCGCGGCTGATCGGTACCGAGCAGGCCAAGCGTTTGTTGTTCCTGGACGAGCTGTGGGGCGCCGAGCGCGCCCTGGCTGCCGGACTGGTGAGTGAGGTGTGCGACGATGACCAGTTGCCGACCGTCACTGCCGAGCTGGCTGCTCGCCTGGCCAAGGGGCCGACTTTCGCCTACGCCCAGACCAAGCGCCTGATCCGTGACGGAGCCCAGCGCACCTTGAGCGAGCAGCTGGAAGCCGAGCTCGCCGCAGGCCTGCTGTGCGGGCGCAGCCAGGACGGCGCCGAGGCGCTACGGGCTTCTGTCGAGCGTCGCGCACCAGAATTCGTTGGCAAATAACCCCTTACACGACCTTCTTCAGGACGATTCCAGATGAATTTCCAACTGACCCAAGAACAAGAAATGTTGGTGGAAGCGGTACGCAGCTTCGTGACCAAGGAGCTGCTGCCCTATGAGGAAGAGGTGGACCGCGCCGATGCGGTGTCGCCGGAGCTGGCGGCGCAGATCCGCGGCAAGGCGATCGCGGCTGGGTTCTATGCCTTCAACATGCCCGAGGAAGTCGGCGGCGGTGGCCTGGATTATCTGTCCCAGGCGCTGATCGAGCGTGAGTTGTCCAAGGTTTCGTGGGCCTTGCACGTGTTCGTGGCGCGCCCCTCGAAGATCCTCATGGCCTGCAAGGACGAGCAGATCAACGACTACCTGCTGCCGTGCGTGCAAGGCGAGAAGATCGACTGCTTCGCCCTCACCGAGCCGGGTGCCGGCTCCGACGCCAATGCCATCAAGACCCGCGCCGTACGCGACGGTGACGACTTCGTCATCAATGGCAGCAAGCACTTCATCAGTCACGCCGGCCACGCCGACTTCGCCATCGTCTTCGCGGTCACCGACACCTACGAACACAACGGCCGCAAGCGCAATGCCGTGACGGCCTTCTTGGTCGACCGCGGTACGCCTGGCATGACCATCCGCCGTGGCCCCAAGTGCGTGAGCAACCGTGGCTATCACACCTATGAGCTGTTCTTCGACGACTGCCGCGTGCCGGCCAGCAAAGTGCTGGGCGAGGTGGACAAAGGCTGGGAGGTGGCCAACGCCTGGCTCACCGCAGGTCGGGTGATGGTGGCCGCCAACTGCGTGGGCCAAGCTCAGCGCGCGCTTGACCTGTCCCTGCAGTGGTCCGCCGACCGCAAGCAGTTCGGCCAGGCCATCGGCAGCTATCAAGGCGTGTCGTTCAAGCTCGCCGACATGGCCACCCAGATCCGCGCCGCGGAACTGCTGACCCTGCACACCGCCTGGAAGATGGACCAAGGCAGCATGACCGACGGCGAGGCCGGCATGGCCAAGCTGTTCGCCAGTGAAGTGCTGGGCAAGGTGGCTGACGAGGCGGTGCAAATCTTCGGTGGCATGGGCCTGATGGACGAGGGACCGGTCGAGCGCATCTGGCGCAACGCGCGGATCGAGCGGATCTGGGAAGGGACCTCGGAGATCCAGCGGCACATCATTTCCCGCGAACTGCTGCGTCCGCTGCTGCGCTGATCGGTCTGGAGATTGCCCATGTCGCACTCGATTCGTGACAACCTCAAGCGCCTGCTGGCGCCCCGGCACCTGGCCTTCGTCGGCGGGCGCAGCATGGCGCGGGCGCTCAAGCGCTGCGCCGAAGGCGGCTTCGCCGGCCAGATGTGGCTGGTGAATCCACAGCATGAAAGCCTCGATGGCGTACCGTGCGTGCCCAGTGTGGCCGAGTTGCCCTGTGGACCGGACGCGGTGTTCATCGCCACCAACCGTGACCTGACCTTGCAATGCGTCAAGGACCTGGCCGCGATTGGCGCCGGTGGCGCCATCTGCTACGCCTCAGGCTTTGCCGAGAGCGGCGAGCAAGGGCGCGTGCTGCAACAGCGCCTGCTCGAGGCGGCCGGTTCCATGGCCTTGCTCGGCCCCAATTGCTATGGACTGCTCGATTACCTGCATGGCGCAGCCCTGTGGCCGGTTGCCCATGGCGGCAAACAGGTGGAGAAGGGTGTGGCGATCCTCACCCAGAGCGGCAACTTCGCCTACAACCTGTCCATGAGCGACCGCTCGCTGCCGGTGGCCTACATGGCCTCGGTGGGCAACCAGGCGCAGTTGGGCGTGGCCGAGCTGATGGACGTGCTGCTCGACGACCCTCGCGTCACCGCCATTGGCCTGCACCTGGAAGGCCTGAAGAACGTGCCGGGCTTTGCCCGTGCCGCACACAAGGCGTTGGAGCGGGGCATCCCGATCATAGCCTTGAAGACCGGCGTGTCGCAGATCGGCGCCGAGCTTGCCCTGAGCCACACCAGCTCGCTGTCGGGCTCCGATGCCCTGTACGACAGCCTGTTCCAGCGCCTGGGCGTGATCCGCGTGAGCGGACCGGTCAGTTTTGCCGAAACCCTCAAGGCGGCCGCCTGCGGCCACCTGCCCAAGGACGGCCGATTGATCGCCCTGGCGTGCTCCGGAGGCGATGCGGGCCTGATCGCCGACTACGCCGAGCGCAACCACCTGGCCTTGCCCAAGCTTGAGCAAGGCCAGGTCGATGAGCTTGCCCAGGTGCTGCCGGCTTACGCCAACCTGGTCAACCCGCTGGACTTCACTACGGCGATCTGGGGTGATGGCGCGGCGCTTGAGCGCATGCTCGACAGCGCCCTGCAAACCGATGCCGACGCCGCCATGCTGGTGCTGGACTACCCGGCGGAGTTCACCGGCGAGCGCAAGGAGTGTGACCTGCTGCTGGGGCTGTACTGCGATGCCTTGCAGCGCCACGGCAAGATCGGCTTCGTCACCTCAGCCTTCCCTGAGCTGCTGCCGGCCAGCGCCCGCGAACGCTTGCATGAGCGTGGTATCGCCGCACTGCAAGGGGTAGAGGACGGCCTGGCGGCCTGGGGGCGGATCGTTGCCTACCAGCGCAACCGCCAGCGCTTGCTGGAGCTGGGCGAGTCAGCCCTGGTGCCACTGTGCCCGCAGGCCCTGGCTGGCCAGGCGCAACTGCTCGATGAATGGCAATCCAAGCAGGCGTTGCGTGCCTTTGGCCTGCCGGTACCTGGCGGTGTGCTGAGCACGCCCGAGCAGGCACTCAAGGACGCCGCCCGCGTCGGCTACCCGCTGGTGCTCAAGGCGGTCAGCGCGCAATTGCCGCACAAGACCGAAGCCGGCGCGGTGGCCCTCAACCTGCGCGATGCCGACGCCCTGCAAGCGGCGCTCGAGCAGATGCGCGGGCGCATCGCGGCCTACGCCCCAGGTGTGCCGTTCGACCAGGTACTGCTAGAGCCCATGGCCCAGGCGCCTCTGGCCGAGCTGATCGTCGGCATCAAGCGGGAGAATGACTTTGCCCTGGCCCTGGTGATCGGTGCCGGTGGGGTGCTGGTGGAGTTGCTCAAGGACAGCGTCAACCTGCTGCTGCCCACCACCGACGGCGCTATCCGCAACGCCGTGCTGGGCCTGCGCAGCGCCGGCCTGCTGCAAGGTTTCCGTGGCCGCCCGGCCGCCGACCTCGACGCCTTGGTGGCGGCGATCCGCGCGGTAGCCGACTACGCCTGCGAAAACGCCGGCCAGTTGCTGGAACTCGACGTAAACCCATTGATGGTCGGTGCGCAAGGCACCACCGCGGTCGACGCGCTGATCCGCCTCGGCCAGGCGCAAGGAGAACAACATGCATGAACGTCCTTTGACCGGCGGCCAAGCCCTGGTACGGCTGTTGAGCAACTATGGGGTCGACACGGTGTTCGGTATCCCCGGGGTACACACCCTGGAGCTGTACCGGGGGCTGCCGGGCAGCGGCATCCGCCATGTGCTGACTCGGCATGAACAAGGCGCGGGCTTCATGGCTGACGGCTATGCGCGGGTCAGTGGCAAGCCGGGTGTGTGCTTCGTCATCACCGGCCCTGGTGTGACCAACGCCGCCACCGCCATCGGCCAGGCTTACGCCGATTCCATCCCGATGTTGGTGATTTCCAGCGTCAACCACACCGCAAGCCTGGGCAAAGGCTGGGGCTGTCTACACGAGACCCAGGACCAGCGCGCCATGACCGCGCCGATCACCGCATTCTCCGCCGTGGCGCTGAGCGCCGAGGACCTGCCGGAGCTGATCGCCCGTGCCTGGGCGGTGTTCGACAGCGAGCGCCCGCGTCCGGTGCACATCTCAGTGCCGTTGGATGTGCTGGCCGCGCCGGTCGCCCGCGACTGGAGCAATGACGTGGTGCGCCGCCCAGGGCGCGGCCTGCCGGATCGTGACAGTTTGCAGCAGGCCGCCGTCAAGATGGCCAACGCCAAGCGGCCGATGATCATCGCGGGCGGTGGCGCTTTGCACGCGGCGGCTGAGCTCGCGCAACTGAGTACGCGCCTGGCCGCGCCGGTGTTCACCAGCGTCGCCGGCAAGGGCCTGCTGGCCCCGCAGGCGCCGCTCAATGCCGGTGCCAGCCTGTGCGTCGAACCGGGCTGGCAAATGATCAGCGAGGCCGATGTGGTGCTGGCGGTAGGCACCGAGATGGCCGATACCGATTTCTGGCGTGAACGTCTGCCATTGGCCGGCGAACTGCTGCGGGTGGACATCGACCCACGCAAGTTCAACGACTTCTACCCCTGCGCGATTGCCCTGCACGGCGATGCCCGGCAGACCCTGGCCAGCCTGCTGGAACATCTGCCGCAGGCCACCCGCGATGCCGGTGCCGCCATCGAGGCCGTCAACAACCTGCGCCAGGCGATCCGGGCAGGGCATGCGCCGCTGCAGGCGATTCACCAGGCGATTCTCGACCGCATCGCCGCCGCACTGCCGGAAAACGCCTTCATCAGCACCGACATGACCCAACTCGCCTACACCGGCAACTACGCCTTCACCAGCCGGGCACCGCGCAGCTGGCTGCACCCGACCGGCTACGGCACCCTGGGCTACGGCCTGCCGGCCGGCATCGGCGGTATGTTCGCCACCGAAGACCGCCCCGGCCTGGTGCTGGTGGGCGATGGCGGGTTCCTCTATACCGCCCAGGAGCTGGCCACCGCCGTCGAAGAGCTCGACCGCCCGCTGGTGGTGCTGCTGTGGAACAACGACGCCTTGGGGCAGATTCGTGACGACATGCTGGGCCTGGACATCGAACCGATTGGCGTATTGCCACGCAACCCGGACTTCATCGGCCTGGCCCGCGCCTTTGGTTGCGCCGTGCGCCAGCCGCGCAGTCTGGACGAGCTGCAATCGGATCTGGTCAACGGATTTGCCACGCCAGGCGTGACCTTCATCGAACTCAAGCACGCCTGTGCCCGTTGATCGCACCTTCAGGACAACAAATAGAGAACAAGCATGATGCCATTCCGTCGTACCCTTCTTGCCGCCTCCCTGGCCCTGCTGGCCGCCCAGGCCCCGCTGTACGCCGCACCGCCGTTGTCGATGGACAACGGCATCAACGCCCTGACCATCCAGAACAGTAACGCCTGGGTCGAGATCAGCAAGAGCGCCATCGAGCACAACATCCGGACCCTGCAGGCAGAACTGAACGGTAAATCCAAGCTGTGCGCGGTGCTCAAGGCTGACGCCTATGGCCATGGCATCGGCCTGGTAATGCCCTCGATCATCGCCCTGGATGTGCCGTGCGTGGCGGTGGCGAGCAACGAGGAAGCCCGTGTGGTCCGTGCAAGCGGCTTCAAGGGGCAACTGGTGCGGGTGCGCCTGGCCAGCGTGAGCGAGGTGGAAGATGCCTTGCAGTACAACATGGACGAGTTGGTCGGCAGCGCCGAGTTCGCCCGCCAGGTGGCGGCGATCGCCCAGCGCCACGGCAAGACCCTGCGCATCCACCTGGCCCTGAACTCCAGCGGCATGAGCCGCAACGGCGTGGAAATGGCCAGTTGGTCGGGCCGTGGTGAAGCACTGGAGATCGCCGAGCAGCCGAACCTGGAACTGGTCGCGCTGATGACCCACTTCGCCGTCGAAGACAAGGACGACGTGCGCAAGGGCCTGGCCGCCTTCAAGGAGCAGAGCGACTGGCTGATCAAGCATGCCAAGCTCGACCGCCGCAAGCTGACCCTGCACGCGGCCAACTCCTTCGCCACCCTGGAGGTACCCGAGGCGCGCCTGGACATGGTACGTACCGGCGGCGCGTTGTTCGGCGACACCGTACCGAGCCGCACCGAGTACCGCCGGGCCATGCAGTTCAAATCCCGCGTTGCGGCCGTGCACAGCTACCCGGCCGGCAATACCGTCGGCTACGACCGCACCTTCACCCTGAGCCGTGACTCGCGCCTGGCCAACATCACCGTCGGCTACTCCGATGGCTATCGCCGGGTGTTCACCAATAAAGGCCATGTGCTGATCAACGGTCACCGCGTGCCGGTGGTGGGCAAGGTGTCGATGAACACCCTGATGGTGGATGTCACCGACTTCCCTGACGTGAAGAACGGCAACGAGGTGGTGCTGTTCGGCAAGCAGGCTGGCGGTGAAATCACCCAGAGCGAAATGGAAGAAATCAACGACGCGCTACTGGCCGACCTCTACACGGTCTGGGGCAGCGCCAACCCGAAGATCCTCGTCGACTGACGCCCTCATAGGAGACGCTCATGCGCTTTGCCAAGCTGACCCAACGCATCGCCGGCGACGGCGCTGCTGCCTGGGACATCCACTACCGCGCCCTGGCGATGCAGGCCGAGGGCAAGGACGTCCTGCTGCTGTCGGTGGGAGATCCGGATTTCGACACCCCGGCGCCCATCGTCGAGGCGGCCATCGACAGCCTGCGCGATGGCCACACCCATTATTCGGATGTACGCGGCAAGCTGGCCCTGCGCCAGGCCATTGCCCGTCGCCACCAGCAACGCAGCGGCCAGGCGGTGAGCGCCGACCAGGTCACGGTGCTGGCCGGTGCGCAGTGCGCGTTGTTCTGCGTGGCCCAGTGCGTGCTCGATCCGGGCGACGAGGTGATCGTCGCCGAACCCATGTACGTGACCTACGAGGCCGTGTTCGGTGCCTGTGGCGCGACCGTGGTACCGGTGCCGGTCAAGCCTGAGAACGGGTTCCGCGTGTGCCCCGAGGATGTGGCGGCACGTATCACCCCGCGTACCCGTGCCTTGGCACTGAACAGCCCGCACAACCCTTCGGGCGCGAGCCTGCCGCGCGCCACCTGGGAGGCGCTGGCCGAGCTGTGCATCGCCCATGACCTGTGGCTGATCTCCGATGAGGTGTACAGCGAGCTTTTGTATGACGGCGAGCATGTCAGCCCCGGCAGCCTGCCGGGCATGGCCGAACGCACGGCGACCCTCAACAGCCTGTCCAAGTCCCACGCCATGACCGGCTGGCGGGTGGGCTGGGTGGTGGGTTCGACCGCGCTGGCGGGCCATCTGGAAAATCTGGCCCTGTGCATGCTCTATGGCTCGCCCGACTTCATCCAGGACGCTGCGGTGGCGGCACTGGAGCAACAGCTGCCGGAGCTTGAGGCAATGCGCCTGGCGTACCGCCAGCGCCGTGACCTGGTCTGCGAGCGCCTGGCTGGCTGCTCGGGCATCAAGGCGCTCAAGCCTGATGGGGGCATGTTCGTGATGGTCGATATCCGCGAAACCGGCCTCAGTGCCCAGGCCTTCGCCGACCGCCTGCTGGACAGCCAGGGCGTATCGGTACTGGCGGGCGAGGCCTTCGGCCCGAGCGCTGCCGGGCATATCCGCCTTGGCCTGGTGGTCGGTGCACAGGCGCTGGAAGAAGCGTGCCGACGCATTGCCCGGTGCGCCGCCGAACTGATGAAGGAGCAGACCCATGCGTGAGTACGCGCGACTGTACATCGACGGCGCCTGGCAGGTGCCGAGCGGGCAGGGCATGGCCGAGGTCATCGACCCGGCCAGCGAAATTGCCATCGGCCGCGTGCCGCTGGGCGACGAGCAGGATGTGGAGCGGGCGGTGAGTGCGGCGCGAAGGGCGTTCGCTGACTGGTCGCGCACACCATCGAGTCGGCGCGCTGGCTATATCCGTGCCTTGGCCGAGCAATTGCGTGCGCGGGCCGGAGAAATGGCCGATGTGATCACCAGCGAACTGGGCATGCCGGTGCAGTGGTGCCAGATGGTGCAGGTCGACGGGCCTATCGAAGGGCTGGAGCAGTATGTCGAACTGGCTGGCTTGATGGATGAGGTGCGTGAAGTCGGCAACTCGCTGGTGTACCGCGAGGCGGTGGGCGTGTGTGCCTTCATCAACCCGTGGAACTACCCACTGCACCAGATGATCGGCAAGCTGGCACCGGCCTTGGCTGCCGGTTGCACGGTGGTGGTCAAGCCGAGCCAGGAGACGCCGCTGCACGCCTTCTTGCTGGCTGAGATGATCGACGCCATCGGCTTGCCTGCCGGGGTGTTCAACCTGGTCAGCGGGCCGGGGTCGAAGGTGGGCGAAGCGCTGGCGCGGCATCCGCAGGTGGACATGGTGTCATTCACCGGCTCTACCGGCGCTGGGGTACGGGTGTCCCAGGCGGCGGCGCCGACGGTCAAGCGGGTATGCCTCGAACTGGGCGGCAAGTCGCCGCTGCTGATCACCGCCGATGCCGACCTGGAAACGGCGGTACGCCATGGCGTGCAGGACGTGATGATCAACTCCGGGCAGACGTGCACGGCGTTGACCCGCATGCTGCTGCCGGTCGAGCGCTACGCCGAGGCCTTGGAGATCGCCGAGGCCGAGACGCGTGCGCTGGTCATGGGCGATCCGCGTGATCCGCAGAGTTTTCTGGGGCCGATGTGTTCGGCAGGGCAGCGGCGCACGGTGCTCGACTACATCCGCCTGGGCCAGGAAGAGGGCGCGCGATTGTTGTGCGGTGGTGATTCGGCGCCTGGGTTCGAGCGCGGATTCTACGTTGCGCCGACGCTGTTCGCCGATGTCGACAACCGCATGCGCATTGCCCAGGAGGAGATCTTCGGGCCGGTACTATGCCTGATCCCGTATGCCGATGAGCAGCAGGCTATTTCGATGGCCAACGACTCGCCGTTTGGCTTGTCCAGCGCAGTGTGGGCAGGCAATCGCGAGCGTGGGCTGGCCTTGGCCCGACAGATGCGTGCCGGACAGTGCTTCGTCAACGGTGGCGGGTTCAATTACCGGGCACCGTTTGGCGGCTACAAACAGTCCGGGAACGGGCGCGAGTGGGGCGAGGAGGGGTTGGGTGAATTCGTCGAAGTGAAGGCGGTTCAGCTCTGAGACCGGAGGGCTGCTGTGCAGCCTCTTCGCAGGTAAACCCGCTCCCACAGCAACTTCGCTGCTTTAGGGCAACGGTGAACCTGTGGGAGCGGGTTTACCCGTGAAGAGGACGGCGCGAAGGGAAGGATCACCCCGCCGCCATATCCTCCACGGGCCTGTCGAACGCCACGAACAATTGATCGGCCGTGATCGCCCCCAGGTCCAGGCGCATGTTCGCCTCGAGCATGGCGAACAGACGGGTGAACACCTCGTACACCTTGCAGTGATCCTCCATCCCGGAAAAAGGGTTGTCGATCTTCTCGGCGATCAATGAACTTTCCTGCACCGCGTCGTACACCTCGCGCAGGGTGATTTCGCTGGCCGGGCGGGCCAGGGTCAGGCCGCCATGAGCGCCACGCCAGGACTTGAGAATGTCGGCCTTGACCAGTTGCGAGGCCAGGCTGCGCACGCGTGCCGGATGGACCTTGACCCACTTGGCGATGGTCTCCGTACGCAGTTTCTGCGGTGCGTTGGCGGCCACGAACGAGAGGATGTACGAGGCGGTGATCAGGCGAGTCGACTGGCTCATCGGCAAAGGTCCCTGGGTAAAAACCGAAGTCTACACCCCTGTGAAAATCTCACTTGGCAGGGGCGTGGCATTGAGTCTAATGTATTTGTCACGATGACAATTACAAATATTTGGTCGTCGGGCGAACAAGACCTTTCCTGGCGGTTCAACAGAGGCGATGCCATGAGCGATAACAAGAACAAGATCACTCAAGCGATGCCCGACAGCGGCCTGCAGCGTCGGGATTTCCTCAAGTACAGCGCGGCGGCGGCCACTTTCGCCGGCGCCTTCTCTCTGGGCCTGCCGATGTCGGGCTGGGCCGAGGAGGGCACCCCAAAGGCGGGTGGCGTCCTGCGCATGGGCCTGGCGGGCGGCAGCACCACTGATTCCGGCGACCCAGGCTCGTGGAGCGATACGTTCACGTTTGTCGGGTTCTCTGCCGTATACAACACCCTGAGCGAAATCAGCGTCGATGGCACGGCGATTCCAGAGTTGGCCGAGCGCTGGGAGTCCAGCCCCGACGCGAAGGTCTGGACCTTCACCCTGCGCCAGGGCGTCACCTTCCACGATGGCAAGACCCTGGACGCCAACGACGTGGTCGCCTCGATCCAGCACCACCTGGGCGAAAAATCCACCTCGGCGGCCAAGACCGTGCTCGGCGATGTCGCCCAGGTCCGCGCCCAGGGCAACGACACCGTGGTGTTCGAGCTACATTCGGGCAATGCCGATTTCGCCTATGTGGTCGCCGATTACCATCTGGTGATCATGCCGGCCAAGGACGGTGTGGCCGACTGGCGCTCTGGCAACGGCACCGGCGGCTACCGTCTCAAGCGCTTCGAGCCGGGCGTGCGCATGGACCTTGAGCGCAACCCGAACTACTGGAAGCCCGGTCGTGCGCATTTTGCCAGCGCCGAACTGCTGGCCATCGCCGATGGCGCTGCGCGGGTCAATGCCCTGGTCACCGGCCAGGTGGATGTGATCAACAAGGTCGATCTCAAGACCGTGGCGTTGCTCAAGCGCAACCCGCAGTTGGTGATCGAAGAGACCAAGGGCGCCCAGCACTACACCTTCCCCATGCTCTGCGACAGCACCCAGTTCCAGAACAACGACGTGCGTTTGGCGCTCAAGTACGCCATCGACCGCCAGGCCTTGTTGACTTCAGTGCTGCATGGCTACGGCCAGATCGGCAACGACCATCCGATCCAGCCGGGCAGCCGCTTCATCAACCCGGCACTCGAGCAACGCGCCTACGACCCGGACAAAGCCCGCTTCCATCTGCGCCAGGCTGGGCTGGACGCGCTCAAGGTGCGTCTGCAGGCTTCGGACGCCGCCTATACCGGCGCGGTGGACGCTTCGGTGCTGTTCAAGGAGCAGGCGCGCAAGGCGGGTATCGACATCGATGTGGTGCGCGAACCGGCCGATGGTTTCTTCACCAACGTATGGATGAAGCAGCCGTTCACCACTTCGTTCTGGTACAGCAGCCTGACCGCCGACCGCATGTTCAGCATCGGCTATGCCAAGGGCGCAGCCTGGAACGAGACGCACTGGGACAATGCCCGCTTCAACCAGCTGCTCAATGCCGCCCGTGGCGAGATGAACGCGCCGCTGCGTCAGGAGATGTACAACGAAATGCAGGCCCTGTGCCGTGACGACGGCGGCGCCATCGTGCCGCTGTTCGCAAGCTCGGTGGCGGCGCGTTCGCGTCGGGTCACCCACGGCGGAGTCACCGCGCCCTATGGCGAACTCGATGGCCTGCGGCTGATCGAGCGCTGGTGGCAGGCCTGATCCCTTTCGTCACTGCACGAGGAGCCCATGGTGAATAGTCTTGGTTCATTACTTGCGCGACGCCTGGCCCTGGGCCTGCTGTCGCTGCTGGCCGTCTCGGTGATCATCTTCCTGGCCGTGGGCATGCTACCTGGCGATGTCGCCCAGGCCATGCTCGGCCAGTCGGCCACCCCAGAAACCGTCGCCGCGCTGCGGGCGCAACTGGGGCTGGACATGCCGGCCTGGAGCCGCTTCGGCCACTGGGCCTGGCAACTGCTGCATGGTGATCTGGGTGTGTCGCTGGCCAACCAGCGGCCGATCGCCGAGCTGATCGGCGCGCGACTGGGCAACACCTTCAGCCTGGCGCTGCTGGCGGCGCTGGTCTCGGTGCCGCTGGCCTTGCTGCTGGGCATGCTGGCGGCGCTGTACCGCAACAGCTGGTTCGACCGGCTGCTCAACACCAGTGCGCTGACGGCGGTGTCGTTTCCGGAGTTCTTCGTCGCCTACATCCTGATCCTGGTGTTCGCGGTGAAGCTGGCCTGGCTGCCGAGCATCTCCAACCTGTCGCCTGATGCCTCCTTGGGCGAAGTGCTGGAGCGCTCGTTGCTGCCGGTGCTGACCCTGGCCCTGGTGGTGGTCGCGCAGATGATGCGCATGACCCGCGCGTCGCTGATCAACCTACTGGCCAGCCCCTACATCGAGATGGCCCGGCTCAAGGGCATCTCGCCGGCGCGAATCATCTTCCGCCATGCCTTGCCCAACGCCTTGGCGCCAATCATCAACGTGGTGGCGTTGAACCTGGCGTATCTGGTGGTGGGGGTGGTGGTGGTCGAGGTGGTGTTCGTCTACCCAGGCCTGGGCCAACTGCTGGTGGATTCGGTCGCCAAGCGCGACATCCCGGTGGTGCAGGCCTGCAGCCTGATCTTCGCCGCCACCTACATTCTGCTCAACACCAGTGCCGATGTGCTGTCGATCGCCAGCAATCCGCGCCTGATGCATCCGAAGGGGTAGCCGATGAGCCTGTTCAAGCAATTGCAGCGTGCGCCGCTGAGCGCCAAGTTCGGTTTGCTGGTGATCGTCCTGTATGTGCTGGTGGCGCTGTTTGCACCGGTACTGGCGCCATTCGGCGAGACCGAGGTGGTGGGCGAGGGCTTCGCGCCCTGGGGCGGGCAGTTCCTGCTGGGCACCGACAACCTGGGTCGCGACATGTTCAGCCGTCTGGTCTACGGCGCCCGCAATACCTTGGGGATCGCTTTTCTGACCACCGCCCTGGCCTTTGCCGTGGGCGGCTTCTGCGGCCTGGTGGCGGCGATCAAGGGCGGCTGGATCGACCAGGGGCTGTCGCGCCTGGTGGATATCCTGATGGCCATCCCGCAGCTGATCTTCGCCTTGCTGATCCTGAGCGTGGTCGGCACCACGGCCACCTCGTTGGTGCTGGTGATCGCACTGCTCGATGCCACCCGGGTGTTCCGCCTGGCACGGGCGGTGGCAATGACAGTGGTGGTACAGGACTTCGTCGAGGCCGCGCGCCTGCGCGGGGAGGGACTGTGGTGGCTGGTCAGCCGCGAGGTGCTGCCCAATGCCGCAGCGCCGTTGATCGCCGAGTTCGGCCTGCGCTTCTGTTTTGTCTTTCTGTTCATCAGTGCCTTGTCGTTCCTGGGCCTGGGTATCCAGCCACCGACCGCCGACTGGGGCAGCATGGTGCGCGACAACGCCGTGTTGATCACCTTCGGGGACGTCAGCCCGCTGCTGCCGGCGCTGGCCGTGGCGCTGATCACCGTCAGCGTGAACTTCGTCGTGGACTGGGTGCTGCACACGGCCAGTGGCCTCAAGGAGTGCTGAACATGAGCCAATCATTGTTGGAAATCCGTAATCTGCGCATCGACGGCCACCACGACGATGCCTGGCACCCGCTGATCAAGGGCATCGACCTGACCCTGGCGCGAGGCGAGGTGCTGGGGCTGATCGGCGAATCGGGGGCGGGCAAATCGACCTTAGGCCTGGCGGCCATGGGCTACGTGCGCGACGGCTGTCGCATCAGCGGCGGCTCGGTGCGTTTCGATGGCCAAGAGCTGGTGGGCGCAGCGCCCGAGACCTTGCGTCGTCTGCGCGGCTTGCGCATCGCCTATGTGGCGCAGAGCGCGGCAGCATCGTTCAACCCGGCCCATCGTTTGATCGACCAACACATCGAGACGGCGGTGAAGAACGGCGGCATCGACCGGGCCAAGGCTGAGGCCGAAGCGGTGGAGCTGTACCGGGTGCTGCGCCTGCCGGACCCTGAGCGCATCGGTCAACGCTACCCGCACCAGGTCTCCGGTGGTCAACTGCAGCGAGTGATGACCGCCATGGCCATGGCCTGTCATCCGGACCTGATCGTGTTCGACGAGCCCACCACGGCCCTTGATGTCACCACCCAGATCGAAGTGCTGACGGCCATTCGCGATGCCGTGCGCACCTATGGCAGCGCCGCGCTGTACATCAGTCATGACCTGGCGCTGGTGGCCCAGATCGCCGATCGCATCATGGTGTTGCGTCACGGCAGCCTGGTGGAAGAGGCCCAGACCCGCACCATGCTGCAAACCCCCACCCAGGACTACACCCGCTCGCTGTGGGCGGTGCGCAGTTTCCACACCCAGCCCAAAGCGCGTCCGCCCCAGGCCCAGCCCTTGCTGGAGGTGCGCAAGGCCAACGCCAGCTATGGCGCCCAGCCGGTGCTGCATGAGGTGTCGCTCACGCTGCATCGGGGCCAGACCCTGGCGGTGATCGGCGAGTCCGGTAGCGGCAAGAGCACCACCGCGCGGCTGATCACCGGCCTGTTGCCGGCCAGCAGCGGGCAAGTGCTGTACGACGGCCAGGCGCTGCCAGCGGACTATCGCCAGCGCAGCAAGGAGCAGTTGAGGCGGATCCAGATGATCTACCAGATCCCCGACACCGCCTTGAACCCCCGCCAGCGCATCGTCGACATCATCGGCCGTCCGCTGACCTTTTACCTGGGCCTCAAGGGCAAGGCCTTGCGCCAGCGCGTGGCCGAACTGCTGGAGATGATCGAGCTGGACCCGGCCAAGTACATGGACCGCCAGCCCCGCGAGTTATCCGGCGGGCAGAAGCAGCGCATCTGTATCGCCCGGGCCCTCGCGGCCGAGCCTGAGCTGATCATCTGCGACGAAGTCACCTCGGCCCTCGATCAACTGGTGGCCGAGGGCGTGCTCAAGCTGCTTGATCGCATCCAGCGGCAACTGGGCGTTTCCTACTTGTTCATCACCCACGACGTGGCCACGGTACGCGCCATTGCCGACGAAGTGATGGTGATGCAACGCGGCCGAGTGGTCGATCACGGCAGCCGCGAGGCCATCTTCTCGCCGCCGTACCGCGACTACACCGGGCTGCTGTTCTCCTCCGAACCGGAAATGGACCCTGACTGGCTCGACCGCCTGCTGGCCCGCCGCGCCGGAGACTCCAACCTGCAACCTGTGCAAGGACAACCTTCATGAATGTACTGATCGTCCACGCTCATCCCGAGCCGCAATCCTTCACCGCCGCCCTGCGTGACCAGGCGGTGGAAACCTTCAAGGCCCAGGGGCATCAGGTGCAGGTCAGCGACCTGTACGCGATGGGCTGGAACCCGGTGGCCAGCGCCGAGGACTTCGGCAAACGCGAAAACCCCGACTACCTGGTCTATGCCTTGGAGCAGCGCCTGGGCGTCAAGAGCGGTTCCATCGCCCCGGATATCCAGGCCGAGCTGGACAAGTTGCTGTGGGCGGACCTGCTGGTGCTCAACTTCCCGATCTTCTGGTTCTCCGCGCCGGCCATGCTCAAGGGCTGGATCGACCGGGTGCTGGTGTCCGGCGTGTGCTACGGCGGCAAGCGTTTCTATGACCAAGGCGGGCTGGTGGGCAAGAAAGCGCTGGTCACCGTGACCCTCGGCGGGCGCGAGCACATGTTCGGCGAAGGGGCGATTCATGGGCCGCTGGAAGACATGCTCCGGCCGATCCTGCGCGGCACCTTGGCGTACGTGGGGCTGGAGGTGCTGCCGCCGTTCGTGGCCTGGCACGTGCCTTACATCAGCGATGAAGCACGCAAGGGCTTTTTGCGCGACTACCAGCAGCGCCTGGAGCACCTGTCGGACGACCTGCCGCTTGAGTTCCCCAAGCTTTCGCAATTCGACGAGGCGCTGTACCCGCTGGCCAAATGATTGCGACCGATTGTCGCTGAGCGGACGCCGGGGAGGGCGGCGCAGGCCGTCTGCCCCGGTTTGTTGCCTGGCGCGCAACAGATATTCTTTGCGTCAAGACTTTTCAGTGGCGGCCCTACGACTTAAGGTGGCAGCAAGCAAAACTGTCTGGAGCTCCAATGTCGAACTTCCCCACTGTCCGCCCTCGTCGCCTGCGGCAGAACGAATCCCTGCGTACGCTGTTCCAGGAGACCGAATTTCGCCTTGACGATTTGATCCTGCCGATCTTCGTCGAAGAGGGTATCGATGATTTCGTCCCGATCACCAGCATGCCGGGGGTCAACCGCATTCCTGAGAAGATGCTCGCCCGTGAAATCGAGCGTTATGCCCGTGCCGGCATCAAGTCGGTGATGACCTTCGGCGTTTCGCATCACCTGGATGCCACAGGCAGCGACACCTGGAACGAAAACGGCCTGGTGGCGCGCATGGCGCGCATCTGCAAGGACACGGTGCCGGAAATGGTGGTGATGTCCGACACCTGCTTCTGCGAATACACCAGCCACGGCCATTGCGGCGTGCTGCACGATCACGGCGTGGACAACGATGCCACCCTGGCCAACTTGGGCAAGCAGGCGGTGGTGGCCGCGGCGGCCGGTGCCGACTTCATCGCCCCGTCGGCGGCGATGGACGGCCAGGTCCAGGCGATCCGCAGCGCCCTGGACGGCGCAGGCTTCCATGACACCGCGATCATGGCCTACTCGACCAAGTTCGCTTCCTCGCTCTACGGCCCGTTCCGCGAGGCCGGCGGCACCGCACTCAAGGGTGACCGCAAGAGCTACCAGATGAACCCGATGAATCGCCGCGAGGCCGTACGCGAGTCGCTGCTCGACGAGCAGGAAGGGGCGGATGTGCTGATGGTCAAGCCGGCCGGTGCCTACCTGGATGTCATTGCCGACATCCGCGCCGCCTCGCGCTTGCCGTTGGCGGCGTATCAGGTCAGCGGCGAGTACGCGATGATCAAGTTCGGTGCCTTGGCCGGTGCCATCGACGAAGCCCGCGTGGTGCGTGAGAGCATCGGCTCGATCAAGCGTGCTGGTGCGGACCTGATCCTGACCTACTTCGCGATGGATCTGGCGCGCGACGGTATCTGAGCCCTCGGGGCCGCGCTGCGGCCCTTTCACCGGGGCGCGGCTCAAGCCGCTCTTACAGGGACGGCGTTGCCCTGCGGATTCGCATCAGGTCCCGTTCTTGATCTTGCTCCAGGTCCGTGTGCGCATCCGCTCGTATTTGAGCGGCAACGTCTCCAGGGTGAACAACGTGCCCATTACCTCAGCCGGTGGATAGACCGCCGGGTCTTTCAACAGCCGTGGATCGACCAGGGGCAGTGCGTCCTTGTTGCCGTTGGGGTAGCCCACGTAGTCGGATGACTTGGCCACCACCTCCGGACGCATCATGTAGTTGATGAAGGCATGCCCCTGCTCGGGGTGCGGAGCGTCCTTGAGCACCACCATGTTGTTGATCCACATGGGCGCGCCCTCGCGGGGGATGCTGTAGGTCACCTGCACGCCATTGTTGGCCCGCTCGGCCGCCTGCTTGGCGCTGTACACCGAGCCGCCCCAGCCTACCACCACGCAGATGTCGCCATTGGCCAGATCCGTGGTGAACTTCGACGAATCGAAATAGCGCACATAGGGGCGGATGCCCTGCAGCAGTTCCTCGGCCTTGCGGTAGTCGTCCGGGTTGCGGCTGTTGGCGGGCAGGCCCAGGTAGTGCAGGGCGATCGGCAGGATCTCCACCGGCGCATCGAGCATGGCCACGCCACAGGCGCTTAGCTTTTCGATGTTCTCCTTGCGCAGCACCAAGTCCCAGGAATCCACTGGCGCATCCTTGCCCAGCAGTTGGGTCACCTTGGCCTTGTCGTAGCCGATACCGGTGGTGCCCCACATGTAAGGCACCGCGTAGCGATTGCCCGGGTCGTTGGTGGCGAGCTTGCGCATCAACTGCTCGTCCAGGTGCGAGCGGTTGCCCAACTGGGCGGGGTCCAGCGGCGCGAGCACGCCGGCCTTGATGAAGTTGGGCAGCAGGTCGTCGGGCACCATCACCACGTCATACCCGCTATGGCCGGCCATCAGCTTGCTTTCCATGACTTCGGCGTTGTCGAAGGCATCCTGCACCAAGGTCGTGCCGGTGGCCTGCTCGAAGGCCTTGGGCGTTTCCGGTGCCAGGAAGTCGGACCAGTTGTAGAAATGCACGGTGGGTGCACCGGCGGCGACGGCATCGAGGCTGAGGAGCCCGGCCAGGCCGAGCGTGGCCAGGCGACGGCCGAGGGCTGGGGGACGTACGAGCTGCATTTGTAATCCTTGTTATCGCGCTGCAAAGGGGTAGGGCGAATGTAGGCGCGTACCGAATGCTTTCCTATCCCGTCGAAGGGTTAACCCTGGGGTAGTCGTTCTGTCGAATTGCGCAAGCTAAGCGCATTAGGATTCGTCTGATGGGGCTACCACTGGCTGGCCTTTAGCCTTGAGGCTTTGATCGTAGCGTCCTCAAGCCAACGGGCTGTCAAAGAGGAGCGACAGGCCCACGGGAGCGTACAGTCAGCATGAATCATGGCAATTTACCCCTCGGCAAACTCGCCGTTGGTGTCCTCGGTATCGTGGCGATCCTGTTCGGCGTGGTGGAGACGGCCCATGCTGCCTGTTCCGGAGACCCAAAGCGTTCTATTGCCTATTCAGGCCCCACGAATATCACGGTTCCGCGGGACGCGCCGGATGGGACGGTGCTCTACAGCGAAACCAAGGTCCTGCCCTATAGCAATTTCAAGTGCACTACCGATGAGCTTTGGGGGTTCAACTTGGCCTCCGGGCGAGGTGCGCCACCCGGGTCGAAGGTGGCGGTGTTTCCGACTGGCGTGTCAGGGCTTTCCTTTCGGATCAATGCGGAGCTGGGCGATGGTCCGGACTATCTCGCTTCGCTGTATGTACTCAAGGCAGGCAGCTACAAGCTAGATGGCAACCTGATCATGGAGATTGTCAAAAGCGGCCCCTTGGCGCCGAGCGCGGTCGTCGCTACGGGCGACCTGGGCACCATCCAATACGGCTCCCAACAAATCGCAGGACTTTCGCTTACCCGAGCTATCAATGTCGTAGCCGCCTCCTGCGAGACCCCGGATGTGAGTGTGGCCATGGGCGATGACTACAAGCTGGACGACTTCGGCGGCGCTGGTTCCACCACACGCGAAGTGCCCTTCAATCTAAAACTGAACAACTGTCCCAAGGGGATCGCCAAGGTCAATTACCAACTGCAGGCGATCACGCCGGTGATCGACGCCGCCAAAGGTATCGTCGGGCTGAACCCGAACTCGACCGCCGTGGGCATCGGCCTGCAGATCAAGGACGCAAACGGCGTGCCTGTGCCTTTGAATACACCCCGTACCTTCAGTGGCTACGACACCAATGGCGGCAACTTCCTCATCCCCCTGAAAGCCAGCTACTACCGGCTGGCCACCGAATCCCTCAGACCGGGCACCGCCAACACCGAGGTCACGTTCATCATGAGCTACCTGTAACGTCACGGGAGGATCTAAGGATCGTCTGATGTCCATTCGCCAGCTCGGATCTTAGATTCGGCGGATGAGATTAAAAAGCTACCTGTTGCAGATCAGCCCTTTGCTTTCGAGCCCCGAAGCCGTCCGCCGACTGCTTCGGGTGTTCGCGATGGTGCTGTCGGTTGGCATCCTCAGCGGTGCCTACAACTTCCTGCTGTTCACCTTCAACAACGACATTTCCCAGCGCCGTGGCTACATGAGTAGCGCGATCGCCGAGGCGCACACCTTCTTCACCACCCGCGAGGCCTTGCTGGAAAGCCTTAGCCTGTCGGCCGTACGCAAGGGCTGGCAGGCCGAGCCGCTGGTCTACCTGCCGTCGTTCGAGGAAATCCACCTGCAGGTGGGCGATGGGGCGGCGAAGCAGTGGAGCATCTGGCTGACCCGGCGCATGTGCGACTACCTCAAGGCCCAGCAGGTGAGCCTTCTGTATGTGGGCAGCGGCCTTGACGATTCGGGTGTGCGTTTGTTCGGCCCGTCCACCGGGCTGTCGGCGTTGCCCCGTCGCATCCTCGAACAGTTGCGCACGCTGCGTGACCTCGATGGGCCGCCGCTTCAGGAACTCTGGCTTACCGATCACGATCAGCAGGCGGCGCACCTGTACATCTTCAAGCGCCTGGACGAGGAGGACGTCGATTCCGGCTGGCTGGGCCTGGAGATGGACAGCCGGGCCGTTTCCGCGGCGCTGAGCGACCAAAGTGCCGGCGAATTCATGATGCTCAACGCCGATGAAATGCTGGTGTTCAGCAACATGCCTGGCGCGCGCTTGAGTCGTTCGTTGCTGGAGCGCCGGGGCGACAACTTCTTCGGTTTCGTCGGCGACGGCCTGCTGCCGGATCACCTGGTCATCCGCAAGAACCTGATGTCCTCGGACTGGCAACTGGTGTACTCGATCGATCTGGTCGACGTGTTGCAGGGCCTGTGGAAGCAATTGCTCGGCACGTTGCTGTTCTGCCTGCTGAGCATCGTGCTGATCCTGCTGTTGATGCGCCGCTTCGATCAGCGTCTGATCACCCCGGCCATCCACCGAATCCAGGCGCTGATCGAAAGCGAGGCGTTCAGCCGCGACGTGATCCAGGCCGCGCCGGTAGCCTTGTGCGTGCTACGCCGCAGCGACGGCCAAAGGGTGCTGGAAAACCCGTTGGCCCAGCAGTGGCTGGGCAAGGGGCTGGACCGTGAGACCCTCTGCCCGGACTGGATCCGTCAGGCGTTCGACGCCCCCGAGGCGCCCCATGACGAGACGTTCGAGACCTCCGGTGGCCGCCACCTGCACTTGAGCAGCGTGCCCACCCGCTACAAAGGGGAGGACGTGTTGCTCTGCGTGTTCAATGATGTCACCGCCAGCAAGCAAGTGGAGGCAGCGTTGGAGGCCGCGCGGCAGTCGGCGGATGCGGCCAACGAAGCCAAGACGCTGTTTCTGGCCACCATGAGCCATGAGATCCGCACGCCGTTGTATGGCGTACTGGGTACGCTGGAGCTCTTGTCGCGCACACGCCTGGATGCCCAGCAGCGGGACTACCTGCAAGCGCTCGAAGGCTCGTCGGCCACCTTGTTGCAGCTGATTTGCGATGTGCTGGATGTATCGAAGATCGAAGCCGGTCAGTTGGCCCTGGAGGTCAGCGAGTTCTCCCCGCTGGAACTGGTGCAAGAGGTCATTCAAGGCTACAGCGCCGCAGCCCTGGGCAAGGGCCTGGAACTCTACGCCTGCCTGGACCCGCAGTTGCCGCTGCGGTTGCTGGGGGACAGGGCGCGTATCCGGCAGATCCTCAACAACCTGCTGAGCAATGCCGTGAAGTTCACCGATTATGGCCGTGTCGTGCTGCGTGTGCGGTTGTCGCACCGGGAGGCGGAGCGCTCCTGCCTGCTGTGGCAGGTCGCCGATACCGGGCGTGGTATTGCCGAGGAAGATCACCCGTTGATCTTCGACCCGTTCTACCAGACTGCAGGCAATGTCCATGTGGTGGCTGGTACTGGCCTGGGCTTGCCGATCTGCCAGCGTCTGACGCAATTGATGAACGGCCAGATGCGCATGGTCAGCGAACTGGGCCTGGGCACCAGTTTCACCTTGCTGTTGCCGCTGGAGGAATCGCTGCGCAGCGCCGAGGCGGCCTTGCCCTGCAACCTGCTGGCCGAGCGCATCCATGTGGTGTCGCCGCTGCGCGAGCTGGCCGAGAGCCTGGCAGGGTGGTTGCGCCGCTGGGGTGCGCGGGCCCAGGTGGGGCAGCCGGCGTCGATGAGCGCTGGCGGGGTGTTGCTCGAAGCGCATCCCGGCAAGCTGGACGCCCCGTTGTTGCCGCAATGGCCCGGGCGGCGGGTGCTGGCCAGTGCCGATGGCTGCAGCGAGCCACGCCAGGATGGCGACTGCTGGCACGTCAACCTCAGCCACCTGGCCGCGCTACACCAGGCCATCTGCCAGGCCCAGGGGGTGTGGAGGGTGGACGACCAAACGCATAGCGCAGGGCCGCGCATCCGGGTCCTTGGGCTGAGCGTCCTGGTGGCCGAAGACAACATCATCAATCAGTTGATCCTGCGCGATCAGCTCGAAGAGCTCGGTTGCACGGTGGTACTGGCCGGCGATGGCGAGCAGGCCCTGCGCTGCTGGGACCAGGGGGCATTCGATGTGGTGCTGAGCGACGTCAACATGCCTCGGGTCAATGGTTACGAACTGGCCAGGACCTTGCGGCGGCAAGGCTGCACCGTGCCGATCATCGGCGCCACGGCCAATGCCCTGCGCGGCGAAGAAGAGCTGTGCCTGGCCGCCGGGATGAATCACTGCCTGGTCAAGCCCTTCACGTTGCAAACGCTGCACCACTGTCTGGCCGCCTACCAAGGAAACGCCCATGAGAGCCTTTGAAATCCTCATCGTCGAGGACCACCCGTTCCAGTGCATGTACCTGCAGCACCTGTTCAACGAACTGGGCGAGCTGCGCGTGGACACCGCGCGGGATGGCGCCGAAGCCTTGCTGCGCTTGCAGCAGCGAGACTACGACCTGATCCTCACCGATCTGCTGATGCCAGGCATGGACGGTGTGCAGTTCATCCAGCACCTGGCCGCGCTGCCAGGCAGGACGGGGCTTGCAATCATGAGCGCGGCGTCACGGCGGATGCTGATGGCGGCGAGTCTTGCGGCCAAGCACCTGGGGGTGGACGTGGTGGGGTTGCTGTCCAAGCCCGTGACCCCCGAGGCGTTGCGCGGGGTGGTCGAGCACTTGCGCGAGCAGCGTCGCACGCCTGTCCATGTCGCGCCGCAGGCAGTCGACTATGACCGCCAGACCCTGCTCGAAGCCCTCAATAACCGGGCGTTCCAGGCCTGGTTCCAGCCCAAGAAGTCCTTGCAAAATGGCCGTATCGTCGCCGCCGAGGCCCTGGTGCGCTGGATCCATCCCGAGCACGGCGTGCTGTTGCCGGGGGCATTCCTGCCGGCGCTGCGGGCCTTCGACCTGGAGGAGCGCCTGTTGTGGTCGATGCTCAAGCAGAGCATGGATGCCCAGGCCCGATGGCGCACGCGGGGTTATGACATTCCGGTGTCGATCAACCTGCCGACTCACCTGCTCAACAGCCACGACCTGGCAGATCGCCTACTGGAGTTCGTGCTGCACCACGGCGGCATCCCCGCCAAGATCTGCTTCGAGCTCATGGAATGCTCCGTCCCCGACGAAGTCAGCAACTACTACGCAGGCGCCTGCCGTTTGCGCATCAAAGGCTTCGGCCTTTCACAGGACGATTTCGGCAAGGGCTACAGCTCGTACATGAATCTGGTCTCCACGCCGTTCACCGAACTCAAGATCGATCGCGCGTTGGTGCAGGGCTGTCACGAGAACGACAATCTGGCCTCGGCACTGGCCAGCATTGTCGCCTTGGGCCGCCGACTGGGCCTGAACGTGGTGGCCGAGGGGGTGGAAAAACCAGAGGAGTTGGCCTTGCTGCGCCGCCTGGAGTGCAGCCATGTGCAGGGCTTTTTGATTTCCCACGCGGTGTCGTTGGACCAGTTTCTGCACTTGCTGAAGGCCGATGGCCCGGCTATGTGCCATTAATCAGACTTGGCGCAAGGCTTGTGCTTTGCTACGGAGGTAGACTCCCACCGTATTCGCACCCGCAGGACCACGGACCCTTTGATGAAACACTCCAACGCGCTTCTGGAAAACCTCGCTCGCAGCTCGTCGCGCCTGAGCAAAGGCATGATGGTGCTGCTCGGCGTGGCGGTGCTGCTGGTCAGCACCACCTACTGGTCGTTCCAGCGGCTGATCGAGGAGCACCACGATACGGTGCGTTTTCACTTCACCCGGCTGATGCAGAACATTCAGGAGCAGGAGCTGTTCCTGACCTCGCTGCGCCAGCGTATCCTGCGCGGCGAGTTGATGCCCCGCGATGTTGCCCTGGCGCCAGAGATCGAGCCACGTCAAGGGTATGGCAATGGCATGTTTCGTGGTCAGGAGAATTCGTTCTCGATGCCGTTCAGTGTCAGGCTCGCCAGCGATGCCGAGGCCCCCGACAAAGCCGCCCAGATCGCCATCCTCGCTGCACACCTGAGCGCGTACTACAGCGCCTTCTGGGCCAACTCGCACTTCCAGTCGCCCCAGGCTTTCATGTTCAACCGGCAGAACAACTTCGACGTGGCGGTGCCTGCGAGCGGAGAGCACAGTACCGCTGCAGGCGCACAGGGCCCAATCGGCCAGATGCTTGACATCGTGCGCGCCCAGGCACCACAGAGCGAGGGCTCCGAGATCAAGTGGCGCCCCTATGGCAACTCCGGTAACAGGCATCTGGACGCACGCATACTGGCCTATGCCAATCTTGGTTTGCTCCCCGAGCAGTTGCGCGTCAAGGGTTCCGGCCCCCAAGCCACGGCTGCGGTAATGCTCGATCTAACCCATGCCAATGATTTTCAGCGGACCATGGACTGGTCGGTGTATGACCGCTTCACCTTGGTCACTCCGTCGGGACAAGTGCTCTCAGGCATCCTGCGTCCGGAGGTGACCTTGCATGAGGGTTTCAACCTCAAGCCCGATGGCCTGGTGTTCAAGCTGGTCAACCACGACGGGCCTGCGTGGATGGCGATCTACACCATCGGCTTCAAGAGCTTTTTCCGCTACGCGCTGGGGTCTTTGCTGAGCCTTGGGTTGGGGCTGGCCTGCCTGATCGGCCTGGGTTGGGCTGCGAGCCGCTGGTACCGGCGCCAGGTGATTCTGCCGGCGAACCGGGCCCATGCGGCCATCGCTGAAAGCGAGGCGTTCAGCCGCGTGGTCATCGACACGGCCCCCACCGGGCTGTGCGTGGTACGCCGGGCCGACCACCAGGTGCTGCTGGAAAACCAGCGTGCCAAGCAGTGGCAGGGTACTGCTGCGCTGGTGGCGACCCTGGATCATTGCCAGGACAGTGGTGGGGCGGGAGAGCATGAACTCGAGATCGAGGGGCGCCACCTGCAGGTCGGTTTCGTGGCCACCCGCTACCAGGGGCAGGATGTGCGGCTTTATGCCTTCAATGATGTGACCCGTCATGTCGAGGATGCGCGGGCGCTGGAAGATGCCCGGCGCATGGCCGCTGCAGCCAACGAGGCGAAGACGCTGTTCCTGGCAACCATGAGCCATGAGATCCGCACGCCGCTGTATGGTGTGCTGGGCACCCTGGAGCTGCTCGGCTTGACACCGCTGGCGCCTCGTCAGCAGGCCTACCTGCAGACCATCCAGCGCTCCTCGGCCACGCTGTTCCAGCTGATCAGCGATGTACTGGATGTCTCGAAGATCGAATCCGGGCAGATGGCCCTGGAGCCCTTGGCGTTCTGCCCGCTGGATATGATCGAGGATACCCTGCGCACCTACGCAGCCTTCGCCGAGCGCAAGGGGTTGCTGCTCTATGGCTGCACCGATGCCAGGCTGCCACTGCGGCTGGTCGGCGACCCGATCCGGATCCGGCAGATCCTCAACAATCTGCTGAGCAATGCCATCAAGTTCACTGACAGTGGCCGGGTGGTGCTGCGCACGCGAGTGCTCAGTTGCGCCGATGGCCAGGTGCACCTCGAATGGCAGGTCGCCGATACCGGCATCGGCTTGTCCGAGTCGCAGCAGGCCAGGCTGTTCGAGCTGTTCTACCAAGTGCACGAAGCCTCCAACGAGGGCGGCGCAGGGCTGGGCCTGCCGATTTGTGGGTGGCTGAGCGAGATGATGGGCGGGCAGATGAAGGTGGTCAGCGAGCCTGGCCTGGGCAGCAGTTTCATGCTGCGCCTTACCTTGCCGGTGGTGGCGGATGCCTTGCCTGTGCCTGCTGAGGGAGAGCCGTCTGCACTGCCGGTGCTCGTTCGGGCGCCTATCCCTGAGCTGGCCCAACACTACTGCGACTGGCTCAACCGCCTTGGGCTGCCGGCGCATCTGGCGTCCTCGACGCCCGCCGCAGCCCAGTCCCGAGCGGTGCTGGTCGATGTGTTGCCCGATGACACGGCGCCCGCCTGGCCGGGGCCGCGCATTTGTTGCCATGGTACGGACTCGGCGCAAGAAGGGCGCGGCGATTGGGACTTGAGCATGCACGATGTGCAGGCCATCGCCCGGGCGGTAGTTCGGATCAGCCAGGGCCATGAGGAGCCTGCCGAACATCGTCTGGCGGGCACCGCCAACGATCTGCGCCTGCACATCCTGGTGGCCGAGGACAATCCCATCAACCAAGCGATCCTCAAAGAGCAGCTCGAGGCGCTGGGCTGCAGCGTGGTGGTGGCGCGCAATGGCGAACAAGCCCTGCAGCTTTGGCAGCCCGACGTGTTCGACCTGGTGCTGACCGATGTGAACATGCCGATCATCAATGGCTATGAGCTGGCCACCGCATTGCGTGAGCAGGACCTTGTGCTGCCAATCATCGGCGTCACCGCCAACGCGATGCGTGAGGAAGGAGCGCGTTGCCTGGAGGTGGGGATGAGTGCCTGGATCGTCAAGCCGCTGAGCTTGCAGACCTTGCGCAACCAACTGCTCAAGTTGTGCCGGCCGAACTGGCAGGGTGATACGCAGGAGCCGTCGCCGCAGCCAGCCGCCACCACGCTGGCACAAGACGAAGACGCGCCACCGAAGCTTTCACCGGCCATGCGTACCCTGTTCATCCAGACCATGACCCAGGACATCCAGACACTGCAGGCGGCTCTGGAGCAGGACGATGCACAAGCCCTGGGTCGGCAATTGCACAGCATCGCCGGCGCGCTGGGCGCGGTGCAGTCGGCCAGCCTGGCGCAGTACTGCACTGTGCTTGAAGTCCAGCTGGTCGACCAGGTATTCGATGAGTCCATGCGCGAACAAGTGCGACGGGTAATACAGCGACTGGCGGCAATGATCGACGCGCTCAAGTAACATTACCCAAACTGTTCATTCACCCCGCCTGAGGTCATATGGAAAAACTCAAGGTCATCATTGCCGACGATCATCCCATCGTGCTGTTTGGCGTACGGGAGTTGGTCGAGCGCGACCCGCATTTTTGCGTGGTCGGAGAAGCGATAAGTTCCAGCGCATTGATCGCGTTATTGCAACAGCAGCCGGTCGATCTGGTCATCACCGATTACAACATGCCGGATGACTCGCCTTATGGCGACGGCTTGAAGTTGATCGACTACCTCAAACGGCACTATCCCACTGTCCAAGTGTTGATACTGACGATGATTTCCAATTCGATGATTCTCGAACGCCTGCACGAATTGGGGGTGGTGGGCGTGATCCAGAAAAATCACCTGCACACTGAAATCGAGCGCGCGCTCAAGGCAATTCGCGGCAAACGCCCGTACTTGAGCCCTCAGGCGCCCAAAGCGTCGGTGGTCGACTCTGGCCTGGATACCGACCAGCGCCTGGAAAAACTGTCGCTCAAAGAGCGCGAAGTGCTGCGCTTGTTCGTGGCCGGTAAAACCGTGGGTGATATAGCCCTTAGCCTCAGCCGCAGTCCTAAGACGATCAGTGCGCAAAAAGTCTCGGCCATGCGCAAACTTGAAGTCGATAATGACCAGGCACTATTGGCTTATTGCCTGGAGCGGCGTCTGTTCAATTGACCCTCGGCGGGGCTTATCAGGATCGTCTTATAGGGATAGGTGTCCGGGTTTATTAATGTGGTCTGGCAGTCTTCTGCAGCACATTTCAACTAGGACATCGATATGAAAAAGTATTCCCTCGCCGCCTTCGCACTCTCGGCGCTCGTCACCTCCATGGGCGCCTTCGCAGAAGAGCCGCCGGCACCTGTAAAAGGTGGCAGCGGTAAGATCAGTTTCAGCGGCGTCATCAACAACGACGCCTGCTCGGTCGACGGCGCCAATGCCGATCGCGTGATTTCCGTGGACATGGGCAACATTTCGATCAAGGACATGGGCACCGCTGAGGCCCCGGCCTCGGGTCGCGTTACCGGCAAGGAGTTCAACCTCAACGTCAACTGCAACCAAGGCACCAAGGTGTCCATGGTCTTCGACCCGACCATCCTCGGCGGTTCCGGCATCGTCACCGGCAAGGGCGTGCTGGCACTGACCCCAGGCAGTGGCGCAGCCAAGAACGTCGGTATCGCCTTGCTCGACAGCACCGGGGCGAAGATCGACCTCAGCAGCAAGACCACCGCCACCATCCAGAGCGGCATGCACGGCGCCGGCGCCGCTGGCGGCGACGCCACCCTGAGCTTCTCCGCCGCCTACGTGACCACGGGTGCTGCCGGCACTGCGACCGCCGGCCGGGGTGATGCCACCCTGCCATTCATCCTGCAGTACGAATAAGTCGTCACCCAGGGTTCTGTACGTGCGAGACCTCGAGGTCTCGCCGTCCGCTTAGACAAAAGGGGTGATAGCGATGTTGACTCCCAGACTCTCTGCCTGCCTGGGCCTGCTGGGCATGTTCCTGGCGGCGCCGGCGGTGGCCGGTATCTCGTTGAGCGCCACGCGCGTGGTGTTCGATGGTGCCCACAAGGAAGCCAACGTGACCGTGCGCAATGGTGGCCAGGATGTGTTGATCCAGTCGTGGATCGATAGCGACGACGGCCTGAACCGCACGGTCCCGTTCGCGGTGACACCACCCTTGGCCAGGGTCGTGGCCAAGCAGCAGCAATTGCTGCGCATCCTGTATGAAGGGACAGGCCTGCCCCAGGACCGCGAGTCGGTCGTGTGGCTCAATGTCCAGGAAATTCCGCAAGCCAGCGAACAGGCCAACACGCTGCAACTGGCCGTGCGTCAGCGCATCAAGGTGTTCTTCCGACCGGCCGGGCTGCCGGGCGATGCGTTGCAGGCGCCGACCGAACTGGACTGGCGATTGACACATGAGGGCGCCTCCACGGCCCTGTCGGTGAGCAATCCAAGCCTGTACCACGTGTCGATGGCCGACATCACGGTCACGGTCAACGGTCAGCGAACGCTAGCGGCTGATTCGGCGATGATCGCGCCTGGGCAGACCCGAACCTTTGCCTTGGCCAAGGTTGCGGCCGGCGCACCGGCGAGTCTGTCCTTTCGCAGCATCAATGACTACGGCGCGCAAAGCGAATATCGCGCGGCGTTGATGCCGAGCGGAGCCAGCAAGGCCAAGGCCGTCGAGCCCGCCGCTTCTTCGTAACACCCTCAAGCACCTTGGGCGCATGCCGACGCACGCGCGGTTTCGCCGTGCCCGGTGTTTGCCATGGATGAAAAAGGTTTCCACGCATGTTTCTGCTGTTCGACAACCGGGGACGCTTCCGTGCGCCCGCGCCGCTCAAGCTCGCCGCCTTGTCTCTGGCCATCCACAGCGCCTGCGTGCACGCCGATGCCGCTTCCGAGCAAGTTGCCGACCCGCAGTTGCTCGCCTTCAATACCACTTTCCTGCAGGGCGCGGCTTCGTCGGTAGACCTGCAACTGCTGCTCGCCGGCACCCGTGTGCTGCCTGGCAACTACCGGGTCGATCTGTACAGCAACCAGGTCCTGGTCGGGCGACGGGATATCGACTTTCAACGTCACCCGGCCAGTGGCCGTGTGGAGCCGTGCCTGACCCTCGCGTTGCTCAGGCAACTGGGGATCGACCTGGACAAGCTGCAGGCCCAGGGCAAGCTGAGCCTGGACAACAACCAGACCTGCCAGGACCTGCCTGCGCTGATCGACCAGGCCTCCGTGAGCTTCGATGCCAGCCGCTTGCGCCTGGATACCAGCGTCCCGCAGGTCGCCATGCAGCGCGGCCTGCGCGGCTACGTCGATCCGCAGTTGTGGGACAACGGCGTGCCAGCGGCTTTCATCAACTACCAGATGAGCACCAGCCGCAACGCAGGCGACGCCGACACCCGCTACAACACCAACCTGGGCCTGCGCAATGGCATCAACCTGGGTGGCTGGCGGCTGCGCAACGAGTCCAACTTCAGCAGCGGCACCGGTCGCCCGGATACCTTCAAGAGCAACCGCAGCTACCTGCAGCACGATGTCACGGCCCTGAAGGGGCAATTCAGCGCCGGGGACATCTTCTCCGATGCACAGTTGTTCGACAGCGTGCGCTACAGGGGCCTGAAACTTGAGTCCGACGACGGCATGCGCGCTGACAGCGAGCGCGGCTACGCGCCGATCATCCGAGGCGTGGCGCAGACCAACGCGACCGTGGAAATCCGCCAGGACAATTACCTGCTGTACACCACGAACGTACCGCCTGGCCCGTTCGAGATCAGCGACATCTACCCCAGCGGCTCCAACGGCGACCTGCAGATCACCGTCATCGAGGCCGACGGCAGCCGCCGGGTGACCCAGCAGGCGTTTTCCAGCTTGCCGATCATGGTCCGTGAAGGGCAGGTGCGATACAGCGTCTCGGCCGGTCGCTACAACAGCAACAGCGAAGGGCTGGCCACACCGCAGATGCTCAGCGCCAACCTGGCCTATGGCATAGACAGCAACCTGACCGGCATCGTCGGGGTGCAGGCCACCGATCAGTACAAGGCGCTGGCCGTCGGCGTGGGTCGCAATACCTCGCTGGGTGCGGTGTCGCTGGATGTCACTCATTCCAGCAGCCAGGCCCAGGGCGAGCGCAAGACGGGCAACAGCCTGCGCGCCCTGTATGCCAAGACCTTCACCGGCACGGCCACCAGTTTCACCCTGGCGGCCTACCGCTATTCCACAGAGGGCTACCGCACGCTGAGCAACCACATCGAAGACCTCAGCAGCGGGCCGCTGCTGCGTTCGGGGCACTCCAAGACCCGCACAGATCTGACCATCAACCAGAGCCTGGGGGCGGATCGAAAGCTGGGCAGCCTGTACCTGAACGCCAGCGACCAGCGCTACTGGAACCGCGGCGGCTCGCGCAGTCTTTCGGCCGGCTATGGCAATAACTGGGGGGACACCAGCTACAACCTCACTTGGAGCCGTACCCAGGATTTGAGCGGCGGTGCGGGCAGCTCCGACAATCAGATCAGCCTGTCGGTGTCGTTCCCGCTCGGTGGCCGCCCACGGGCACCGCGGGCATTCGTCACCACCAGCTCGCAGAAAAACGGCAACAGCACCCAGGCCGGCATCAATGGCTACTTCAACGAAAGCGCCGACACGTTCTATTCGGTGCAGGCGGGCAGCAGCGAGGGTGGAGGGCGTTCGGCCTCGGCCAACGTCAGCACGCGGACCTCGATGGCCGATATCAGCGTCGGCTACAGCCAGGGCAAGGGCTACGACTCGCAGAGCCTGAACGTCTCCGGGTCGGTGGTGGCTCACCCTGGGGGTATCAACCTGGGCCAGACCGTGGGCGAAACCTTTGCCTTGGTGGAGGTGCCGGGTGTGCGTGGTGCCAAGATCAGCAGCTACAGCGGCGTCGAGACCGGGCACAATGGTTATGCGGTGATCCCGAGCGCACAGCCCTATCGAGTCAACTGGATCAGCTTGGATACCCGAGAGCTGGGCGCCGATATCGAGATCGACAATGCCACCCAGCAACTGGTACCCCGGCGCGGCGCCGTGGTGCTGGCGCGTTACGCCGGCAAGACCGGGCGCCGCGTGCAGTTCGAGCTGTCCGACAGCCAAGGTGGCAAGATTCCGTTCGGTGCCGCGCTGGAAGATGCCGAGGGCAAGCAACTGGCGATCTCCGACCCGAGCGGCAAGGCGTTGGCCTTGGTCGAGCAAGAGCAGGGCAGGCTGACGATTCGCTGGGGCGACCAGCAATGTCAGGCATCCTATGCGTTGCCCGCGCGCGATAAGGCGCTGAATTATGAGCGTCTGCCATTGCGCTGTGGGCAGTAGGCGAGGGGCAGGTGTGAGGCGGTGCTCCACGCGTCGCCCATTTGAGCTATAGCTTAAGGCCTCTGAACGCCTCTGGAGGTCATCAAATGAGCGAGTCATCACGCCCACCCTTGCCGCCTTTCACTCTGGAAACCGCCATCGAGAAAGTCCGACGCGCCGAGGACGGTTGGAATACGCGCGACCCTGCGAAAGTGGTGCTGGCCTATACCGAGGACACCTACTGGCGCAACCGCAGCGAGTTCATCGAAGGGCGCGACCAGGCTCAGGCGTTTCTCGAGCGCAAATGGCGCAGGGAGTTGGATTACCGCCTGATCAAGGAACTCTGGACATTCGCCGATAACCGGATCGCCGTGCGTTTTGCCTATGAATGGCACGATGATTCAGGCAATTGGTTCCGCTCCTATGGCAACGAAAACTGGGAGTTCGGCCCGAACGGCCTGATGCAGCGGCGCTATGCCAGTATCAATGACCTGCCCATCACCGAGCAGGAGCGCAAGTACCACTGGCCGTTGGGGAGACGCCCGGACGACCATCCAGGCTTGAGTGAACTGGGCCTCTAGCGCTTGGCTGTTCATGGCGGGGCAGTCCGGCGAAGCGGCTGCCCGCCCGGCATCAAGGGTTGGATTCGTTAAAGGGATTGCCCTTGGCCTGCAAGTACATCTTGCCCATCGCCGTGGAAGCGAAATCGGTGATGTGGCCGATGTCCCGATAGATCGGCAGGCCGTCGATCGACAGCTTGCACTGGCCATCGACGCACTGCACGTCCTTGGGGTCGATGACCAGCAAGTCCGGGTGTGTCTGCTTGGCGTCCCGGAACAGCTGCGCAAGCCAGGGGTTTTCTTCCGGTTGCGCGACGCTCGTCGCGCAATGATGCTCCTCGATCGTACCCCTGAGCTTGATGCTGCGGTACAGGCAGTCATTGGCGCCTTCGGGCATGACGATGTTGCTCTTGATCAGCACGGGCCTGGCGCCGGAGCGCTTGATGATGTCGAGGCTCTTGAACAGCGCGGCCTTCATGCGTTCGCGCGACAGGGCCTGGGAACGTTGGTCATCGATCGACAGCACCACGGCGCTGCTGTTGGCGTAGGTTTCCCAAGTCAGGCCGATGATCACGTAGTCATAGTGGCTGCGAGCGATCAGCTTGTGGTACTCGGCGGCGGCGTCATGGCACTTCTTGTAGAGGGTGTTCTTGTACTTCCACCAGTCGTAGAGATAGACATCCGGCAGGGCCAGGCACCCTGGGCTGCCCTGGGCCATGACGGAGAGGTTGGCGTCCTTGGCCAAAATGTCAATGAAGCCCCAGAAATGGTTGGAGTAGGAATCGCCCATCAGCAATGCGGTGGTGCTGGCGTTGGCTTGCCCCAGCACACAACTGCTGTCGGAGCCGTCGCTGGCACCGCCCAGGCACGGTCCACGCTTGGGTATTTCGCTTGCCTTCAGACGCGGCAGGATGTGCGTCGGGCCACTGCCGAAGCGCTCCATCCAGCCGCCGGCGGACTTGCCCGCCGAGTGCAGCGCCGAAAACGCGATGGCAGGCACCACCAGCAGCATGAACAGCGATTTGCCAAAACCCAGCCGGGTACGGCGCAGGGGCTTTTCGATGAGGTAGTACGAGGCGATGCCCAGGGCAAACGAGGCGATGAAGTAGCCGGCAAGGATGGCTGGCGTCTTTTCAACGCCCAGGTACTCCACGATGGCGATGACAGGCCAGTGCCACAGGTACAGCGAATATGAAATCGTCCCGATGAATACCAGCGGTGACCATGACAGCAGCCTGGACGTGATGCCCACCCGGCCAACCTGGCCCGAGATCAGTACCGCCGTTGCCAGGCAGATTGCGATGGCGGGGTAGCCTGGATAGGCAGTGGTCGGTATGGATTGCGTTGCGCCATACAGGAGCACGCCAAGGGCGCCCAGGCCCAGTGCGCAGGCACTGACACGGCCGAGTCGTTGGCGGTCGTTGCCGAACACGGCTGCGCACGAGCCGATCAGCAGCTCGAAGCTGCGCGCCAAGAACGCGTAGTAGCTTTTATCCGGGGAGGTTTTTGCGATGAACAGCGCGACAGCCATGAAGACGACGGTCAGCATCACGACAGCGGCTTTCAATCGATGGGGCGCCAGGTAGCGCGTCAGCGCCATCAACCCGAGCGGCAAGAAGATGTACCACTGCCATTCGATGGCCAACGACCAGGTATGCAGCAAGGGCAGGGTCGCCGCCTCGGCGGTCGCATAGCCGTCGGTGGCTTTGGAGAAGTACTGGTTGGACAGCAGCAGGCTGGTGTACTTCTCGCTTTTGAGAAAGTCGATGAAGTCCTTGGGCAGATACAACACGCTGGCCGCGCCGAGCGTGACGATCAACAGCGCCAGTATCGCTGGCTGCAAGCGCCATAGGCGCTTGACATAGAACTGTCCAAGGTTGAAATCACCCCGGCTTAGCGCGCCCAGGATGATCGAGGTGGTGAGGTAGCCGGAGATCACGAAGAAAATATCGACGCCAATGAACCCGGAAGGGAACAGCGCCAGCCCACCATGGAAAATCAGCACCAGCAGGACAGCAACGGCGCGCAGCCCGTCGATATCGGCGCGGTACGAGGCCGGTTGCACACCGGTAGAAGCCCCGTGTGCCTTGCCGCGGTCGGCGACAGCCTGGGCGCCGGTGGTTGCAGGAGCTTTGAATACCAGGTTCAGATCGGTTGACACAGTACAACATCCTATCGCGTTGAGACTTCTTTGACGCGGCAGGGCTCGCGAGCAAAAGCGGCGAGTTTATCAAAGGCACTATGGAGCGCCCCTGGCAGGCTATCCGATTGGCTGGATAAATATTACCGAATGTTTCCATGTGAAGGGCTGTCGGCCAAGCGGCTGCTCCGTGCCATCGGCGATGGCCAGGGCTTGGCCGACACGATCAGGCCCTGACCTCGGTGCGCGCACTGCGACGCAGATGTGTGGCCAACTTGGCCGTGAGCTTGAAGACGATGGCACTGAAAATCAGCGCGAATGCCAGCGGATACCAGGACCCCATGGGAATGCGTTTGTAGAACGACAGCACGAAAACCCCCGCGATCACCCACGTACCGGTGCTGTGCAGCGCCTTCCAGGTACGCGCGCCGAGCAGCCGGACGGCCGCAGGAAACGAGGTGAGGGTCAGCAAGATGATGAAGAAGTAGCCGACCGAGCCGGGGATGTTGGTCACGGCCGTGCGACCCTGCCAGAAGGTGTCGGGGAACGAGTTGGCGTACACAATGATCAGCACCGCATGCACCGCGTGGGAAAAGGCGAAAGCCAATCCGAGAAACCGTCGCTCGCGCAGTAGCCCGCGCGTGAAGGCACTGGGCACCAGGGTCGCTAGCGAGGAGGCCAGGAACGTCGCCAGAAACAACAGGAACGATGTGCGCGCGGTCACCCGGATCGCACTGCGCAACGCCTCCACCAGAGGCGATTGAGCCATCAGCGCCAATGCCGTGATGATCAGAACCGAAACAGACAACACACTGAACAGACGCCAGCCATGCAGGCTGGCAGGTTGAGCATGAAGGTGCATGGCAAACTCCGTCGTAGGGGCGGCGTGCAGGGTGCCACCGCGGTCCGGAGCCATGGTGTCCGAGGTGTTTATCTCAGATGTGTCTGGGATCGGTCTTTATGTATCGCTTTGTAGAGGCAGGGTCAGGCAGGTGGCTTCAGAGCAGCAGATAGTCGCTGTATTGACTGATCCCGCTGTGCGCACCTTCGACCAGGTGCACGTAACGGCCATCCACACAGTCGATCGGCAGGCAGTCATCCACCTCGAGTACTGCGTCGGTGTGAGGCTTGAGCCAGTGGGCGTGCAGGCGCTGCTTGCCCAGTTGCCTTGCCTGTTGCTTGTTCCGAGCGACGACCAGAAGGTAGCGGTGCGCTTCACCGAAGACCGCTGGCTCATAGCCGCCGAGGTTGATGAAAAACAGCCTTGGGTCGTCTGGCCCAGGCGCCATGTGGCTGAACTCGACGCGGTAGGCATCGATGCCATCGACTTCCAGCCAGCCGTCGATATGCAGGCCCTCACGGCTACCGAACCAGCCTTGGCGCAATTGCGGGTAGGTCTGCTCCAGGGTCTGCGCCTGGGCGAACACCACATCGTGCACCTCGATGCTGGCGTGTGGGTGGCGACCTCCGAGCATGACTACGTACAACATGAAGGCTTCCTTCTCGGTGCGCTAAGGGCCGCATTCTGAAGGTCAAGGACACCTGTTGCAAAGGGGCAGAGCGGACATATGGATCTACCGCGGGATTTTTAAAATCTATACAACGTTTGATTTAAGTTGTACAAGAAGCTAGCCTTTGTATAGATTTATGGCGCACACAGGCTCGTCATGGCATACCTGGTTCGGATGGTCTGTCTCTGTTTGCTGCTCGGCACGATGCCGTCGGTCTCTGCGGACTGGCGGGCTGCGTTGCCAGCCGCGCAGCGGCTCGGCGAGGGGGAATTCACCTGGTTCGGTCTGCGCCTGTACAGCGCTCGGTTGTGGGCCGCCGGACCGGTGCAGGACTGGAGCCAGCCCTTCGCCCTTGAATTGACCTATCACCGCTCTCTATCCCGGGACACGCTGGTGCAGGCCAGCCTTCAGGAAATGCGGCGCCTGGGAGGCGGCAGTTTGACAGACCGGCAGATCAGCGCCTGGTCCGACACCATGGCAGCGGCCTTCGTGGATGTACGTCCGGGCATGCGCATCACGGGGGTGTACTTGCCACAGGAGGGCTGCCGCTTCTATGTCGACGGACGGCTCGCTCGTGAGGTCGCCGATCCAGCGTTCGCCCGGGCGTTCTTCGCGATCTGGCTGGATCCGCGAGCCCGGGATCCACAATTGCGCCAGCGCCTGCTCGGCCTGGCCGATGACGACCGAGGAAACTGAACATGTACAAAGCGCTATTGCTGAGCGCCTGCCTGCTGCTGGGCAGTTGTGGCAACGTCGGGGTCGAGCGGTATGCCGCTGAGCAGCCCCGCCTTGACCTGGCGGCTTTCTTCTCGCGGCCGGTACAGGCTTGGGGAATGTTCCAGAAGCGCTCCGGAGAGGTGGTCAAGCGCTTTGTAGTGCGTATCGACAGCCGTCGGGAAGGCGAGCGCTTGATCCTAGACGAGCACTTTCTCTACAGCGACGGCACACGTCAGCAACGAACCTGGACATTGGTGCCGGACGGCCCTGGTCGTTGGCGCGGAACAGCCGGGGATGTGATCGGGCAAGCCCGTGGAGAAGTAGCGGGCAACGCCCTGAGATGGCGTTACCAGCTCGATCTGCCGGTCGATGGAAGGCACTGGAAGGTTGACCTGGACGACTGGATGTACCTGATAGATGACGACACCCTCATCAACCGCTCGAGCATGAGCAAACTGGGCGTGGAGATCGGCCAGATCACGCTGTTCTTCCGCCGTCTGCCGGAGGGCACACCATGAACCTGAACACACTCTCCCAGCGGGTATCGGCCGGCGAGGTCGAGTCACTTGAGCTGCTGTCGCTCGAAGGCGGGTTCTATGTCCTGCGCACGATGACCGGGACCAGCCCGGTCACCCTGAGCGATGAGCGCGGGCAGGCCATTCGATTGCGTTCTACCACTGAGCTGCGCGAGCTTCTGGCCAACCTGCCGCCGGTGCCGTGCATGCTGGTGCAGCAGGTGGTACATGATGAAATGTGCGGACAAAGGGACGGCCCCGTCGCGCCGTTGCGGATGCCGCTGACCTTGGCCAGCCAGTGGTAGCCAGGAAGGTGCGCCTGGGGCTGGTACTGGGTGATCAGCTGTCATTCGACCTGGCCAGCCTCGCCGCGCTGGACCCTGCCCACGATGCGATCCTGATGGCGGAAGTGGCGCAGGAGGCTCGCTACGTGCCGCATCACCCGCAAAAAATCGTGCTCATCTTCAGTGCCATGCGCCATTTTGCGCTCGCTTTGCGAGCGCGAGGCTGGCAAGTGCATTACGTGGCCTTCGATGCGGCTGACAACAGCGGGACCATCGTCGGTGAGCTGCAACGTTGGCGACAATCATTGGGCGCTACGCAAATACATGTGACCGAGTGCGGAGAATGGCGCCTGGAACAGGCGCTACGGGATGCTCAGCTGCCGCTGGTGTGGCACCGCGACACCCGCTTTCTCTGCTCGCGCGAAGCGTTCGCGCGCTGGGCTCGAGGGCGAACTGGACTGCGCATGGAGCATTTCTACCGGGGGATGCGCAAACGCTGCGGCTTGCTCTTGGAGCCAGACGGCAGCCCTACTGGAGGCGCTTGGAATTTCGATGGTGACAATCGCAAGCCATTGCCTCGGGGATTGCGCGGGCCGTTTCCGGCCCACTTCGAGCAGGACGCCATCACTTCGGCGGTCGTGGCCTTGGTTCGCCAACACTTCAGTGACCATTACGGCGCCGTGGACGGCTTCGACTACCCCGTGACCCATGACCAGGCGCAACAGCTGTGGCGCCATTTTCTGGACTACGGCCTGGCGGCCTTTGGGGACTATCAAGACGCCATGGCCGAGGGCGAACCCTACCTGTTCCATGCCCGCATCAGCGCAGCCCTGAATATCGGATTGCTGGATGTGCGGCGTGTGTGCGAAGACGTGGTCGCCGCGTGGCGGGAGGGGCGGGTGCCGTTGAACGCCGCCGAAGGCTTCATCAGGCAGTTGATCGGCTGGCGCGAATATGTACGTGGCATCTATTGGTTACGCATGCCGGCGTACGCTGAGCTCAACCATTTGCACAACACCCGGCCGCTGCCGGACTTCTACTGGACCGGACGCACCCGCATGCGGTGCATGGCGCAGGTCATCGAACAGACCCTGAAGTTGGGCTATGCGCACCACATCCAGCGCCTGATGGTGACCGGCAACTTCGCCTTGCTCGCGGGCATCGCGCCGGCAGCCATTTGCCAGTGGTACCTATCGGTGTACCTGGACGCGTTCGACTGGGTCGAGCTGCCCAACACACTGGGCATGGTGATGCATGCCGATGGTGGTTACCTGGGGTCCAAACCGTA
The DNA here is from genome assembly GCF_001808425.1 of Pseudomonas sp. HMSC08G10. Lineage (NCBI taxonomy): Bacteria > Pseudomonadati > Pseudomonadota > Gammaproteobacteria > Pseudomonadales > Pseudomonadaceae > Pseudomonas > Pseudomonas sp. HMSC08G10. Next base: position 147,432 of record NZ_KV793307.1, on the reverse strand, counting down.
CTGTGCCAGTGGTCGTTACATCCAGCGGATGTCCAATCATTGCAAGGCCTGCAGCTACAAGGTCGAGCAGGCGACAGAAGCCGATGCCTGCCCATTCAATGCGTTGTACTGGCACTTTCTCATCCGTCACCGCGCGCAGCTCGCGCATAACCCTCGCCTGGCGCTGGTCTATCGGAACCTCGATGGCATGGCACCGGCGCGGCGCGAGGCTGTATGGCGCCGTGGTCAGGCGTTACTGACGCGTCTCGATGCGGGGGACTGCCTGTGAACAAGCGTTTGTTGCCAAGCAAGGTCTGCGTAGTCTGTGGCCGGCCTTTCAACTGGCGCAAGCGTTGGGCCCGATGCTGGGAGCAGGTGCGATACTGCTCCCAGCGATGCCGTCGGTCAGCGCCACGCCGCGATGCGTACCAGCAGCGGTAGGGCCAGCGCCCACACCGGTACCAGTAAAAGGCCTGTTGCCAGCGGGCCCAGCGGCAAGCTGACTTCGGCCAGGCGGGCTCCGCCCAGATAGGCTAAAGGACCTGTTAGCGCACCGGCCAGCGCACCGCGCCAGAAAGGCCAGCCCGCCCACGCCAGGCTGTGTCGCAAGCCGCTGGCCAACACCAGCCATAGCAACACCAGCCACAGCGGGAGCGGCCATGCGTCGAACCTGAACACACCCATTGCGCCCAATACGCTATCGAGCACACTGCCAGCCAGCGCTGTGCGTGCTACGGCTCTGACCTCTGCCCTGAAGTCCGGGCACAGGTACAGGTGAATGGCCAGGCCGATGGGCACCACCAGCAACCACCCAGGGGCCTTGGCGCCCAGTACGCAAGCCCACCAGCCGGCCTGCAACCATAGGGCATTGGCGATCACCCCGTAGCGCTTGATCATCGAAGTGCGGGCAAGGGCGCACGTCGGGCCTGAGGCGCCGCCCACAACAACTGCGCTACGCCGATGGCCCGTTCCTCGAAGCCACCCTGGCAATAACACAGATAGAACTCCCACAGGCGCTGGAACGTATCGTCATAGCCCTGGTCGGCCAGCAGCGTTCGACTTTTGCGCAGGTTGTCGCGCCAGTGCTCAAGGGTTCGGGCGTAATCCAGGCCAAAGTCTTCCAAGTGTACGAGGTTAAGCGCAGTCTGGCGGCTGGCGGTGTCCAGCAGCACGCTCAGCGAGGGAAGGGCGCCGCCGGGAAAGATGTAACGCTGGATGAAGTCCACCGAGCGCCGAGCCTGGGCGTAGCGCTGGTCACGGATGGTGATTGCCTGCAACAGCATCAACCCGTCGGGCTTGAGTAACGCGGCGCACTGGCGGAAATAAACCGGGAGGTAGCGGTGACCGACCGCTTCGATCATTTCGATGGACACCAGCTTGTCGAAAGTGCCTTTGAGGTCGCGATAGTCATCGCACAGGACTGTGATCTGTTGTTCCAGTCCGAGGGCCCGCACGCGTGCTTGCGTATAGGCATACTGCGCTTGCGACAAGGTTGTGGTAGTGACACGGCAGCCGAAATGAGTGGCGGCGTAGATGGCCAGGCTGCCCCAGCCACAGCCGATCTCCAGCAGATGATCCTGTGCACGCAACTCCAGTTTCTGGCAGATGCGCTCGAGCTTGTGCAACTGGGCCTGCTCCAGGGGTTGCTCGGGGTATTCGAACTGGGCGGCCGAATACATCATGGTCGGGTCCAGCAATTGTTCGAACAGGGCATTGCCCAGGTCGTAGTGGGCGAGGATGTTGCGCCGGGCTCCTCGTCTGCTGTTACGGTTCAATCGGTGCAGTAGCCGCAGGGCAGGTCGCCCTAACCGCGCAAGCCCGCCTTCGAGAGCGTCTAGCACGTCCAGGTTGGCCACGAACAGGCGGGTCACCCGCGCAAGATCCGGGCTGCGCCAATACCCATGGATATAAGCTTCGCCCGCGCCGATCGAGCCGTTACCGGCGATCAGGCTCCAGGTTGCGTCATCGAGCACTTCCACTTCAGCCTGCAAGGGGCTGCTGGCCTCTCCGAAGCTCCATTGCTGTCCATGGCTGAGCAGCCGGAGATGGCCGTGACGGAGTTTGCCCAATTGTGCGAGCACGACCGTTCGGGCCAATGCGCCAAGCAAGGGTGCCAGGACCGTGGTCTTGCTAACGCTCAGGGTGGGATTCGACATGATCAGGGTCCTCGCAAGGTTGGCCGAGTGCCAGGCTGCCCCGGCTGGCGGTGTGGTCATGGATGGGAGTGCGCTTGAACAAAAGGCGCAGGGCTTGCCAATAGATGGCCGAGACGGTGCGCAGGCTCATCCAGGGAAAGCTCAGCAGGTATCGATGCAACGCTCTGCGATCCAGCGGTTGGCGCTGCAAGGCCAAATCGGCTTCGAACACCTTTTGGCAGCCTTGCCAGTTCTCCATGTGGATGCGCACCGACTTGAGGTTCAGGGACAACTTCAGTCGGTAGTCCATGTCCAGGGGCATGAACGGCGATACATGAAAGGCCTTGGCCATGGAGAAAGGCCTGTCCAGGCGGCCTTGCACCGGCAGGACATAGTGAAACCGCTCATGCCATGGGGTGTTGCGCACCTCCAGTAGGATCGCCGTCAGGTGTCCATGGCGGTCGTGGCAGAAATAGAAACTCACCGGATTGAACGACAGCCCCCAGCAGCGCAATTGGGTCAGCAAATGGACCGGGCCTTCGGGCCTGTGCCCCGTTGCCTGTTCAACGAGCAAGCGGGCAGCCTCGGCCAGCGGCTCCCCCTGGCGGGTCAGCGCTGGCAGGTAGTCGGTCTGGCGCCAGTTCAGCGGCGACAGTCGTCTGCTACCCAGCCAACGGGATAGGCTCATCAGCCAGGCTTGTTCATCCAGGTCCAGATAGAACATGCCGATGCGGTAGCGGAACGCGTGGTACCGCGGGGACAGTCGACGATGACTGAGCCAACCCAGGCAAAGACCACTGTTCACAGTGTTTCTCCAAAGTGCCGGGCCACCTGCAGCGCGCTGACCACACCGTCTTCGTGAAAGCCGTTGCCCCAGTAAGCGCCGCAGAAATAGCTGTGCTTATAGCCTTGAAGTCGTGCCTGGCGCGTCTGGGCTTCTGACGCTGCGAGGCTGTACTGCGGGTGGGCGTAGCAGAAGCGGGCGATGATCTGTGCAGGGTCGATGAGCGCGGTCTGGTTGAGGCTTACACAGAACGTCACCGGTGCCTGGATACCTTGCAGGATGTTCATGTTGTAGGTCACCGCAGCTGGGGCATGCGCGCGGCCACCCAGTCGATAGTTCCAACTGGCCCAGGCCTTCTTTCGTTGTGGCAGCAGGCGCTGATCGGTGTGCAGTACCACGTCGTTCTGCGCATAGCCGATGGCGCCCAGCACAGCGCGCTCTTCAACGCTGGGGGTCTCCAGCAGCGCCAGTGCCTGATCGCTGTGGCAGGCGAAGACCACACTGTCGAACCGTTCGGTGCCGGCGGCACTGAGCAGCGTGACGCCTCCCTCGTCGCGTCCGACCCGATGCACCTTGCAGTTCAGGCGAATACGCTCGGCGAACGGTCGGCAAAGGGGGGCGATGTAACTTCTCGAGCCACCCTGGACGACCCGCCACTGCGGACGTCGATTGACCGAGAGCAAGCCGTGGTTGCGACAGAAGCGCACGAAGAACTGCAGGGGGAAACCCAGCATCTGCGTCCGGGACATCGACCAGATCGCCGACCCCATGGGCACGATGTAGTGCTCGATGAAGCGCTGGCCATAGCCTTGAGCCTGGAGGTAGGCGCCCAGGGTGGTGGAGGTATCGATCCGCCGTGCGTCCAGATCGTCCAGTGCCTGCCGGTTGAAACGCAGGATATCGCGCAGCATCGCCCAGAACGGTGGGCTGATCAGATTACGGCGTTGAGCGAACAACGTGTTCAGGTTGTGACCGTTGTACTCCAGCCCGGTGAGCGGATCATGGACAGAAAAGCTCATCTCGGTTGGCTGTGAAGCCACTTGGAGCTGATCGAGCAAGCGAATGAAGTTCGGGTAGGTCCAGTCGTTGAAGACGATGAAGCCGGTGTCTATTGCATGGCGTTCGCCGCACCAGTCCACATCGACGGTATGGGTGTGGCCGCCGACCCAGTCGCTGGCCTCGAACACCGTGATTTCGTGTCTGCGAGACAGTAGGTGGGCACAGGTCAGGCCCGCGATACCGCTTCCAATGATCGCTATACGCATGGAGTTTCATTCCTGTTCATGACGTGCCAGACGCCGGCCCAGCGCCAGACGAGCGCGCGGCGGGAGTCGACCCAGCACACGCAACACCCAGGTGAAGAGACCTGGGAAGTTGATCTCCAGCGGACGTCGGTGCAGGTGCCTGACGATGTGCCGCGCGGCGCGTTCGGCTGACCACAGCTGTGGCATGGGGAAGTCGTTACGACGGGTCAGAGGCGTGTCGATGAAGCCTGGGCTGACCAACGTGACATCGATGCCTTCGTGGGCCAGGTCGATGCGTTGAGACTCCACCAAATAACGCACGGCGGCCTTGGAGGCTCCATAGGCGCCTGCCCGGGGCAAAGCCAGCCAGGTAACCGAGCTGCCCACCACCACCAAATGAGGATGTTTGCCAGCGCGAAGCAAGGGCAGGGCAGCGGCCAGGCACTGGCTGACGCCCAAAAAGTTGGTGCGCATCACGCGCTCGACCATGGCCGGGTCGAAATGGCCAGGTTCCAGGTACTCGCACGTGCCCGCATTGAGGATCACCAAATCCAGCGCTCCCCAGGCAGCCTTGATCTGAGCTGCGATCCGAGCGATCTGGATAGGGTCAGCGACGTCGCCGACAGCCAGCAGAACCTGCCCGGGAAACTGCTCCACCAAAGGGGCAAGGCGTTGCTCGTGACGACCGCCTAGGGCAACGTGATGACCCTGCTCCAACAGGCATTGCGCAAGCGCAGCGCCCAGCCCGCTGCTAGCTCCGGTCAGCCAGCAGCGGCTCATGCCAACCTGCCTTTGAGCCAGCGGATCGCGCCGCCCATGACCGGAAGATGCTCATAGAGCAGGGCACCGGCATCGAAGTAGTCCTGGTGAAAATGGACACGTTCACGCCATCGCAGGTAGCTGCATCCTTGCAAGCTGACAGGCCGGTTGCGGGCCAGTCGGGGGTGGCGAAACTGCAAGGTCCAGCGTAGGTAGCCTTCGCCGGGCGACACTTCATTAACGCCGCAGAAGACATAACGGATGTCGTGGGTGTTGCCATACAGCTGGGCGAAGTAGGCCCTCAGGGCCTCAAGCCCTTGAATCTCATGAAAGGGATCACGAAAGGTGATGTCGTCGGTGTACAGTTTTTCCAGCCCATGGAGACGACTGCCATCGAGGTGGGTGAAGCGCTCGGCGAATTGCTGCAGATAGGCTGACATGCTTGGCTCCAGAAAAACCTGTACAACCGCGATTTGTTGTACAGGTATAGCTGAAGCCTGCCATAAAAGCTATACACAAAATGATAGCTGTACAGCTTTTTCGATCAGGACTTGGCCTCGCTCAGTTGCCGGCGCAGGTCGGCGACTTCCGCTTCCAGCTCCCGGACCCGTTCCTCGGCGAAGACCTGGGCCGAGACGTCACGCTGGATGCCGATGTAATAGGTCAGCTGGTCCGCTTCGTTGCGCACAGGCGTGATGGACAGTTCATTCCAGAACAGGCTGCCGTCCTTGCGATAGTTGCGAAGGACCTGGCGGCAAGGTTGGCCTGCACGAATCGCCTCGCGGATCGAGGCGACGCCGCCCTGGTCATGGTCCTGGCCCTGGAGGAATCGACAGTCCTGATAAAGAATGTCGTCCGCTCGATAGCCGGTCAGGCGCTCGAAAGCGGGGTTGGTATAGATGAGGATGCTGTCGTTGCCCTCTTGCTCGGCGACGACGATGCCATCGTTGGAGTTTTCGACCATCAGTTGCAGCAGTTTTGCATTGATCATTAGCCAGCCCACCCGAATCTTCATGTGCGGTAAGCGCAGCGTAGCTTCCGAGCGTAGAGCTACGGCGCGATTCGCTGCATGATGACCTAAGGTTGCACGGCGCAGAAGGTCTGTATAGGTTTAGAGTAATCCACCGTTCAGATGACTGCTCGCAATGACTGAGTCCGTTTCAACCGATCTACTGCCCATGCGCGATGTGGTCAGCCTGACTGGCATCAACCCGGTGACCTTGCGTGCCTGGGAACGTCGCCATGGACTGATCCGTCCGCAACGCACCGAGGGCGGCCATCGCCTGTACACGGCCAAGGACGTTCAGCGAATTCGCGACATCCAGCGCTGGACAGCCAATGGGCTGCCGATCAGCAAAGTCGGCGAAAGGCTCATCGGTGACCATCAGCCAGCCCCGGAGCCGAACAGCGTCTTCCAGCAGTGGCGCGATGACGTGGCGCGGGCTGCACGGGCATTCGATGCACGGGCGCTGGAAGCCGTGCACGGTCAGTTGTGGACTGTTTTGCCCAAGTTGACTGTCTTGCGCGAGGTGCTGTTGCCGGTCTGGCATGATCTGGCTTCAGGTGGCGGCTTCGGCGAACGCAGCCAATGGCTGTATCTGGATAGTTTCCTGCGCGCCCGCTTGTTGATGCGCCTTCAAATGAACCAGCCTGAGGTGCCGCCCGTATTACTGGCAGGTCTGCAGGAGCAAGCCGAGTTCGAGCTACTGTGCGCTGGCCGGTTGTTGAGTAGCGAGCAACAGCGCGTCGAGGTGCTCGCCTGCGGCCAACCGTTTGAAGAGCTGCCTTTGTTGTGCGCAACGCTGCAGCCGGCTGCCTTGGTGGTTGTGGTGCAGGGAGCGATAAGCCCACAGCAGGCCAAGCGACTGCGTTGGTTGCATATGGAGATTGCCTGTCCACTGGCGCTCATGGGAGAGGACCTGGACGCTTCCAAAGCGCTTTTGGAGGGCACTCCGGTGGGCTTGCTGAATGCGCAACGACCCGATGTTGCCCAGACGCTCGGGGCGTTGATCAGAGGTGAGCTGGATCTGTAATCCGGTCTTGGGAGTTGCCTTGTCCTGCGGAGCGGTTCTAACTGAAAGCTTGCTTGTGAATGCCAACAACCGAGACCTCAAGAGGGCATCGGGCGACGTGCATCCCGGCGTATCGCTTGCGGCGGTATGCCGAAGCCCCGCAGGAACACCTCGCGCATATGACGACGGTCGCGAAAGCCGGTTTCCTGGGCGACCACGTCCAGGGAATGCCGGCTTTGCTCGATCATCAGGCGTGCCGCCTCCAGCCGTAGTCCCTCGATCGCCTTGGCTGGGGAGTGCCCGGTTTCGGCGCTGAAGACCCTAGAGAACTGACGCGGGCTCAGGTTCACCACCTCTGCCAGCTCCTCGACGCCCAGTGGGCGGTTCAGATGCTGGCGTGCATAGTCCAGCGCACGCTGGATCCGGTCGGACTTGGGGGCGAGGTGCAGCAGTTCGGAGTGTTGGGACTGTCCGCCGGAGCGGTACTGCTGCATCACCAGCTTGCGTGCCACCGAACGCGCGATGTCCGCGCCTAGGTCCTTTTCCACCAGCCCGAGCGCCAGGTCGAGCCCTGCGGTCATGCCTGCCGACGTCCAGAGGGTACCGTCGGCGATATAGATGCGGTCTTCCTCGACGCTGATATCCGGATAGCGCCGTTGCATCTCGCGGGCGAATGCCCAGTGTGTCGTGGCTCTACGCCCTGACAGCAGCCCCGCCTCGGCGAGGATGAAAGCGCCAGTGCACAGGCCCACGGTGCGCCTGGCATGGGTGCTCGCCTGGCGAAGGAACTCCAGGGTCGCCGCCGAGGTGGGCACCTCCAAGGGGTTGGTGACTCCGACGATGATCCAGGTGTCGGTCAGGCGGGGCGTTTCGAGTGGTTGGGTATCGAGGGCCAAGCCCAGGGACGAACGCACCTTGCCGCCTTCGAGCGAGAAGTTCTCGACGGTGTAGAAGGTGTCTTGCGCGGCGATGTTGGCCAGTTCGAACGCGGCCTGGGTGGCCAGCGAAAGCACTTGGAACCCGTCTGCCAGCAAATAGCTGATGCGATGCATTGCCTACTCCCCAGTGTCCGGAAACAGTACCTTATACGTCATTTGAGATACCGTCATCCCCCTGCATCCTGTTCTCCAGACCCACCCCAACCCTGGAGATGCATCATGACTCAGTCCCATCCTGGTACCGCCCTCATCACCGGCGCCTCATCCGGTATCGGCGCTCTCTACGCCGAGCGTCTGGCCCATCGTGGCTATGACCTGATCCTGGTTGCGCGAAACCGCGAACGTCTGAATGCCTTGGCCAAGCGCCTGACTGACGAGACTGGCCGTTCCGTCGAAGTGGTGGCAGCCGACCTTGGCAACCCAGATGACCTGCGCCGAGTGGAACTGCTGCTGCGCACTGACGCCAGCATTACTTTGCTGGTGAACAATGCCGGAGTGGGGGCCACGCAGCCGCTTCTGGAGTCGGACGTCGACAAAATGCAAGACATGATCACGCTCAACGTGAACGTGTTGACGCGTTTGACCTATGCCGCGGTTCCAGGCTTGGTCGCGCGCCAGGGCACGCTCATCAATATCGCCTCCGTCGTGGCCCTTGCGCCTGAACGGCTCAACGGCGTGTATGGAGGCACCAAGGCGTTCGTGCTGGCATTCAGCCAATCCCTGCACCACGAGCTTGCGGACAAGCACGTTAGGGTTCAGGTGGTACTGCCTGGTGCGACGGCGACCGACTTTTGGGCGGCGGCAGGCACACCCCTGGATTACCTGCCGGGCGAGATCGTCATGAAGGCTGACGATATGGTGGACGCGGCGCTTGCCGGGCTGGACCTGGGCGAGTTCATCACGATCCCGTCCTTGCCCGACCTGGGTGACCTGGAACGTTACGAGGCGGCGCGGCAAGCGTTGATGCCGAATCTTTCATTGAGAACTCCCGCGACACGCTACCGCAGCTGACGTTCGTCATGCCGTACGAGGTGAAGTGGCCCTCGCGAGGGCTGCCTCATTTTCGGAAACGTCCAGTCACAGAACCGTATCACTGTGTGTACAGCGCCGATGTCCGACGCTCTGGCATACAAATGCCGCTACCTTCGGATACATCGGCGATACAGGCGGGACGTGAAATGGCCCCAGCTGGACGAGGCCTGCAGTTCCGCAAGCCCCCATCGCGGACAACGACAACCCATTTTCCGCACACCTGTGCAGCAAACTGAGCCAGGCCAAGCACTGATCGCAGCCAACGCCCTCCCTGTGTGCCTGGTCGGGGAGGGCAGCATGCCCTTTGGAGAACTACCATGCCCAATACCCTGACAACGATCCTCTACACCGCCCATACCCATACGACCGGTGGCCGCGATGGGCGCGGCCGATCTGTCGATGGCGAGCTCGACCTGCCGCTGAGCCCGCCAGGCTCCGGTCGCCCGGGCACCAACCCCGAGCAGTTGTTCGCCATCGGGTGGTCTGCTTGCTTCATTGGTGCTCTGCGCCGCGCGGGGCAGAAGTACAACATTCGCCTGCCTGACGATGTAGCAGTGGATGCCGATGTTTCCCTAGGCAACACCGCAGATGGAGGTTTCGCCCTGGCAGCCCAGCTGACGGTGCGCTTGCCTGGCCTGGCCGCCGAGGAAAAGGAGAAGCTGGTAGCTGAGGCGCATCAGATATGCCCGTACTCGAAAGCGACCCGCGGCAATATCGAAGTGGGTTTCGTGATGCTGTGATGGCGTTCAGATACACCCCAGCCCGCGTAACTAATTAGGTACGCGGGCTTCTTGTTGTTTGGGCTACGCTGCTGCGCATAGCGCAAAAAACTGAAAGCCTGTACCCCACAAAAGACGCAAGAGGGCGCTTCGAAGAGTGTCAATGGGCGTCAGCGGACGGTTGTGCTGGGGGTTGTACCTTTCGCATCAACGGCACGAGCAGCGTGGCCAACGCGAAACACGCCATGATCACCAGGAAAGCGTCAGCATAGGTCAACGTTTGCGCTTCACGCCACGTCAGTGCCCAGAGCTGGCGCAGTGCGGTGTGGCTGGCGTCCAGGCTGTCCTGGCCGAGAGCCTGGGCGTTGCTGCTCCATTGCTCGAGCCAGGCATTCATTGTCTCGTTTTGACCGTTAAGGTGCTCGGCAAGGCGCAGGAAATGCAGGTTGGTGCGGTCGTTGAGCACGGTGGCGCAGGCGGCGATACCGAGCGCGCCGCCCAGGTTGCGCATCAGATTGAACAAGCCCGAGGCGAGCTTGAGGCGTGCTGGCGAAAGGGCGCCTAGGGTCAGGGTCACGGTGGGTGGCACGGCCATCTGTTGGGCGAACCCGCGAATGGCCTGGGGCAGCAGCAGCTCCTTGGCGCCCCAATCATGGGTGATCGACGAAAAATCCCACATCGAAATGCCAAACAGGGCCAACCCCAGCATCAGGATCCAGCGCAGGTCTACACGGTTGGCGAGAAAGGCATACACCGGTATTGCAAGCAGTTGAAACACACCGGTGGAGAACACCGCCAGGCCAATATCCAACGCGCCATAGCCACGCACATGGCCGAGAAACAGCGGGGTAAGGTAGATCGTGGCGAAAATACCGATGCCGGTAATGAAGGAAAACAGGCAGCCCAGGGCGAAGTTGCGATCACGCAGGGCACGCAAGTCAACGATGGGGTCTGCGATCTTCAAGCTGCGCCAGACGAACAGTACGCCGCTGATGCCTGCCACCCAAGCAGTGGCCGAGATCGTTGCATCGCTGAACCAGTTCCAGCGGGGGCCTTCCTCCAGGGTGTATTCCAGGCAACCGAGAAACACCGCCATCAAGCCGATGCCCAGGTAGTCGGCGCCCTTGAGCAAGTGCAGGTTGGGGTGATCGACCTTGACCAGCAGCGGTACAGCAATGGTGACGAACAGACCAGGAACCAGGTTGACGTAGAAGAGCCAATGCCAGGACGACACATCGGTGATCCAGCCCCCGACCGCTGGGCCCAAGGTGGGTGCGAGCGATGCGATGGCGCCGATGACCGAGGCGGCGATCACCCGCTGCTTGCCAGTGAAATAGATGAATGCGGTGGTGAACACCAGCGGGATCATCGACCCGCCAAGAAAACCCTGCAGGGCACGAAACGCAATCATGCTTTGGATGTTCCAGGCCATTGCACACAGCAGGCTGGTGAGGGTGAAGCCTGCCGCCGAAGCCGCGAAAAGCCATCGGGTACTCATCACCCGTGACAACCACCCCGACAGGGGGATGACGATGATCTCCGCAATCAGATAGGCCGTTTGTACCCAGGCTATGTCGTCTGCTCCGGCGGAAAGCCCGCCGCCGATGTCCTTGAGCGATGCCGAGACGATCTGGATATCGATCAGGGCGATGAACATCCCCACGCACATGGTGGCAAAGGCCGTGACTTTCTGTGCGGGAGTGAGCACGGGCAAGGCGCCGTTCATGGCTGGGCTGCCGATACCAGTTTCGCTTGCGCCAGCGCTTGGGGCCGGGTGTCGACTTCGGCTATCACCGAAAGGCCTGGGCGCAGGGCACCAAAGTCGGCGTCGCTGCCCTCCAGACGAACCCGTACCGGTACGCGCTGCACGATCTTGGTGAAGTTGCCCGTGGCGTTCTCAGGGGGAAGCACGCTGAACTGCGCGCCGGTCGCTGGCGCGATGCTCTCGATGCGGCCATGGAAGGTTCGGCCCGGCAGGATATCGGCGGTGACGCTGACCGTCTGGCCGATTTGCATGTGTGCGAGCTGGTCTTCCTTGAAGTTGGCGTCCACCCAAAGCCCGTGGGCGGGCACCACAGAAATCAGCTGGCTGCCCGACGCGGCGAAGGCGCCGACCTTGGCTCGGCGGTTACCCACGTAGCCGTCCACCGGGGCGCGCAGTTCGGTGTAAAGGATGTTGAGCCGCGCCTGTTCCCGGTCTGCCTCGGCCTGGGCCAACGCCGCCCGTGTCTGTTGGCGTTGCGTGTCGATCACCGCCAGTTGCTGACGGGCCGCCAGCAAACCTGCCTCGGCATGGGCACGGTCCGCTTGCGCAGTTTTCCAAGTGGCCTCGACGCGCTGGGCGCTCTGCACCGAAACCGCTTGGCTGTTGACCAGCGTTTGGTAGCGGACTCTGTCGTTCAACGCACGTTGTGCTTCGGCGCTGCGTGCCTCGATCTGTGCCTTTGCCTGGCTGATGATGGCCTGTTGAAGCAGTTCGACGGCATCGAGGTTGGCAAGACGCGCACGTTGCGCGGCGACTGCACCGTCCGCCTTGGCCAGCGCAGCGTCGTAGTCGCGCGCATCGATTCGGGCCAGCACATCGCCGGCTTTGACGAACTGGTTGTCCACCACCGCGACCTCGGCGATATAGCCTGGCACCTTGGCGCTGATCACGGTGACGTCCGCGCCGACATAGGCATCGTCGGTGTCTTCGAAGAAGCGGCCATTGCTCCACCAGTGGTTGGCGTAGCCCGCACCGCCCATGATCGCGAGCGCCAGAACCGTAATCCGAAGGAGGGCTTTTCTAACCTTGGGTTTGCTTGTATCGGCTTCGGTGTCATCCACTGGGCCGGGAGACATGCCAACGTGAGCGTTCATGACGGTCAATCCTCGGAAGAGGCCTGGGTGGGGAAGGGGCTTACCAAGGTGTTGCCTTGGCGATAGGCCTGGCCGGTTTCGGCGCGCCAGTGGGTCAGCGCGTCGGCGTCAGGCGAGATGCGTAGACGGTGTTCATCCACGGTGATGCGTTTCCCGGTGTTGGCGTCCATCAATGCCAACTCGACGGGCTCGCCGGTGAGTTCATCGGCAAGGTAGACCTTCTTCGAGCCCTCGGCGTGCTTTGCGCCCCAGGCCATCAGCGTCAGGATCACAGGCCGCAAGTCACGCCCGGCCTCGGTGAGCAGGTACTCGAAGCGTGGCGGGTTGCTCTGGTAGGGTCGTCGCTCGAGCAAGCCGGCGGTGACCAAGTCGGTCAGCCGACGAGTAAGCGTGTTGGTGGCGATGCTCAGGCTGCGCTGGAACTCATCGAACCGACGCAAGCCATAGAACGCATCGCGCAGAACCAACAGGCTCCAGCCATCACCGATGTGTTCCAGCGCTCGGGCTACAGGGCAGGGCATGGGTTGAAAGCTGGCTTTTTTCATGGCGTTGACCTTGGGCTTCATGCTTGGATGAGCCCACTATCCGCCAGTAACTTTCATTATGCAAGTAACTATACCCCAGATTTTGACCTCCTATCGCCTGGGTGGAAGCCACACAAAAAAACCTGAACCGACGCGCCCGGTTCAGGTTCAGTGGCTCAACGAAGGTTACGAGGCAAAGTCAGTGGACAGGGACAGCGCTCGCCACCGTGCCAGCTCCTGCTCGACCGCGCTGTGCTTGGCCTCGATACGCGCGACGGCATCACTGCCCAAGGCCAGACGCAACGGCGGGTTGGCCGCGTTGGCCAAGGTCATCAGGGCTTCGGCCAGCTTTGCAGGGTTGCCCGGCTGGGTATGGTTGGCCGCTTCGGCATAATTGCGCATGACACCGACGGTGGAGGCGTAATCCGGCAGTTCCAGAGCCGTTTTCACCAGGGACTGCTCATCCAGGAAGTCGGTGCGGAAAAAGCCTGGTTCGACCACAGTCACCTTGATACCCATGGGGGCCAGCTCCTGATGCATCGCTTCGCTGATGCCTTCGACGGCGAACTTGGTCGAGCCATACACGCCCCAGCCCATATAAGCCTGGTAGCCGCCGAGCGACGAGATGTTGATCACATGACCACTGCGCTGCCGGCGCATATGGGGCAATACCGCACGAGTGACATTCAGTACACCGAAGACGTTGGTGGCGAACAACCGCTCGGTTTCGCTGGCGCTGGTTTCTTCGACCGCGCCGAGCACGCCGAATCCGGCATTGTTGACCAGCACGTCGATTTGCCCAAAGCGCTCGATGCCAGCAGCGACCGCTGCGTAAGCCTCTTCTTCGCGGGTCACGTCCAGGCGCACGGCCAGCAGGTTCGGGTGCTGACCAAGACGGGCCTCGATGTCCTCCGGTTTACGCGCCGTTGCGATGACTGTATCGCCTGCCGCGAGGGCCTGCTGGACGATCAGGGTGCCGAAACCACGGGAAGCGCCGGTAATGAGCCAAGTACGCATGTCAACTCCTCCTGTATCCGACCCTGCACCGTGCGGGGCCTTCTCGATGAGTTGAGCGAACTTTAAGATTTTTGATTTACTGTGATAATCCCATGAATATCGCATGAGCCTTTGAGTAATTTTCATTAATGAAGCCAGCCAGTACCGCCGATCTGTCGCTCTTCCTGTGCATCGCCCGCCATCTGAATTTCAGTCGTGCGGCAGTCGAATTGGGTCTTACACCTTCGGCCCTGAGCCATGCGCTGCGGGCCCTGGAAACCCGCCTGGATGTGCGGTTGTTCAACCGCACCACCCGCAGCGTCGCCCTTACCGAGGCCGGGGAGCGCCTTTACCAGCGGCTGCAACCGGCCTTCCGTGACATCGCCGACGCCTTGGAAGATCTCAATAATTTCCGCGACAAACCGTCTGGCAATCTGCGCATCACCGCCGGACGCGCCGCAGCGGAACTTGCGCTGCTGCCACTGGCCCAGCGTTTCCTGGTTGCGTACCCGGACGTACGCCTCGAAATTCTCAGCGACGATGCCTTGGTGGATATGGTGGGTACCGGTTTCGATGCCGGTGTACGCCTGGGTGAGCGGTTACAGGCCGATATGGTCTCATTGCCCATTGGTCCTTATCTGCGCTCGGTGGTGGTCGGTTCGCCCGAGTTCTTCGAACGCCATTTCATTCCGCAACATCCACAAGACCTGAAAAAACTACCTTGTATCGGACACCGTTTTCCCAGTGGCGCGCTTTACCGTTGGGAGTTCGAGCGGGGAGGTGTCCAACTGGAGGTCGACGTCCAAGGCCCGTTGATACTGGGTGATGTCAGCCTGATGCTGGCGCCTGCCTTGCAAGCAATCGGCCTGGCCTATGTGTTCGAGGACATGGTCAAGGAACATCTGGAGCGAGGCGATCTGCAGCAGGTTCTGGGCGACTGGTGCCCCTACTATCCGGGGCTGCATCTGTATTACCCAAGCCGGCGGCAGGTGCCAGCGGCATTGAAAGCCTTCATCGAATTCGCACGCGAATATAGCGCGAGCCAGGCCACTACAGCGTCGTCGACTGGATCGGGGTAGTGATCTATACCCAGTAGACGTTTGCAGCTTACACCGCCGCTCCAGGAACGACGTCGTTGCTCGTCTTAGCCTCAGCTACTTCCGCTTGAAGGCTTCTCGGCGAGACTCGCGTTCGGCAATGAAACGATCGCTGACCAGCGCTTCCAGGTCCTTGCGTTCCACAGCGTCGCCGCAGTGAGGACAAACGCTGGCCACACCCACATCATGGCCGCAGGCGCGGTGCACGAAATGCACGGCCAACCCCTCATCCGGGTTCTTGCACCACTTCTCGCCCCAGGCGCGCAGCGCGTAAATCACAGGATAGAAGTCCCAGCCCTTGTCGGTCAGATGATATTCGTAGCGCAGCGGCTTCTCGCTGTAGGGCCGGCGTTCGACCAGGCCATTCGCCTCCAGCGCTTTGAGGCGCGAAGTCAACATCTGGGGCGTAGCGGTGGTCTGGATCTGCATTTCCTCGAAGCGTGTCGCGCCCATGTAGAGCTCACGCAGGACCAAAATGGTCCATTTGTCGCCCACCAAATCCATCGAGCGTGCCACCGGGCACACCGTATCGCTTGTCACGTCCAGCCTCGGCATCACGCTGTTTTCTCCGTAGAAACTATTGTTTTCATAGTAACGCAGCCAGGTTAACCATGTCGCATGGATTAGCGCTCAAAGCCTCATCCCCGTTGACACTATGATTATCATAGTTAATATGAAGACTATTCGGCTTGCGCTGTCGCAGCGCGGCATTTGTCGGTATAGCAAACGTCCTAGATCGCCTCTCCTTTCATCTGGAGCACCATCATGACCCATCCTGTGTATGCCTCGGAGCGGACCGCTCTGCTGCTGGTCGATCCCTACAACGACTTCCTGTCCGATGGCGGCAAGCTTTATTCCATGCTCAGAAGCGTCGCGGATGAAGTTCGACTGCTCGACAACCTGCGCACGACCGTTGCCGCCGCGCGAGCACAAGCAATTCAGGTGTACTACGTACCTCATCGGCGCTGGCAGCCCGGCGACTACACCCGCTGGGATCACCCCAATCCCACCCAACGCCTGATCCAGGAACGTCACACCTTTGCCAAGGGTTCCTGGGGCGGCGAATGGCATCCTGACTTCGTGCCACAGGAGGGCGACATCATCATCCAGGAACACTGGGGACAAAGCGGGTTCGCCAATACCGACCTCGACTTCCAGCTCAAGCAGCGAGGCATCACACACGTGATCATCGTCGGCCTGCTGGCGAACACCTGC
This sequence comes from Pseudomonas sp. HMSC08G10, assembly GCF_001808425.1. NCBI lineage: Bacteria > Pseudomonadati > Pseudomonadota > Gammaproteobacteria > Pseudomonadales > Pseudomonadaceae > Pseudomonas > Pseudomonas sp. HMSC08G10. The sequence goes on along the minus strand of NZ_KV793307.1, from coordinate 131,139 downwards.
ATCGAATCGACCGCACGCTTCGCCATGGAGTTGGGTTATCACGTCACGCTGGTACGCGATGCGACAGCCGCCTTCAGCAAGGAAATGATGCACGCGGCGCACGAGCTGAACGGGCCGACGTTTGCGCACAGCATCGTCGACACCCGCGGGCTCGTGCAGACTTTGCAGCAACAGTAAAGGGGCTGCGTCATGTCTGCCTCTTGCGCATCGCCAATGGGAGTTTCCAGCCGCCTTGTCACGCTTATGGCCCTGTGCTGCGCGCTGGCGGTCTCGACCATCTACTACCACCAGCCGCTTCTGCCCCAGATGGCCGCGTCCTTTGGCCTGGCGCCGACACAGGCCGGCCTGATCGCCACGCTGACGCAGCTTGGCTATGCGCTAGGCCTGCTGTTTATCGTGCCGCTCGCCGATTGTCGACAACCACGCCAACTCGCGCTGCTGGCCATCGCGGGGAATGCCGTTGCCTTACTTCTTTGCGCTGTAGCGCCGACTTTCACAATGCTGTGCGTGAGCAGCTTTCTTGTCGGCGTGACAGCGATCACTGCGCAGCTCATCATCCCCTGTCTGTCGGGGTTGGCCACTCCAGTTGAGCGAGGTCGCATCGTCGGGAGCCTGCTCAGCGGCCTCTCGGCAGGTCTTTTACTGGCGCGCATGCTCGGTGGCTTCGCCGGCGCACATGCCGGGTGGAAAGCCGTGTTCGTGCTGGCCTCGCTCAGCGATGTCCTGCTGCTGGTCATCGTTGCCAAGCGCCTGCCCGCCACCAGCAGCCTGCAGACGATAAGATACGGGCAGCTCCTGGGTTCGTTAGGCAGCCTGGTCAAACAAGAAGGCGTGCTGCGTTACTGCGCGGCGAGCGGCCTGCTGATGTTCGCCGCATTCAGTGCACTGTGGGCTTCGCTTGCCGCGCTACTGGCACAACCTCCATACGGACTCGACTCCGCCACCATTGGTCTGTTTGGGCTGGTCGCGCTGCTGGGCATCGTCGCGTCACCTCATATTGGCGCGCTGACCGATCGCGTGGGCGCACGCACCATGGTCCTCGCCGGCGCAATGACCCTCGTCCTGGGTTTCGCCTGCATTGCAGCGAGCGGGCGAGATCTTGGGTGGCTGATCCTCGGCATGGTGCTGCTCGACATGGGCAATCGTGCAGGGCTGGTTGCCAACCAGGCACGCGTATTCACTCTGAGGAGCGAGGCCAGAAGCCGACTCAATACCATATTCATGGGGTCGTATTTTCTGGGGGGAGCGATCGGCGCCGCATTGGGGAATTATGGCGTGCACCGGGCCGGCTGGATCGGCCTTGCCGCTGTTGGCATCCTGCTGTCAACTGCGGCCGCCGTGATCAATGCGCTTGCACCCCGTGAGTCGAGCGCTACGATCGGCGAGGGACCGAGAGCTATCCGATGACAATTGCCAGTCGGCAGTGTCACCGTTGCGGTGTCTCACAGTACGTTGAATTACAAAGATGCGCTTTGCATCTCAAGCCGCAGTCCGATCGCCCGGCACTTTCCCAGGTTTCCGGGGATTGATTTTGTGGGGGCTGGATCGCTATCAAAGTGAAATACCAACCGGAGCACATATCAATGAGGGATGCTCAAAAGGATGTACTGGACGCTTTCGAGAAAGTGGCGCTCATCGAGGTGGCCACTCCGATTCAGCGGCTACAAAAGCTTGAACTGCGACTGGGTATCAAGCGAGTCAATCTTTACATCAAACGTGACGATCATATGGCATTCGCCGGGGGTGGCAACAAGCTTCGCAAGCTTGAGTTCCTGTTAGGTGAGGCGATTGCACAAGGATGCGACACAATCGTCACGACTGGCGGACTCCAATCCAACCACGCACGACTTACTGCCGCTGCTGCTGCGCGATTCGGCTTGGACTGCGAACTGGTCCTCGGCAGGGTGGTGCCGCGGCATGATGCAGAATACGAAAGCAACGGCAATGTGCTGCTTGATCAGATCTATGGCGCCAAGCTCCATGTACTTCCGCTAGGGGAGAAGGCAGCCGAATTCGCAGATAAAAGAATCCAGCTGCTCAAAGAAGAGGGCAAGAAACCCTACCTGATCCCTATGGGGGGATCGTCACCTCTTGGCGCGCTGGGTTACGCCAAATGCAGTGACGAGATAATGCAGTATGAACGGGATAACGACATCCGCTTCGAGAAGATTCTTCTGCCTAACGGCAGCTCGGGAACTCATGCGGGTCTAGCCGCAGGTTTCGTCACGCGTGGACGCTCCCCGACGATCATTCGATCCTATACAGTGTTGGGAGACCAAGAACAGGCGGTGCAGCAAACCTTAAAGCTCGCTAACGACGCGCTGGCATTGGTCGGGTCCTCAGAGATCGCGCCCAATCAAATCGATGTAGATGGGAATCACCGGGGAGAAGGCTATGGGATTCCGACGGCTGAGGCTCTTAAGGCAATTGCATCCCTAGCTCAGGCCGAAGGTATCTTGCTTGATCCGGTTTACTCTGCAAAAGCCTTTGCCGGCATGCTTCATGACATAGCGGCGGGAGATTTCATCGAGGGGGCTAACCTACTGTTCCTGTTCACAGGCGGCGGACCAGGTGTTTATGCCTATCGCAGCGCATTCGACTTCTAAAAAACCAGACTCCACAGGGAATCTGCTCATCACCGGCATGTGCCGGTGATGAGCATTCTGTCAATCAATGGCCTGCGCTCTGACCGCCGTCGACGTGCAGGATCTCGCTGGTGACAAACGAAGCGCTCACACACCTTGGTGTGTATCCAGAGGCGCCTGTTGCACGCTCAGCTTTTCCCACTCAGGCTCGTTGCTGGCGTTGGCCCCGCGATTGGCACGCAACACCAGAGCGCAGAGTGCCGGTAGATAAAGCAGCGTCAGCACCGTGCCCACCTGAATTCCACCGATCAGTACAAACGCCAGGGACGACCAGAACACCGAGAATGTCAGTGGGATGAAGGCCAGCGCGGCGGCCAGTGCAGTGAGCAGCACCGGCCGGGCGCGGCGCACCGTGGCTTCGATGATCGCCTCGTGCAGGGAGCGGCCGTGGGCCTGCTCCTGCTCGATCTGGTCGGTGAAGATCAGGGTGTTGCGCATCAGGATGCCGCCGATGCCGATCAGCGCCAGGATGGCATTGAAACCGAAGGGCTGATCGAACAGGAGGAGCACAGGAACCGCCCCGATCAAGCCCAGCGGTGCGGTGGCGAACACCATGAACATCAGGGCGAAGGAGCGCACCTGGAACATGATCACGACCAGCGTCAGCATGATCATCACCGGGAACAAGACTGCCAGAGCCTTGTTGGCCTTGGCGCTTTCTTCCACCGGACCGCCGATAGTCACCCGATAGCCAGCCGGCAGTTGGGCGATTAGCGGCTGCAGATCAGCGTACACGGCCTTTCCTACGTCCGGCGGCTGCGTGCCTTTGAGGATGTCGGCTCGTACCTCAAAGGTCAGGTCGCGGTCGCGGCGTTTAAGGATCGGTTCCTCCATCACCGGCTGGAAGCGCCCCACCTGCTCCAGCGGAATCGAAACGCCGGCGGCGTTGGTGATGGTCAGGCCCTCGATACCGCCGAGATTCTCCCGCTGGACATTCTGTGCTCGCACCATCACCGTCACGGTGCGGGTGCCTTCGCGCACTTCGGTCACTGGGTTGCCGGTGAGCAGGGCATTGAGCTGGCTCTTTACCTCATCGGGTGTGAAGCCCAGCAGACGCAGGCGATCCTGGTCCAGTACCAGGCGATAGGCGCTGACTCGCTCGCCCCAGTCGATGAAGGTGTCGCGGGTCATGGGGTTGGAGGCTACCACTCGGCGTACCTCTTCGGTGATGTGCCGAAGCTGTTCCAGATTCTGGCCGGATACGCGGAATACCACTGGGAAAGGCACCGGCGGGCCGAACACCAGTTGAGTGACTCGCACCCGCGCGGAGGGAAACTCGCCAGCGGCGATGCGTGCCTGCATGCGTTCGCGCAGGGCGTCGCGGGACCTGGAGTCCGCCGTCTGCACGATGATCTTGGCGAAGGCCGGGTCCGGCAGCTCGGGATTTAGAGAAAGGAAGAAGCGCGGCGCGCCGCCGCCCACGTAAGCATCTACCAGTTTCGTCTGGGGCTCTTCCAGCAGTGCCTTTTCCACCTGGGCGACCACGCTTTCGGTAGCCACGAACGCGCTGCCTGGCGGCATATACACCTCCACCAGCAGCTCGGAACGGTCGGAGTTGGGGAAGAACTGCTTTTTCACTGCACCCATGCCCAGGCCGCTGACGAGGAAGGCCGCTACCACCAATGCGGTAACAGTCTTGGGGTGGTTCACGCACCAGGTAATCAAGGCGCGCAGGCGCTGATAAAGAACTGTGGCGTAGATCGCGTCATGACCGCCTGCGACTGGCTGGATCTTCGGTAGCATCTTCACTCCAAGGTAGGGCGTGAAAAATACCGCCACTAGCCAGGAGGCGAGCAGAGCGAAGCCGACGATCCAGAAGATGTTGCCGGCATACTCCCCGGCTCCGGATTTGGCAAAGCCCACCGGCAGGAAGCCGATCACGGTTACCAGGGTGCCGGTAAGCATGGGGGCTGCGGTGGAAGTCCAGGCAAAGGTGGCGGCCTGGATGCGGTCGAAGCCTTCTTCTAATTTCACCACCATCATTTCGATGGCGATGATCGCGTCGTCAACCAGCAGGCCCAGGGATAGAATCAGCGCGCCAAGGGTGATGCGGTCGAACTCGCGCCCGGTCATCAGCATGATGAGGAAGACGATGGCCAAAGTCAGCGGCACGGCGGCGGCCACCACCAGGCCCACGCGAAAGCCCAGAGCCAGTAGGCTGATCAGCATGACCACGCCGAGGGCAACGAAGAACTTGAGCATGAACTCGTTCACTGCGATGCGAATTTTCTCGGCCTGGTCGGAAACCTTGTCAAACATCACACCCAGCGGCAGTTCGGCATGGATGCGGTCTTCTTCGGCTTGCAGCGACTTGTCCAGCTCCAGGCCGTTGAAGTGCGGCTCCATGATCACGCCTAGCATCAAAGCGGGCTTACCCTGGTGGCGAATGCGGTAGGTCGGTGGGTCTTCGTAACCACGCTTAACCGTTGCGACGTCAGCGATGCGCAGCAATTTGCCGCCCGCATTGATCGGCACATTCTCGATCAGCTTCAGGCTGTCGAAAGCACCGTCCAGACGGATGTAGGCGCGCGGCCCGCTGGTCTCGACGAAGCCGGCTGGGGCCACACCGTTCTGCTTGCCCAGGGCTTCAAAGATCTGCTCCGGCTTAAGGCCCAGGGTGGCCAGACGCTCGTAGGAGAATTCGACGAAAATGCGTTGGGCCTGTTCGCCGAGAATGTTGACCTTCTTTACACCGGGCAGGCGCAGCATGCCTTGGCGCAGATCCTCGGCCATCTGCACCAGTTGGCGGTGCGGCATTCGCCCGGCTTCCAGGGCGTAGAGGGCGAAATAGACGTCGGAATATTCGTCATTGAAGAACGGACCGATGACGCCACGGGGCAGGCGCTTGGCCTCGTCGGAGAGCTTCTTGCGGGTCTGGTAGAACAGTGCCTGGATGTCGCCCGGGCGGGTAGAGTCCTGATACTGCAGTTTCATGGAGACGAAGCCGGGCTGGGCGATGGTTTCCACCCGATCATAGAAGTCCAGCTCCTGCAGGCGCTTTTCCAGGCGGTCGGCAACCTGCTCCTGCATTTCTCGCGCGGTGGCGCCCGGCCAGGCAGCAGTGATGGTCATGGTCTTGACCGTGAAGGATGGGTCTTCGGCGCGCCCCAGCTTGCCAAAGGCTATGGCCCCGGCAACCAGGGTGGCGAGGATCAGGAACAGGGTGACTGCCTGGTTGCGCACCGCGAAAGCGGAGAGGTTGAAGCGGCTCATTTCAATGCTCCAGGGCCAGGGAGGGCCCTGGCAGTTCACGCACGCTGTCGCCGGGGCTGAGCAGGTTGGCACCGAGGGCGACTATACGTTCACCCGGCTGCACGCCGCCCTGCAGTACCGCTTCTTCTTGTTCCAGTCGCACCACCTTGACGGAGCGCAGATCGATCTTGTCGTCGTTACCAATGACCCAGACGCCAGTACCTTGGCCCCTGTCATGCAGGGCACCTAGTGGGACACGCATCAACTGCTGCTCGCTCGTGCTATCGAGGCGCAAGGTGATGGTAGATCCGATAGCCAGGGTTGTAGATTCATCCCCTAGGGTGTACCGGGCGCGGAAAGTCCGCGTGACGGTATCCGCTGCGGCGGAAAGCTCCCGCAGGGAGGCAGATATGGCGACGCCGGAGGCGCCGTAGGGATAGGCCCGGGCCGGATGATCGGCTAGCGCTCGCTGGGTCTCCGGAATATCTATCACCGCCTCGCGGGCACCGTCGTGGGCCAGGCTGGCGACGATCTGGCCTTCGGCGACAACCTGACCCCGGTCCACCCGTACATCGGTGATCACCCCGTCTCCGTCGGCCTTCAGGGTGGAATAAGTTCTACGATTTTCAACCTGGGCCGCTTCCGAGGTGGCGGCGGCGTGCTCGGCTTCGGCCACCCGAAGACGAGTATGGGCCTGATCAAAGGTCTGCGCAGAGACCGCTCCGGTTCTAATCAGGCGACGGTAGCGTGCTTCATCGTCATGAGCCTGGCGCAACTCGGCTGCGGTGGCGGTAACTCGGTTACGTGCTGTACGTAGGGCCAGCTCGAAGTCGGTGTTATCCAGCTCCAGTAGCACGTCACCTCGCTTGACACGAGTGCCCGGGTCCACCTTGCGGGCGATCACCTTACCACTAACCCGAAAGCCAAGGTCGCTGATCGTGCGAGCGGCCACCACACCGGTGTAGAGCGAGTCTTGCTGGGAAGCCGGTTGCACATGCGTTGCGATCACTGCCCGTGGTTGGGCAGCGAAGGCCAAGGTGTCGGCTTGGCTGTCGCAACCGTTTAAAGCCAGCGCAGATACAGAAACCAGGGCAAGTAGGGCAAGGTGTTTCATAGTGCGATCCTTGGGTGTAGGGCGGTCGTGGGGTTGAGCACCACGCATCCAAAATATGATAGGCATAATAAAATTTCGTGTATATATTATGGTCATCATATTTTTCGTCCTGCCGGGGACGGTACGACCAATTGAGGTGTGCTCGATGAGTAATGAACGACAAGCGGTGCAGTGCGATGCGAAAAGCGTTTTGACGCTCGCCCTTAGCAACGGCGGCAGGAATGCCATGGAATGGCAGCTGATTATCCTGGAATTGAAAGCCGCAGAAGGAACCAAGCCATGAACCCGTCCCGCCTGCTGCTTGCAATCCTGATGGTGCTAACTGCGCTGGGGGAAATCTCCACACAGTTGTTGATCCCTGCCTTGAGCAGGATTGAACAGGGCCTCGGTGCGATGCCTGGAGCCAGCGTTGCGGCGTTGTCCGGTTTTGTCGCTGCATTTGGTCTGGGACAGTTGTTGCTTGGACCGCTATCCGATCGGATTGGCCGGCGACCGGTTCTGATTGGCGGCCTCACGCTCTACTTGGCCGCCACTGGTTTGATGCTTCTGGCCGACAGCATGATCGGCTTCATCGTCGGACGTGTGGCCCAAGGTCTTGGAGCCTGCGCCGCTTTGGTCCTTGCCCGAGCTATCGTCCGCGATGCTTGGAAGGCTCAGGCCGCGCCGGCCTTGGCGCTGACGGTCATTGGTATGCTAAGCGCAATTGCCCTGGCTCCGATGGTCGGTGGTCTGCTGACCCAATGGGGGGGCTGGCACGCCCCCGTTCTGGCGTCGATGACTATAGGTAGCACTGCGTTGCTTTTGGTTATAGCGTTTTACCGTGAGTCCAATCTCAGCCTTGATCCCACAGCGGGGCATCCGGCGACCTTGGCACGTGACTACTTCTCCCTGCTAAAACAGCGTTCCAGTCGTGCCCTGGCCTTGACCCTTGCGGGCACCTACGGAGCGATGTTCGCTGTGATAGCAGGCTCATCCGCGGTCTACATTCATTTGCTGGGACTGAGCTCGGCGCAGTACGGAATGGTGTTTGGGATAACCATTTCGGGCCTGATCGCCGGTGCCCTGTTCACCCAGCGCAAGATCATGCAATTGGGGCCGCAGCGCATTGTGGGGTTTGGCATCAGTCTGGTTGCTGCCGGCGCCGCACTCTCTATCCTGGTGCACTCTGTATTAGGTCTGTCGGTGCTGGGCGTCTCCCTGCCGCAGGTACTGGTGACCCTGGGGGGTGGCATGCTGATCCCTGCGTCGGTTGCTGGCGTTGTCATGCCCAATGCTCATCGTGCTGGGCTTGCGGCTGGTCTCATGGGCTTTTCTCAGATGCTCGGTGCTACCTGCAGTGGCTTACTGCTAAGCGCGCTGCAAGATGGCACTGCGTCGCCGATGTTAGGCCTGCAGGGTGCATTCGCTATAAGCGCCTTTTGCTTGTTCCATCTGATGACCCGCAAGCCGCGTAGCGCGGATTTGACATCAACGATTTAGACCTTATCGAAGTCGAAGGGCTACTCAGTGAGTACAGTTAAGAGCGCGAAGGCCGCTGTAGTCAGTGCGCGGGTAGAAGGTCAACTTGCCGACTGTACCCTGATGTATCTCAAGACCTTGCGTACACACAGGCATATGACTGCTCTGAAAGGAGACGACCCATGCGTTATCCCCATGTGCTCGCCGCCGTCGTGACGCTCATTGCATTTGCCGCGCTTGCCCATGCCGACCAGCACCAGACCGAAAGCGCTAGGAGCGCCAACTGGAAACAAGGTATCCAGCGCACGGATCTGACTCGCGATGATCTTGGCGACTCGGTTCACGAAGTGATTCAGGCGCGGGTCGAGTTCGACCCGGGAGTGGCATCGCCGAATCATTCACATCCGGGAGTGGAGGTCGCTTACGTGATCGAGGGCACCTTCGAGTATCGGCTCAAGGGGCGGGCACCGGTGATTCTCAAGGCCGGCGAGTCCCTCTACATCCCAGCCGGCACGCCGCATATCGCCACCAATGTTGGTGGGGGCAAGGCCTCTGAGCTGGCGACTTACATCGTCAAGAAAGGCACACCGCTGCTCGTGCTGGAGCAGTGATCCCTGCCCGGCGAAGGGCATGACATGAGACCGCCACAGGGCGACGGGATTGCATATCCCGTCGCCCGGTTCCTATTCCTCTCTTCTCAGTGTGTGACCTGAAGCAGTTGCCGAATCTTGGTTTCGGTTTCGGCATAGGCACCTTCGCCGAAGTGCTGGTAGACGATTTGACCGCCCTGGTCGATCAGGTAGAGGGCCGGCCGGTAGCGATTGCCGAAGGCGTTCCAAGTTCTGTAGTCATTGTCCTGGGCGACCGGATAGGTGATGCCGAGTCGGCCTACCGCCTCATCGAGATTGGCCATTACCTGTCCATGTGCATACTCGGGCGTGTGCACACCTATGACGACCAGCCCCTGATCGCGATAGCGTTCGTGCCATTGCTGCACATGGGGCTGGGCGCGCAGGCAGTTGACGCAGTCATAGGTCCAGAACTCGACGAGAACGACCTGTCCGCGCAGCTGTTCCAGGGTCAGGGGCTCGCTGTTGATCCAGTGGGTGATCCCCCTGAGTTCAGGAATCATGGGGGCAGGTGACGCACTGCGTGGATTGAGGGGGTCGTCCTGGGCGCCTGCGCTGCAGGCGGCAGTCATCAGGCAGGCCGCAAGGAGGCTGATAATAGGCTTGATCACGTGGAGATCCTGGCGTGGAAAGGGAGCGCAAGGCGGGCGGTTGCAATGCCGACGCTGATGTCCGCCGTGGCGCCGATAGCAGCGCTATGCTGGGGGTCAGATCAGGTTGATTTCGCCGTTGCGGCCTCCGTAGGTGTGGGTCCTGCCGGTGTAAAGCACCTTCTCGATTGAGTTGATCATGGGTGTACCTCGTTGGTGGGGCTGCGCCATGCTCTTCATTGAGTATCTCGGGCGATGGCGTGAGCCCGACGCGGCTTAGACTTTCACCCCCTTGTAGTACGCATGTGTTCAGACACGGCCGGTGTGTAAGCTTGTGTATGATTTCGCGCTGTAATACAGAGCGTTACAAAGCGTGGCCGTGCCCCCAGCCCGGCGTGTTTTGCCTTGTGATGAACAAATACGGCGTGTCCCGGCACAGCGACACTCGGCAAAGCCGACACACAGGTTAAACCGACCAAAAGCGGGCATTAGCTCATCGCGGCAAACCTTGCATCGAAGCGTTTTCCCCATTGCCAATCACGCGAATGCTCGACTAGAAGATCAACGAAGGCGCGTGTTTTGGCTGGTAACAGCTTCTGGCTAGCGAAGTAGAGCGAGATGGGGCCAGCATCGACATACCAGTCCGGCAAGACACGTCGCAGCGCACCGCTTTGCAGGTGTGTCAGTACATCCGGTACCGCCAGAAGAGCCAGGCCCAGCCCGAGCAATGTGCTCTGGCATAGCGCTTGCGGATCGTTTACCAACATGCGTGGGCGTAACTCCAGCGGGATTCGCTCGCCCTTAGAATTCTGAAGCATCCAGCTGCGCACCTTGCCGCTCTGAACCGACCGCATGCCCAAGTGATCGAACGCCGCTAGCTGTTCTGGCCGACGCGGCGCTGATCGGCCAGCCAAATATTCCCGCGACGCCACCAATATCAGATGCGCTGGCGCCAGTTCGCGTGCGACCACACCGGCCGATAATTCGATACCGCCGCCAATAGCGGCGTCGAAACCTTCAGTGATCAGCTCTACCTGGCGGTTGTCGAAATGCCATTCCGGTGTTACTGCCGGGTAGCGGGCGAGAAAATCAGGCATCAGCGGTAGCAGATGGTCGCGCCCAAAGGCTGGCGCAGCCGAGACACGCAGCAGGCCAGCCGGTGCACCGGCGCTGCTAGTTAGATCGGTGATCGCTGCCTGGATGCTTTCTAGCCCACCGCCGACGTTCCCAAGGAAGCGCTCGCCGGCTTCAGTCAGGGTCAGGCGCCGGGTGCTGCGTTGGAACAGGCGCACGCCGAGATTGGTTTCCAGCTGAGCAACATTGCGACTGATGGCCGCCGGCGTCAGGCCCAGACGACGTGCGGCTGCGGAGAAGCTACCGCACTCAGCGCTACGTACGAAAGACTCCAAATTTGCCAGGGTTTCCATAGTTCAGCCTTCAATTATTAGTTGAAGGTGATTCTAGTCATTACCCACTACTGAGTGGAAAGCGAAAGGCGTTTCATGGGCACACCTATCACCCACACGAGGTCTGCACCATGAACAACGCCAACCATCCCCTGAATGGCCAGGTCGCCCTGGTTACCGGCGGATCGCGCAGCATCGGCGCCGCGATCGCCAAACGCCTGGCGGCGGACGGAGCCAGCGTCGCCATCACATACAACGCATCGCGGGATAAGGCCGAGACGCTAGTCAGCGAGATAGTTGCCGCCGGTGGCAGGGCGGTGGCGATTGCCGCCGATGCCGGCGACCCACAGGCGGTACGCAGCGCCGTGCAACAGGTCGCCAGCACCTTCGGACGGTTGGATATCCTCGTCAACAATGCCGGCATCAGCGTGCTCGGCGCACCGGAGGAGATCGCTTTCGAAGACTTCCAGCGCATCCTCGCGGTGAATGTCACCGGCGTATTCGTCGCCACCCAAGAGGCCCTCAAACACATGGGCCGCGGTGGTCGCATCATCAACATCGGCAGCTCCATGGTGCAGTACGCCGCTTTTGCGACCGCCTCGGCCTACACCCTGACCAAGGGTGCCCTGGCCGGTTTCAGCCGTGGCCTGGTGCGCGACCTCGGCCCGCGCGGCATTACGGTCAACACCGTGCATCCCGGCCCGACTGACAGCGACATGAACCCGGCGGATGGCCCTGTGGCCGATTTCGTCCGCCCAAATATTGCCGTCGGCCGCTATGGCGAGGGCCGCGACATAGCCGCAGCCGTTGCTTGGCTGGCCAGTCCGCAGGCGACCTTCGTCAGCGGCGCCGAGCTGCTGGTAGACGGCGGTTTCACGGCCTGAGGAGAGACAGCCATGAAGATTGGAATCATTGGTGCGGGTGCGATAGGCAGTGCCATTGCGCGTGCCTTGAGTAGGGCGGGTATCGAGGTCGACATCGCCAACAGCCGTGGACCGGGGAGCTTACAGAGTCTGGCTGACGAACTGGGGCCGAAGGTCAGACCGGTGAGCCGGGAGCGGGCCGCCCAGGCGGACATCGTCTTTCTCGCGGTTAACTGGACGAAAATTCCCGCCGCGCTAGGGAACCTGCCCCCCTGGAACGGACGCATCGTGATCGACACCAACAATCCCATCGAGGCGCCGACCTTCCGTCCCTTCGATCTGGGCGGCCAGAGTTCGAGCGAAGTAGTTGCACGGATGCTACCTGGAGCGCGTTTGGTCAAAGCCTTTAACCACCTTGCGCCGACACTGCTGAGCGGCGATCCGCAGGCCGAAGGTGGTCGGCGCGTTCTGTTCTATTCCGGTGAGGATGTCGGGGCCAAGGCCACTGTGGGGGCGTTAATTGAGCGACTGGGCTTCGCAGGCATCGATCTGGGAGGCCTAAGCGAAGGGCGTCTTGCGCAGTTCCCTGGGGGGCCATTACCGGCATTAAACCTGGTGAAACACGGATGATCCTCAATCAGCGGGCGCGCCAAGTGTTCGCTATTGGCCGGCAGCTGCGTTTCGCGAATGGCCGCTATGGGTCGATAGCGGTCACTCGGCGAAAGCGGCATTTGGGCTAAGCACTTATGCTGGTGAGCAAATAAGTCCAGGCGTTTCGTAGCTAAGGGGGAGTTCCGAAACTTGAACCTTTTGATTGACATCTGGGCTCGTCACAAGCCCAGCGCCACGTGGCGTTACTGGGGAACGGCAGCGGTAATGATTACTTCCACCAGCAGCCGCGGATCTGCCAGCTTCGCCTCGCCGCAGGCTCGCGCCGGTGCATGGCCGTTGGGTACCCAGGCATCCCATACGCTATTCATCTCGTCAAAGTCTGCCATGTCGGCCAACCAGATAATGGCCTGAAGCAGGTGCTGGCGAGTGGTGCCGGCCTCATCGAGCAGTGCATCGACCCGCGCCAGAGCTTCTCGGGTCTGTTCCGCCACCGTCTGGCTGGCCTCACCGACCTGGCCTGCAAGATAAACGGTGTCGCGGTGGATCACTATCTGACTCATGCGCGTGTTGATCTGTTTGCGCTCAATGGTCATGGGTCAATCTCCTTGGGTCAGAAACGGCGTGAGGAAAATGCGTCGATCCATGCAGGTGCTTTTCCTTCGATGAGTTGGCTTACCAGTTGCCCTGTAACCCCCGCCAGTGTCAAGCCAAGGTGCTGATGACCAAAGGCGTGAATAAGGCGCGGTTCGTTCGGCGAGACGCCAATGACCGGTAGCGAGTCCGGCAGCGACGGGCGAAAGCCCAGCCAGCGCCTCGCCACTGGCTGGCGAAGGCCAAGCACGCGCCGTACCCGTTGCTCCAGGTACTCGAAGCGCCGGGGATTGGCCGGGTCTTTGATCGAACCCAGCTCCACGGTGCCGGCCACGCGCAGGCGACCCGCCATGGGGGTCATATAGAAGGCGCTTTCGACCGGGCAGCAGGGGCGTTCGAGCAAGGTATCTTCCAGGTCGAACTCGATATGGTAGCCCCGCTCGGTATCCAGCGGGATGCGATCGCCCAGTTGCTGCGCGAGGGCTGCAGACCAGGCTCCGCCGCAGAGCACCACGCGCTCGGCGAGCAGGCTGTGGCCATCGGCGCAGTCCAGCTCAAGTGCATTGCTGCGCCGAACAAGACGCTGCACGGTGCTGAAACACAGAGTGCCATCCTGCAGCAGTGGTGCTGCCAAGTCTTCGAAGAAACGCTTTGGATCATCCAGATGGGAGGATTTGGGGAAGAGGATGCCGCCTACCGTCTTGCCGGCCAGTGCGGGCTCAAGTGCTTCGAGTTCGTCGCGACTCAAGCGCTGTTGAGGGATGCCGAAGCTGTCACGCAGCGCATAACCGCCGTTGGCGCCGCGCAGGCTGTCCAGGCTGGAGTAGGCATAGATGCAGCCTTTATGGCGCAGGTGCTTTTCGGCCACAGGCGCCTCATCCAACAGTGGCGCATACCCTTCGTAGGTGTGCTGCAGCAATTGTGCAAGGGCTGTCGCGTTGCGCTGGAAATGATGGGGCCGGCACTGATTCAGGAAGCGGACAAGCCAGGGCATCAAACGAGGCAGGCGAGACCACCGCACAACAAAGGGCGAGTCCGCCGAGAAGAGCAGGCGTGGTATGTCGCGCAGCAGGCCAGGTTGTGCGATAGGCATGCAGCCGTAGGGCGCAAATGTGCCCGCATTGCCATAGGAGGCACCTGCAGCGACTGCATCGCGCTCCAGCAGCACCACATGGTAACCCTGGCGGCGCAGCCACAAGGCAGTGGCAACGCCGACCGCACCGGCACCGATTACAGCGACTTCACAACGTTCTGGCATCTTCATCTAGGCTTCAGACCCTGTCGAACATGTGCAAATGGCCTTGCTGCGCGAAACGGGCAATGACGTCCAGGGCTTGGACAAGCTGCTCGCGAGACTTGGCCGCGGAAAGGTTGATGCGCACCGCATTGGGCGACAAGTCATGGCGCAAGCTGAACGCCCCGCCGGGCAGTAGCCCGACGCCATGCTCCTGGCAAATGCGGGCGAAACGTGACGCGCTCCAAGGCTCAGGCAGCTGCAGCCAGGCATGTGTGCCAACAACGTTGGCTTGGTAATGCAGGTCCTTGAGGTGCTCTGCTAGCAATGTCTGGCGTTCGCGCAATTCCTCGCGCTGATGGGCAATCAGAGCCTCGGTGGCGCGATCCTCGATCAAGCGTGTCGCGATCAGCGCATTAAGCGGTGAAATGCTCCAGCAGTCGATGCGCAAAGTGGTGGCGATGTTCTGCACCTGTCCGGGTGGCGCGACGACGAAGCCGATGCGTAGGCCCGGTGCAATGCATTTGGAGAGGGCGGTGACATAGAACGTCCGCGCAGAGCGTCGCGATATGAATGTCTCGTCCCTGTGCTCGAGCAATGGCCGATAGACATCGTCCTCGATAAGCCAAAGGTCGTCGTGTGGTGCAAGTACTTCAAGAAGGTCCGCACGACGTTGCGCGTCGAGGGTGATGGCAGTCGGGTTGTGGATCGACGGCACGAGGAACAGTATCCGTGGCGCGTAGGTAGCGATAGCCTCGCCCAGGGCTTGAGGATTCATGCCCCGCTCATCCCCATCTACACCGACCAGGTTCAGCCCCAATGACCGGCACAGGGCGTTGATGCCCTGATAGGTAATGCTATCGGCCAAGACCGTGTCTCCTGCCACTGTCATGGCGCGCAAGATGCAGGCGATGCCGTGCTGAGCACCTTCGGTGATCACAACATTGCTCGCTTTAGCGGGTACATCCAGCGCACACAACCAGTTCGCCGCGGCCTCTCGCGCCCAGGGCATGCCTTCGGAGGGGTGATATTCCTTCATCCCGGCAAAGCGCGGGTCGCTGACCAGGCGCGGCAGGAGGGTGGCCAAAGCCTGGGTGTAGGCATCGGTAGCGGGGCGGTTGACGCTGAGGTCGATCATGCCCGGTGCATCGCTTGGCGCCGACTGGAACTGCACTTGTACCTGGCGCGGCACCGCAACCTGGGTGCCCCGCCCTGGACGACTCTCGACCAGGCCTTGCTCCTGCAATACGGCCATGGCGCGGGTCACGGTGGTGATGTTGATGCCCAGTTCAGCGGCCAGCTCGCGATGGGGTGGAAGCCGTTCGCCGGGACGCAGGGTGCCACTGTGAATGGCATCGGAAAGGGAGGAGGCCAGTTGCGCGTAGAGTGTTTCAGTGCTGTCGCGCTGCAGCAGCGTTTCCGTCTTTAGGGCAGCAAGTAGCTCTTTGAATGGGCTCATGGCCTAATTTTTCCTTGTGCTTATCCTTCACATAGCAGGATAACAGCCGGGCTTGTCCTGTATTCTTACCCATGACAAACGATGTTGACAAGACATATATCGGTTGATAGCTTCAAATTGTACTGCTTGTCATGCATTACAACAATACGAACCCTACGGTAGGAATTCGCCATGACAGATCAGCCGTTCCAAAGCCTGGCGCGCAGCCCGCTTGCATTGCTTCCAGTTCCAGGGGACTGCGGCAGACGCCCAGAATATCCGGCGCCGCATCACATTTCATCATCCGATGTCTCGTTCGGTGAGGCTCGCTTGTACGGCAACACGCAGGATCAGGAGGTGCACCCGTGAGCAATTCTCTGAAGCTGGATGAACCGCGTGAGCGCCGGCTGAGCGGCGCCTTGCGGCAGCGGCACATCACCATGATCTCGCTGGGCGGCATCATTGGCGCCGGCCTGTTCGTTGGCAGCAGTGCAACCATTGGCGCGATCGGCCCCGCAGCGTTCCTCAGTTATCTTGCCGCCGGCATCCTGGTGATGCTGGTAATGCGCATGCTCGGTGAAATGGCGGTGGCGATACCGGGCGTTGGATCGTTTACCGAGTACGCGCGACTGGGCCTTGGCAACTGGGTCGGTTTCACCAGTGGCTGGTTGTACTGGTACTTCTGGGTCATTGTCGTCGCGGTAGAGGCAGTGGTCGGCGCCGACATATTGAAGCAATGGATCCCGCTGCCCGCCTGGACCATCGGCCTGAGCCTGCTGGCAATCATGACCGCGATTAATTGTCTGTCGGTGAAGTCCTATGGCGAGTTCGAGTATTGGTTCGCGTCACTCAAGGTGTTCGCCATCATCGTGTTCATCGGCCTGGGTTGCGCCTATCTGTTCGGTTGGGCGCCTAGCACCGGCGCCTTGCTCGATAACCTGGTCAACGACCGCGGCTTCATGCCTTACGGCATCGGCGCTGTGCTCGCCGGTGTGCCAACAGTGATCTTCGCCGTGGGCGGCGCAGAAATCGCTACCATCGCTGCAGCCGAATCGGATGATCCTTCCAAGAGTGTCGCTGCAATGACCCGCTCGGTGATCTTCAGGGTGATCGCGTTCTACGTCATCTCTATTCTGTTGATCGTCTGTATCGTGCCTTGGGGCAGTATCGAGGCTGGGCATTCCCCCTTCGTCGCCGCCATGGAGGTCATGCACGTACCGGGTGCGACGGCGATCATGGAAGCCGTGGTTCTGGTCGCCGTGCTGTCGGCGCTGAATTCCGGGTTGTATGTGTCCTCGCGCATTCTGTTCGGCCTCAGCGAGCGTGGCGATGCGCCGACTGCACTGTCGCAACTGACCGGGCACCGGGTACCACGCATGGCGGTACTGCTGAGCAGTATGATTGGCTACATTGCTATCGCCGCAGCGATCGCATCACCGCAAGGTGTTTTCCTTTTCCTGGTGAACGCCTCGGGCGCCATCATGTTGTTTGTCTACCTGGCCATCGCGATCGCTCAAGTGCGGCTGCGCCGTCAACTGGAGCGCGAAGCGCCACAGCGCCTGACGCTGCGCATGTGGCTGTTCCCCGGTTTGTCCTACGCGGTTATCGCCGCCATCGTCGGGGTGCTGGTGGCTATGGCGTTCCAGGAAGGGCTGCGCACGCAACTGCTAGCCAGCCTGATCAGCCTGGCGGTGGTTTCGGCGGCACACCTGTTGGTGCGCAAGCGCCAGTTGCACGCCGGGCAACGTGGGACGCGCGCTGCATAATCGCGCCGTCGGATCGAACCCCCGCCAACTGGCGGGGTTTTCTCATGATGGCTCCTGAAAGCGCAGGCTAAACTGCCACCGCTTCCCGACTATATTCCCCATCGATCAGTCGCAAGAGGCCCAATGGGTTGGCATTTTGCAGCGCAGGGGGCAGGAGGTCATCGGGGTAGTTTTGGAAGCACACTGGCCGCAGGAAGCGATCGATGGCCAAGGTCCCTACAGAGGTACCGCGGGTATCAGAAGTGGCGGGGTAGGGGCCGCCGTGTACCATGGCGTCGCAGACTTCCACACCGGTTGGATAGCCATTGAGCAGCAGTCGGCCGACTTTTTCCTGCAACAGATCGCTCAACCAGCCATAGGCCAGCAGCTCGGACGGTTCGCCGAGGAGGGTCGCGGTCAGTTGACCACGCAGGGCCTTGATAGCATCGGCCAGCTGAGCCTGGTCTTCGACCTCGATCAGCAAGGTCGCGGGGCCGAAAACCTCCTCCTGCAACAGCTCATCACCTTCAAGCAGCAGGCTGACGTCAGCTGTGAACAGCTGTGGCGAGGCTTGTTGCATCCCTTGCGACGCGCCGGCCAAGTGCTGGATGCCTGGGTGGGCGTGTAGGTGCTCCAAGCCTTGACGGTAGCTGGCCAGGGTACCGACATTGAGCATGGTCTGCGCCGGTTGGTCGGCCATCTGGGCTTTGAGCTGCTCGACGAAAGCGCTGAATGTAGGGGTGCGCAGGCCGAGGATCAGGCCTGGATTGGTGCAAAACTGTCCACATCCCAGTGTGACCGAGACGCTCAGCTCGCGTGCGATCGCCTCGCCGCGTACGCGCAAGGCTTCGGGTAGAACGATCACCGGGTTGATGCTGGACATTTCGGCGAAAACCGGGATTGGCTGCGGCCGCTCGGCGGCCATCCGGCACAAGGCGTTGCCGCCCTTGAGCGAGCCAGTGAAGCCGACCGCCTGAATCGCCGGATGTTTCACCAGCCATTCACCGACGCCGCCTCCATAGACCATATTGAACACGCCCGCTGGCATCGAGGTGCGCTCAGCAGCACGCAGAATGGCATTGGCCACGCACTCGGCGGTGGCCATGTGGCCGCTGTGGGCCTTGAACACCACCGGACAACCAGCGGCCAGCGCCGAGGCAGTGTCGCCGCCGGCGGTGGAGAACGCCAATGGGAAGTTGCTGGCGCCGAACACCGCGACCGGGCCAATGCCGATGCGGTATTGGCGCAGGTCCGGGCGAGCTGCAGGCTGGCGTTGGGGTAGCGCACGGTCGATGCGGGCGCCATAGAAGTCGCCACGGCGCAAGACCTTGGCGAACAGGCGCATTTGCATGCTGGTACGTCCACGCTCACCCAAGATGCGACCGTTGGGCAGCGCTGTTTCCCGGCACACCGTGGCGATGAAGTCTTCCCCCAGGGCGTCGAGTTCATCGGCAATGGCCTCTAGGAAGTCCGCACGTTTCCAAGCGGGCAGGCTGCGATAGGCCGGGAAGGCGGCCGCAGCGGCCTTGGCAGCGGCGTCCACCTCCACTTCGGTGGCCTGGCTGAACAGGCCTGGCAAGGGTTCGCCAGTAGTGGCGTCCAGGCTCTCGAGCTGGATGTTGCCTTGGGCCGAGCGTTGGCCGCCGATGTAGTTGTGACCGAGGATCCGGGTCATGACAGGCTCCTGTAAGCGTAAACAAGGAAATCAGGTGATAGCGCCGATCTGCCACGGCACGAACTCGTTCTGGCCATAGCCGTGCTGCTCGCTTTTGCTGCGCTCGCCTGAGGCAATGCGCAGCATCAGTCGATAGATGTGTTCGCCACGCTCCTCGATGGTCATGCTGCCGTCAGCGATACCGCCGCAGTTCACATCCATGTCTTCTTCCTGGGTTTCCCACAGACGCGTGTTGGTGGCCAACTTGATCGAGGGGGAGGGCGCGCAGCCGTAGGCCGAGCCGCGCCCGGTGGTGAAGGCGATCAGGTTGGCACCACCTGCGACCTGGCCGGTGGCGGAGATCGGGTCGTAGCCGGGGGTGTCCATGAACACCAGGCCATGGGCGCGTACCGGCTCGGCATATTCATAGACATCCATCAGGTCACTGGAACCGGCCTTGGCCACAGCACCGAGGGACTTTTCCAAGATGGTGGTCAGGCCGCCGGCCTTGTTGCCGGCCGAAGGGTTGTTGTTCAACTCGGCGCCCATGCGCTGGCAATAGGCTTCCCACCACCGGATGCGGGCGATCAGTTTTTCGCCGACCTGCTGGCTCACCGCGCGGCGCGTTAGCAAATGCTCGGCGCCATAGATTTCCGGAGTTTCCGAGAGGATCGCAGTACCGCCAGCGGCCACCAGGCGATCCACGGCATTGCCCAGTGCCGGGTTGGCGGTGATGCCCGAATAGCCATCCGAGCCACCGCATTGCAGTCCCACAGTGAGGTGACGCACGCTGACAGGTTGACGCTCGACGCGGTTGGCTTGCTCGAGCAGCGACTTCACCTGGGCGATCCCGCTGGCGATGGTCTTGGATGTGCCGCCGGTACCCTGGATGGTGAAGGTGCGCAGCGCATTGCAACTCTCCAGGCCTTGGGCGGCGAGCAAGTCGGGAATCTGGTTCGTCTCGCAGCCAAGACCGATCAACAGCACCGCGGAGAAGTTGGCGTGTACCGCGTACCCACCCAGGGTCCGACGCAACATCGCCAACGCTTCACCACTGGGATCGACGGCACAGCCGACACCGTGGGTCAGGGCGACCACGCCATCGACATTGGGGTAGGGCGCCAGAGCTTCGGGATGGATGTCACGGCGGAAATGATCAGCGATCGCTCGGGCTACCGTGGCCGAGCAGTTAACCGAGGTCAGGATGCCGATGTAATTGCGCGTAGCAACCCGGCCATCCGGGCGCACGATTCCCATGAAAGTGTCTTCTACGGGGGCTTGCACGCCCCGAGCATCGATACCGAACGCATAGTCGCGGGCGAAGTCGCCCATCGCCAGGTTGTGCACATGCACATGTTCTCCGGCCTCGATGGCCTGGCTGGCGAAGCCGATGATCTGCCCGTAACGGCGCAGGGGTTGGCCTGCTTCGAGATCGCGGGCGGCCACCTTGTGGCCGGCGGGGATCGGTTCGCGCACCCGCACGCCTTCTTCCAGTTGCAAGTCTTTGGGCAGCGCCTGGCGGGCGATCAGCACGTCGTCCAGTGGGTTGAGTCGAATCACGGCGTTGGCAGCACTTTCACTGCCCGTCTTTGTAATCAATTGCATGACATTTACCTCAAGGGGACGCGGCACTCAGGCCAGGCCGCGTTCGCGATAGTCGATCAGCCCCGAGAACAGCATCAGGCCGAACGCCATGACCACGAAGAAGATCAGGGCCAGGAAGTAGGAACCGGTGAACTGCACGATCAGGCCGATCAGGATCGGCACCAGAACACCGACCATGTTGCCGCAGAAGTTCATGCTGCCGCCCAGCACGCCCGCCTTGGACTTGCCGCCAAGGATCGCCGGCAGGCACCAGTACATGCCGCACCAGCGAATGAAGAACAGCGCGACGCAGAGCAGGGCGATGACCTTCACGGCATCCGGGGTATAGGCGACCAGCAGGATGCACAAGGCAGCCACGGCTGCAGAACCTGCGAACATGATGCGCATCACGGTGTTCGGCTGCCCACCGTTGGTTTTCCATTTGTCGGCGATCCAGCCGCCGACCAACTCGCCGACGAAGCCGCACATGAAAATCAGGAAAGTCGCGCCGCCCATGGCCTTGATGTCGAGGTTATGAGCCTTGTGCAGGTAGCTCGGCATCCAGGTCAGCAAACCGTAGAACACGCTGTTGTAGCAGGCATAGCCGGCAAACATGCACAGCACCGAACGGCTCTTGAGCAGTTCCTTGAGCACGGCCTTGCGGTTGCCGTTGTGCTTGCTGGCAGCTTCATTGGCCTGGGTGATGTAAGACAACTCGGCGGTGTTGACCTGCGGGTGTTCGCTTGGATGGTTGCGGATGTACCACCAGGCCCAGACACCGACGACGATGGTGCCGACACCCGCGATGATGAATGCGATGCGCCACGAGTCGAACCAAGTGATCAGGCCTGCGATGATGATCGCTCCCAGCGCGGTGCCCAACGGGGCGCCGCCATCAACCAAGGTCGCACCACGGCCGCGTTCGTTCGGCGTCAACCAAGCACCATTGAGCTTGGCGCCTGCCGGCATGATCGGCGACTCGGCAACGCCCAGGCCGACACGGGTGATCAGCAAGGTGATCCAGTGGTGGGCAAAGCCGCCCAGCGCCTGGAAGGCCCCCCAGCCGACCGTGGCCACGCCGATGATGTTGCGCACCTGGAAGCGGTCCAGCAGCATGCCGCTGGGAATCTGCATCAGAGCGTAGGACCAGAAGAAAGCGCTGAGTATCAGGCCCTCCAGCGCCGGGGTCAGTTCGAATTCGGCCGAAATCAACGGCAACGCTACCGACAGCGAGGCGCGGTCGATGTAGTTGATGGCAGCGAGCAACAGGAGAATCAGGAAGATCCGCCAGCGTACGTTGGTCGGGCGGGCAGTGTCGGCACTCGCCAGGGACGACGAGGGTGACGCCGTGTAAGGGCTATTCTTCATGCTCATCTCTCTCTTATGGTTCTTATGAAATGCCGGCGCAGCTAAGCGCCGCTGAATCAGAGCGCCGTCACCTGTCCAGGTGCGAACGTCGCTGGCGACAGGGCGATGCCGTTGCGCAGCGGGGCACCGAACTCCGGCAGGCTGATTTCGAATACGTCACCGACAGCTGTCCTGACGTGGTCGGCGAACGACAAGGTCGCGGTGCCGAAGAAGTGAATGTGCACATCGCCAGGACGCAAGAACTGCGCATACTTGAAGTGGTGGTACTCCAGGTTTTCCAGGGAGTGACACATGTTGTCCTCGCCACTGAGGAACGTCTTTTCCCAGATCACGCTGTTGCCCCGAAGGATTCGGCTGACACCATCCAGGTGGCGCGGCAACTCGCCTATCCGCAGTTCAGGGCCGAACGAGCAATTGCGCAGTTTGGAGTGAGCCAGGTACAGGTAGTTGCGCCGCTCCATCACATGATCGGAAAACTCGTTGCCGATGGCGAAGCCCAGTCGATAGGGGCGGCCATCTTCGCCGATGACATAAAGCCCGGCGAGCTCCGGCTCCTCACCTGCATCCTCGGCAAAGGCCGGGCTCTGGAACGCTTGGCCTGGACGGACCACTATCGAACCGTCGCCCTTGTAAAACCATTCCGGCTGCACGCCAGCAGTCCCAGGGGTAGGGCGCCCCCCTTCGATGCCCCACTGGAAAATGCGCGCCGTGTCGGTCAGAGCAGCGGCATCGTCGATTTTCTGCTGGTGCATCTTGTCACGCGTCGAGGCGCTGCCCAGGTGGGTCAGGCCTGTTCCGCTGACCAGGCAATGGGCGGGATCTTCGTGGTCCAGCGGTGGCAGTACGCGACACTCCGCCAGCATCAGGGCGTAGCACTCATCGCTGTTCTCAAGGCCTCGCGCAATAACTTCGTCGCCCAGGCTGCGCCGGTTGCGGATGGCCGCCAGGGCCAGTTCGCGCATGTGTGTGGTATTGCGTACGACCTGAATTACGTCGCCTTCGACCACCCCGACACGGCGCTGGGCATGGCCAGTTTCAAATTGGATCAGACGCATGCTGACTCCTGTTGTTCTTGTGGGATCAATTGCTGGCCACTTTATTTCTCCTGGTCGATGCTGCCTAATGAGAGCTACTGACACCGCGATAACTTTTAGTGATCCCCTATGCTCCCATCCCTGACTTCCATGGCTTCGCGACTGCGCCTTCGACAGTTGCGCCTTCTGATCAGCCTCGATGAACTTGGCTCGATCCACAAAGCGGCCGAGGCAATGTCCATTACCCAGCCTGGGGCCACCAAGGCCCTCAACGAGATCGAGTCAACCCTGGGCGCGGTGCTGTTCGACCGCACCAACAAAGGGCTGGAGGCCAATGACCTGGGGCGTTGCGTGGTGCGCTATGCGCGCTTGATCAACACAGATCTTGCCCACCTGCGAGAAGAGATGCTGGGGATCCTCCAGGGGCACGGGGGGCGTCTCTCGGTGGGCACCATCATGGGGGCAGTGCCAATGATGGTGGAGGGTTTAGCGCGCTTGCGCGAAGCTCAACCGGATCTCTCGGTCACTGTGGTAGAGGACACCAGCGACCGCTTGCTCAGCTTGCTCGATCAGGGACGACTGGACGTGGTGATTTGTCGAACCAGCGTCAGCCATCGACCGGCAGCTTACGAAAGCCGGGTCAAGCACCAGGAACAACTCGTGTTGGTGGCCAACCCGGCCCACCCCTTGGCTGGCAGCCAATCCCTGAGCTTGTCCCAGCTGACTGACTCGCGCTGGGTGGTGTTTCCGGTGAACATGCCCCTGCGCCTTACGCTCGAGCGAGAGTTTCGTGAGGCCGGGTTGAGCTTTCCGCAGTATCCCATCGAAACCTCATCAACCTTCACCACATTGTCGATGCTGCAGCAGGATGCCGGACTGCTCGCCGTCATGCCGTGGGATGTGGCCAAAGTGGCCGTGGAGCACGGCATGTTGGTACGGCTGCCATTGCAACTGATGTCGCGAAGTGGACCTTACGAAGTGGTCACACGACGCGACGTTGAACTGAGCAGTCCTACACAGGTTCTCATTGATATCCTAATGCAATGAGCTTCTTTAAATTTATTACCTAGAAGCGTACACGGCCCGCACGAGTGTTCGCCTATGAATCAGTCCATGTACCAGGCGACCATCCTAGCCGTTTACGTCGACAATCAGCCGGCCACGAATCGTTCCGTCCATCAGGCTAGCGGCAGCTGCAATCGCGCCCCCGAGGGGGATGTCTTTGGTCATCAGCGACAATGCGCCGAGGTTCAACTGGTTCGACAGCCTGTCCCAAGCTTCGATTCGCCGCTCAAAAGGCTGTGTAACGCTGTTGATGCCGAGCAGGCTTACCCCTCGAAGAATGAACGGTGCAACGGTGGCCGGGAAATCCATTCCCTGGGCCAATCCACATGCGGCTACCAAGCCTTCAGACATTGTGCTTGCGCACGCATTGGCCAGCGTATGACTGCCGACCGAGTCGATAACGGCCGCCCATTTTTCTTTTGCCAATGGACGCCCCGGGGCAGAAAGTTCGGTCCGCTCAATGATCGTTGTTGCCCCCAGGCTTTTCAGATAGGCGGCTTCGCTGGCTTTTCCGGTTGCGGCAGTGACGGTATACCCAGCACCGGCCAGAAGGCTGATGGCGAAACTACCGACGCCACCGGTGGCGCCTGTGACCAGTACTGGCCCATGGGAGGGTTTTAACCCGTGGCGCTCCAATGCCATCAAGCACAGCATAGCGGTGTATCCAGCGGTGCCGATGGCCATGGTTTGGCGTTCATTTAGGCGTTTTGGGTGAGGGATCAGCCAGTCGCCATTCAATCTCGCTTTTTGTGCAAGCCCGCCCCAATGGCTTTCACCCACTCCCCAACCATTGAGCAGTACGCGATCGCCAGGCTGGTACCGAGGATCGTCACTTGCTTCGACAATGCCCGCGAGGTCGATGCCCGGCACCATCGGAAATTGACGAACAACCGGCCCTTTGCCGGTGATCGCGAGTGCATCCTTGTAGTTCAAGGTGCTGTAGGCCACCTTCACCGTCACGTTCCCAGTGGGTAGCTGATCATCCTTCAGCTCAGTGAGTCGGGCCGAATACTTGTCTTCCAGCTTCTCAATCAGAATGGCTTTGAACATTACTTTCCCTCATTTAGACCGGATGTCTTTAAATTGTCCGAGAGGAATCACCGCGTGATTCCCGTCAGAAAGCCTTGGAAAAAAATGTCCAGGGGACGGACATGTTGCGTCAGCCGTGCACGAAGAACGGCACCCTCCCAGCCAACCCAGAAGTAGGCTGCGAGGGCTTTGCAGTCATGCTCGTAAGACATCTCTCCCACCTTGACTGCTTCCTCCAGGCAGGCAGACAAGCGCTGCTCCCAGTCCTGTAGGGTCAGTTCCAGTAGTTCACGGAAGCTGTCTGGCAGCACCAAGACTTCCTGGCCAAGGTTGCCTACCAGGCAGCCTCTTCGGAACTGGTACTTGGCCATACCGATCTTCGCTTCTTCTACGAAGTTGGAAAGCCTTTGTAGCGGCGACATGCTCAGGTCGCTGAAACAGCGATCGAGCTTTCGAGCGAAGTAGTCTGCATAGCGCTGCAGTACCGCTTGGCCGAATGCTTCTTTACTGTCGAAGTAGTGATAGAACGACCCTTTGGGCACCTGCACGCGTTTGAGCACAGTATCGATGCCGGTGGTAGCAAAGCCCTGTTCGGTGAGGATTTCCATGCCGCAGCGCAACAAGAGCTCAAGCGTTTCGCCATGCTCACGTGCAATTTTGGGCGGTCGACCTCGACGGGGGATAGGTTTGGAGCTATTCATGCGTTGTAATTTAGACTGCTCGTCTCTAATGTCAATCACCGAGCGATTCGATCCCCGATGAGCCTAGCGTTGGATGCGTTATGAAAAAGCGTTTGCCTCCCCTGAACTGGCTCCGAGCTTTCGAGGTTTCTGCTCGGCTTCTGAATTTCACCCATGCCGCGGAAGAGCTCAATCTCACACAAGCGGCGATCAGTCAGCAGGTAAAGGCCTTGGAGTCCCAATTGGGCGTAGCGCTTTTCAAGCGTCTCCCGCGTGGGCTTGAGCTTACCGAGGCAGGTAAGTCCTACTTTCCAGTGGTGAGAGAATCAGTTGAGCGCCTCGCTGCATCCACGGATGAGATCTTTGGGCAAGGTCATCGAAGCGTGCTCAGCATCCGTAGCAGTCTGGTGTTCTTCACGCATTGGATAGCCCCCCGATTACACCGATTTAGAGCAAAGCATCCGGATGTCAGCATTCGAGTCGCAAGTAACATTTGGGTAGATGAAACGGAGTTCGATGCCGATCTCGAAATCAGGTATGGACAAGGGCGCTGGCCTGGCATGAAGGCCGAGCGACTGACGTGGGACACGCTGGTACCCGTGTGTTCACCTGCATTGATCACCGCGGAACGTCCGCTGCAGCGCCCTCAGGATCTTGCGATGCACCCTCTATTGCACGTGCTTGGCTATGAGGAAGGTTGGGGCTATTGGCTCAAGAAGAACAATGCAGAGCGCGTTGACTCGTCTCAGGGGATGCAGTTCGACACCCTTATTTCAGCATTGACGATTGCTGAGCTCGGCCAGGGCGTTGCGTTGGCTCGGTCTTCATTGGTCAAGCATCTTCTGGACGAGGGGCGCCTCGTCGCCCCGCTGGGATGTCATGTGCAGACCAAAGAAGCGTTCTACCTGGTTTATTCAGCCCACAGCATGGTCAATCCCGATGCGGCGGCTTTTGCCCAATGGCTGTGTGAAGAAGCCCATTCTTTCAAGTCGGACTCCGTGGAAGAAGACGAACACCCCTAGCAATAAGCAAAGCCATCAAGCAATAAAAAAAATGACCCCATAGGGTCATTTTTTATTGCTTTCGAGATGCCTTCGAATTTCTGAAAGTAGCAATCACATCGCAAGCCCTTGGATGGTGCAGTCGTCCAGGTGACCGGTTAGTACGAGGTCTCAATAACAACAATAACCGCGCCGGCAAATCTCGTTGGCTCGGGGCTACGTAGGGTTATCGTCATGGAGCATACCAACCAATTGCCTTTGCAAGGCGTCAATGTCATCGATTTTGGGCAGTACATCGCAGGACCTGCCGTAGCGATGATCCTTGCAGATCTGGGCGCGACTGTCGTTCACATCGACCCACTGGTTGGGCCTCTCTGGGATAGCCCGGCGAATGCCACGCTTAACCGCAACAAGCTATGCATGCGCCTGAATCTGAAGACTTCAGAGGGGCTGCATCAAGCTCGTGAACTCATCTCGCGTGCCGATATCGTGATCGAAAATTTCCGGCCTGGTGTCATGTCCAGGTTGGGCCTGGATTTCGCAGAGCTACGGCGTGCTCGTCCTGAGTTGATCACCTTGTCAATTCCAGGCTTCGCCAGTAATGACGAACTTCGGGCGCAATGGCGTGCTACCGAGGCAGTGATCGCTTCGGCCTCCGGTGTCTTCACCGACATGGGGCAAAACCGGGTACTGATGGGCATCAACCCTAGCTTTTCGCCGCTTCCGTTGGCGTCAGCGTATGGGACCATGCTGGCTGTGTCTTCTGTCGTGCTTGCTCTGCAGGCGCGTGAAAAGAATGGCGTGGGCGATCAGATCGAAGTTCCGTTGGCATCAGCGGTCATGGAAGGGCTGTCGTACAACTCGATCAAGATCGAGGGATACCCGCTGCGCTATAAGACGCTGCGTGAGAAAGAGAGCGAGCGTCGTCGCGCTGAGAACCTGCCGATGAACCTGAGCTATCAGGATCTGCAGGAGTTCCTAGACCCGTTCTACCGCACTTATGAGTGCGCGGATGGCCGTAAATTCTATGCCGTTTGCCCATCGCATCGGGAGCATGCCAAGCGCTGTTTGCAGGCTATGGGCATCTACGAAGAAATGATTGCCGCCGGCTTGCCCAAGGTTGATGACCCTTATCTGCCCATTGACCAGTGGGAAGGCAATGCATCGTTGGGTGTCTACCCGTTGCCTGCTGATTGGGCCGCACGCATCTCTGCCAGGATGAAAGAAGTATTCCTGACTAGAACAGCGGCGGAGTGGGAAATCATCTTCGGTGAGGGGCGGTTCCCCGGAGCTCCCCACAGGTCGACCCAAGAGTGGCTCCATGACGAGCATTCGAATACTGCTGGGCTGATCGTTGAGGTAGATGATCGCGAGTTCGGCATCATGAAACAGCCTGGCCCAATTGCCTGGTTGGAGGGATGCTCAGAGCCGATGCTGAAACCTCTTTCGCGTCGCGAGGTGAGCTATGAGCAAGCGTTGGCAACACTGTCCGAGCGTCCGGCACCTGCCTTGCCGCCTGCCAAGCTCGACAAACCTGCCGGCTGGCTGGATGGCGTCAAAATTCTCGACCTCACCAACGTTATCGCGGGGCCCCACTCGACGTCGTTCCTGGGGCGCTTCGGGGCGGATGTCATAAAGCTCGATCCTGTCGTACCTAATTATGATCCTTGGAACACCGTGGTCTTCGGTATGTCTTCGGCACGGGGCAAGGAAAGTGTTCTGGTCGACCTGAACAAGTCCGAAGGGCGGGAGGTTTTCAATCGTCTCGTGCGGGAGGTCGATGTCATCGTCATGAACGCTCCCGATCGCCAATTGGCACCGCTGGGCCTGGATGAGGCAAGCCTTCAGGCGGTGAACCCTGGAGTGATCTTCTGTCAGCTTGATTGCTTCGGCGGCCCACGCCGTGGCCCTCGCACTGATTATCTTGGGTATGACGACCTCATCCAGGCCACCACGGGGATCATGCTGCGGTTTGGTGGCGGCATGGAAACGCCGGAAGAACACGCTCACGTCGGCACTATCGACGTGATGTGTGGATTTGCTGCTGCTCTGGGTGTCGCAACAGCGCTCTATCGCAAACACCACTCTGGCGAAGTTTACCGGGCGCGCACCTCTCTGGCTTCGCTGGGAAATCTGGTGCAGATCCCGTTCTGCTACGACTACGCAGGCCGAGCGCCATTCAATGAGCCCTCCGGACGCGACGTAGTTGGCTACAGCGACCTTTCTCGCTTCTACAAGACGGCGGATGGCTGGATCTACCTGGATGCTTCCGAGCCAGAACTGCACAAATTTGAGGCCATCACCGAGTTCACCGGCTTGGCGTCTGCGAGTGATCGTGCGACCTACCTGCAAGCCGTCATTGGCCGCATGAGCAGTTCTTTCCTACAGGAGCGTCTTCAGGCTGGCAACATCGCTGCCGCGGTGCCGGACAACATCGATAACTTGCGCAGCCAATACAGCCGAACCGCTGATGGTTTGCCTGGGACGGAGAATGGAAGCTACTCCTTCAGCATCTATGCCGACCACCCAAGTGGGCATCGGGTTACACAGTTGGATCCCTACGCCATTCGTCCACGGGTAGCGCGTATTCGAGCTCTGCCACCGGCTGAGAAGTTTGGCGCTTCCACGCGCAAGGTGTTGGGGCGCTACGGCTATACCGACGCGCAAATTCAGTCGCTCTTGGACGCCGGCGCAATCGGCGAATCCTGGAGTGAGGAATACCTGCCGAGCTAACTGCTCAGAGCACGCCAAGGGGTAGGCCTTTGAAACGCTACCCCTTGCTTCCCGATTCACCGATTACACGAACACGGGCCTGAGGCTGCTCGAGGGCGCGTTCATGCCCAGGAAATGAGATAGAGCCATGACTTACAACAGCATCCTCCCACGTATCCTGCAAACCGGTGCCGGCGCCAGCCAGCAAATTCATCAGGTTCTGGCCAGCCTCGGCTGCCATAAGCCACTCATCATCACTGACCGGATGATGGTCGAGCTGGGTTATGCAGGTCGTATCAGCGCAGTACTGGCAGAACACGGAATAAACGTTGACGTTTTCTCCGACACCGTCCCCGAGCCTACCGTCGCTTCGATTCAAGTCGGCGTCGCAGCCGCCAGGGAAGGGGGCTATGACAGCATTGTCGCACTCGGTGGCGGAAGCCCGATCGACAGCGCCAAAGCGATTGGCATCCTGGCCAAGTTCGGCGGCGTCATGCGCGATTACAAGTTCCCGCGCAATGTTACCGAAATGGGCTTGCCGATCGTTGCCATTCCAACGACTGCCGGCACTGGCTCCGAAGTGACCCGCTTCACCATCATCACGGATGAGTCGACTGACGAAAAAATGCTGTGCGTCGGGGCAGGCTTCATGCCTGTTGCTGCCTTAGTCGACTACGAACTCACACTCTCGTTGCCGGCTCGGGTGACCGCAGATACCGGTATCGATGCGCTGACGCATGCGATCGAGGCTTACGTCAGCAAAAAAGCAAACCTGTTCAGCGATGCCCAGGCGCTATCTGCTATGCGGCTGATCGGGCCAAACCTTCGCAAGGTCTATCACGATGGCGCCGATCGTCTTGCGCGAGAGGCGGTCATGCTGGGGTCGACCCTTGCTGGTCTTGCTTTCTCGTCTGCGTCGGTTGCTTTAGTGCATGGCATGAGTCGTCCAATTGGTGCCGTGTTCCATGTGCCTCATGGCTTGTCGAACGCCATGTTGCTCCCTGAAGTAACGGCCTTTTCGATCCCCGCTGCACGTGACCGGTATGCGGATTGCGCGCGTGCAATGGGCGTTGCCGCTGAAAGCGATACGGATCAATCCGCAGTGGAAAAACTGCTGGAAGAGTTGGTGGCCATCAACGACGAACTGGACGTTCCGACCCCAGCACAATTCGGAATTGATCGAGAAAAATTCTTCGAACTGATGCCAACCATGGCCGCTCAGGCGCTGGCTTCCGGTTCACCTGGCAATAACCCGCGTGTGCCTACTGAGGCCGAGATGATCGAGCTTTATCGCAGCCTTTGGTAATCGAACGCCAACGCAATATTTGAATAACAAAAAGTGGAGTTTCACATGAATACTGTCGGTCATCTGATTAACGGCGAAGTCGTTCTCGAGTCCCAGCGCCCCCAGGATGTCTTCAATCCAGCCACCGGCCAGGTCGCTCGCCAAGTTGCGTTGGCATCGAGCCAGACGGTAGAGCACGCCATTGCTACTGCTGAAGCTGCTTTCCCGGCCTGGCGCGATACGCCGCCTATCAAGCGAGCTCGCATCATGTTCCGCTTCAAAGAGCTCCTGGAGCAGAACGCTGAGGCGATCTGCAAACTGATCGGTGAAGAGCACGGAAAAATTCCGCACGATGCTGCAGGCGAACTGCAGCGTGGCATTGAGAATGTCGAGTACGCTTGCGGGATCGCCGAACTGCTGAAAGGTGAACACTGAATCGCCCCTGGTTTCGTAGACACCTCCAAGCCTCATAATGAGGCCCAAATAGGAGGTGCCATGAGTCGTCAGCGTTACCCCGAAGAATTCAAGATCGAAGCGGTCAAGCAAGTGACCGAAAAAGGCAAGCCTGTCGCCGAGGTCGCCCAGCGGCTGGGCGTGTCCGAGCACAGCCTTTACGCCTGGATCAAGGTCTACA
>NZ_KV793307.1:54928-99556 GCF_001808425.1 Pseudomonas sp. HMSC08G10 | reverse complement strand
AGAAGGCCGCCGCGTACTTTGCCAAGGAGTGCTGCTGAAGTACGCCTTCATCAAGAAGCACTCGACGGATTACCCAGTGCGTCGCCTGTGCCAAACCCTCGTACGCTGTCCTCCACGAAGGGCAGCTATGGGTCGATAGCGGTCGGTCGCGTGTGGCCGCTATCGATCCAAAAAACTGATGTTTCGCTTAAGCACCCCTCCTGTGTGGGGGCACGCCATTAGTCTATCCAGCTATTTCTTCAACGTTTGGTAGGACTTGACCATGTCCTGTGCCCAGCCGTCGAGCACGGCTCGGGTATCCTTGGCCTGCATCACCTGCGAGGCGTTCTCCAGCTCCGCTCCGGCGCCCTTACGCACTACTTCAGCCACTAACTGGTTATTGCTCCCATCGATGAAGGCCGCCTCGGTAGCGACGCTGGTGTCCTGGTCGCGAATGCCGGTGGCGGTGCTAATGCCGGCCGCCACCAGGGCGATCGGGATCACCTCGTAAGGGCGCAGCCCTTTGGTGGAGGCGCTCACGGCGGTGATTGCCGGGCGTACCACCAGCACGCCAGGGCCAGGGCTGGTGGCCAGCGGCAGCACTTTGGAGAATTGCGTCTTCAGGGCCTGGTCGTAGTACTGGGTGATGCCCTGCAGGGTGGTCTGTGGGATCTTCTCGGTCGGCTGCGGGCGTGGGTAGAGCTGGCTGGGCTCGATATAGACGCTGGTGTAGTCGTTGGCATTTACGCCAGGTTTGATCCAGCGCATCACTGGGGCGCCGGTGGGGGACTTTTCTTCCTTGAGGATGCTGTAGTCCTTCAGAAATCCTGAATACTGATCGGATTCCACGTACTTGCTCGCACAACCGCTGAGCAATAACGAGGAAAGGCACACGGTAGTAGCGAACGACTTGAGTTTCATGCAGTTTCTCCTTGGGACATTCGGCGATGCGTTGCGACCTTGCAGTTCGGTGCGCGAGAGTCGGGTCAGAAGCGCCAGGTCGCGCCTCCTCCAATGATGTGCAGAGCACTGTTATCGAAGCTGCCGGACAAGGTATTGCCCGAGCGCGCCTTGGTCTGGTCCACGTCCATGTCACCCAGCCACACGAGGGTGTAGGCCAGGTGCAGGTCGAGGCCGTCGTCGACCGCGTAGTTCACACCGGTGGCCAGGCGCCAGCTCTCGCCCATAGGGTTGTCGACGGTGCGGTCCTCGTCGTCCACCGCCGAGCTGTCGTAGCCCAGCCCCATGCTCCAGCGCACACGGGACGTGGCCTGGTATTGGGCGCCGATGGAGGCGTGCCAGGTATCCTTGTACTTGCGGTCGACGGAGCGGCTGACACCGCCGTTGTTGGCGTCGACATCCACGCCGACATCGCCGAAGTCGCTCCAGTCTTGCCAGCCGAGGCTGCCCAGCAGCGTCCATTGCTCGTCCAGCTCGTGGGCCACGCTGAGCGTCACCGTCTGTGGCACGTTCAGGTCCAGCTCCAGTGAGTCGACGTCCAGGCGGCGCAAGCCTGCGTTGATGATTGGGTTGCTGATATCGCTCAGGTGGGGGCTGTCCTCGAACTCCAGCTTGATCTTGCTGGTGTAGGCCAGGCCCAGCTTGGTGCGAGGGGAGAGTTGGTAGAGCACACCCAGGTTGACGCCGGTGCCGACATCGGTGTCTTTGTATTCCAGCTGGCCGTCGGGCCGATCGCGCAGGCCCAGCAGGTTGTTGTCGATGGCCATTTCGGTGCGGTAGTAGCCGTACATGATGCGCGGGCCAATGCCCACGGAGAGGTCATCGGTGAACTTGTACGCCAACGTGGGCTGGAAGGAGACGCCGATGATCGCGGCTTCCTGGGTGAAGTAGCGCCCGGCCCAGTCGTCATCGTAGTCCAGTGCCAGGCCGAAGTTGCCGTACATGCCGAAGCCGATGGCCGCGCGATCGTCGATCTGGTGGCTGATGAACAGGCTGGCGCCGGGCAGGTACTGGAGGGCGTTGCCCCCTTCGTTGCCGTCGAACTGGTTGTTGCGGTCTCGCGAAAAACGCAGGTCGCCCAGGATCACTTGGGCATTGGCGCTGACCTGGGTGCCGTGCAATTGAGTAAGGCCCGCCGGGTTGCTCATCAGCACACTGGGGTCTCTGGCCAGCGCTGCCGAGCCGGCGTTGGCCAGGCCGTTGCCATCCTGGCCGGCCTCGTAGATCAGGATCCCGCCGGCATTTGCGGCGCTGCAGCCCAGCAGCAAGGCGCACCCGGCGGCCTTGGCCCGCCGGTGACTCTTTTGTTGATGCACTGCTTCAACTCGATCACTCGTCATGTGCGTCAGTCCGTACAGAACAATTTTGAAGAGGTCGCGCTCTTAATGGTGTATTACTCGCAAACACAGGCCGTCATTAACCACGTCGAAGCGGTGGTCTTGTTCCGGGCCGGGTCATCGGTGCAACGTGTGTGTGCGCTTTGATCATTGGTGATAACGAGCACGTGGTAGCGGACCTGCACGGCCGCTGCCCCGGACAAGGGGCGCATAGCATCAAGGCGCATTCAGGCATCATCGACGCGTCGTGATCGTGTGCTCTTAACACGTGATCGAAAAGGGAAGCGCGACAGGGGGAGGCATGAGAACGAATTGGCAACGACCTTCATTACAAGCTCCTTTTGAATGGCTGCATTGCCCAACTAGAGAGGCCAGAGCAATTGAGCATAGCGAGCTTTGAACGCTTCCTCGGCGGTGTGGCTGTACTCTTTTGGCGACAAGGAGTCAACGCGCGTACTGGTATGTTTGCCGAGCCTTTTCCAGGGAAGGCCTGCCGGGTGCCCGAGTAAGCTGTCATCAAATGGGTATATCTTCGTGTGTGGCTACATCAACTGCTTTCGCGCTTATCGAATTTCTGGCGATGCTCCAACGGCGTGCACTCATACCAGCGATAATGCGCACGGCAGAATGAAGCCGGTCGCCGGTAACCCAGCTCCTGGGCGATCTGGGCAACCCCCAGGGAGGTGTGGTGCAGCAGCTGCCTGGCCTGTTGGCAGCGCACCTGCTCGACCAACTGTTCGAACTCCACGCCGTTGCTGGCCAGGCGCCGCTGCAGTGTCCTGACGTGGACTCCCAGTAACAGTGCCACCTGCTCCAGGCTGCAACGCTGCTTGGGCAGCAGTATCTGTATTTGCTGTTTCACCTTCTCGAGCAGTTCGGTCTCGGCCCCGTATTGGTTCTCCAGATAGAACCGCACGATATCGTGCAAGGCGGGGTCGTACTGGACGCAGCGGTATTGCAGGTCTTCGGCATCCATGACGAGTGCATCGTGTTCTTGCCCGAACAGTACCGGGCAACCGAAATAGCGTTGATACACGGCCATGTGCGCCAGGGGCAGGTGCCTGAACAGCACGGTCTTGGGTACGAACGAGCCACCTTGGAGCTCATTGATCAACAAGCCGCCTTGCAGTACCGATTTTTCGATGATCTGTGGTGTCTCCCGGCTGTCGGGCAGCGAGTTCTGGAAGTACAGCAGCGCACGGCCGGGTCGACGTTCCAGGCTGTAGTGGATCGACGGGCTGTACACGCGCATGTAGCGGATCACCGCGATCAGGGCATCGCCGACCGTGGGCGCCGAGCGCGCCAGGTGCTGGAGCGGGCCGAGCAGGGTGAGCCCCTGGCGCGTCGCCAGCTCCAGGCCGAAATGCGGTAGGTGCAGGGCACGGGCGCTGCCTTCGAAGATCTGCACCAGACTCTTGTAGGCGAAGCGTTTTTCGTAGTTGCCGACCACGTCCAGGCCGATGCGGTGGGGCGCCAGGTAATCATGCAGGTTGGCGCCGTGGGCGGCGAGCAGCTCGCCGTATTGGAGGAAGGCGGTACCACGGATGCTGTCCATATCGTTCCCTTGCGTTCAGGTGGCACGGGTACAAGCGCAACGCTTTCGAGTATGGCTGCTGCGCCGATGCCGCGTACGGTGAACCGATGACCGTTCACTCGATCATGTGGTGGGCGTATTAAAGGCCAGGCGAGCGCGTATCTCCAGTATCCACCGGATGAATTGCGGCAGGATTCGCAGTCGGTGGCGGGTCAGAAGCCGCTTTCACGCATGAACACCGCCGCCAGGTGCATCAGGCCCTCGGCCAGCAGGCTGCGACGCTGGCCCTCGATCTGCAGGTGGCCCCGGGTTTCACGCAAGGAGGGCGGGGCCGTGTCGAGCTGAACCAGCAAGTGGAACAGCGGCGAGCTGGGAACCCGCGCCTCACCTTCGCCAACGACCTCCAACGGCCCGCCGTGACGGGACGCCAGCGGTTGTTGAGGCAACTGGCTGATACCGTCGTTGTCGAGTACCACCAGGGTTTTCGGCACCGTCGATGTTGGGCCTGCGGCTGTGCATTGGTCCGGGGTGGACGGATGAGCGTCGGCCTGTGCGGCGTCGCCTGTATCCTGGTGATGCTGGTCAGCCGCGGCGCTCGCGGCGGCGCCATCGAACAGGATTCTCGGTTCAAGGGCCAGGGTCTGGCTCTGCGGGCGGAAAACCTTTGCGTTGTGTCCCATATCCATTTGCAATCCATCCTGAGAAAGGGGCGCATCCCGGTGCTTCGCGCGGATCAACGCTCGCTTGGGTGGGTATCGGCCAGCTCGTCGTCGGGCAGGGTGTCGGCCTTTCCAGGTGCGGCCGAGGCCTGGCCGACCCAGGAATTGAACAGCTCATAGCCGATGGCCAAGATAACCGGCCCGATGAACAGGCCGATGAAGCCGTGGCTGATCATCCCGCCGAGGGCGCCGATCAGCACCACGGGCATCGGTACCGACACCCCGCGGCCGAGCATCAAGGGCTTGAGCACGTTGTCCGAGAGCCCGGCGGCAATGGTCCAGATGGCGAACACGATGGTCGCGGCATTGGCGCCTTGCTGGCTGAACACATAGATGACGATGGGCAAGGTGACCAGCAGCACCGGCAGTTGCATGATCCCCAGCAACAGCACCAGCAGGGCCAGCAGCCCGGCGGCGGGGATGCCCATCACCACCAGGCCGATGCCGACCAGCAGCATCTGGATGAAGGCGATGCCCACCACGCCCTGCGCCACCGCACGGATGGTGGCGGCGCATAGGCTGGCCAGTTCGGCGC
This sequence comes from Pseudomonas sp. HMSC08G10, assembly GCF_001808425.1. Taxonomy (NCBI): domain Bacteria; kingdom Pseudomonadati; phylum Pseudomonadota; class Gammaproteobacteria; order Pseudomonadales; family Pseudomonadaceae; genus Pseudomonas; species Pseudomonas sp. HMSC08G10. The sequence goes on along the minus strand of NZ_KV793307.1, from coordinate 94,492 downwards.
CCCGTTTGGGGTTGAAGATTCGCTGGGAAATGGCCACGGCCCGGCGTGCGCTCCGTTCGTCATTGGCCAGGAACAGCCCGGCGATGATCAGCGCCAGGATGAACACCAGGACACCACTGCCCACACCGGCCAGCTTGAGCAACACCAGGCGGCTCACGTCCTTGAGGTGCGGTGCGGCTTGCTGGAAGGCCCAGGAAAGGTCTTCGGAGGCATGTAGCCAGATACGGTACAGCGGCTCGCCGATCAGTGGCCAGCTTTGCACGGCCTCCGAGGGCGCGGGGATGGCGAGGTTCCATTCATGGACCGACTGCAGGGCAGCCTGGATCGAGCCGGCCATGGACTCACCGAGAAAGCCCAGCGGCACCATGAGGCAGAGCAGGATCAACAGCACCAGCAGGGTGGCGGCCTTGCCCACGGAAACGCCCAGCCATTGAGCGATGCGCAGGTTGAGTGGGTTCAAGGCCACCGCCAGGATCACGGCCCAGATCATGACACCGAGGAAGGGATAGAAGATCTGGTAGCAGAACAACGCCAGGACGGTGATCAACCCCGCCCGTATCAATACATCCAGCAGCTCTTTGGGGCTAGTCGTAGCGGGGGGCTTGTTGCTTGCCATGGTCCGTTCGCGTCCTTTGCCGTTCCGTTTGACGCAACAGTCTGGATCAGACTTGCACGGGGCATCGGCCCAGTACTCTCCGATCACGACAGCTTTTTCGGCGTAAGCCACCTTGGCGGGCCGGTATTGCGTGGGTGACCTGAATGCCTGCCGAGCATGGGCCGGCCTGCATGGCTTGGTGGCATGGGGACGAGGAACGAACGCGGGGTGCGCCGGGCTTGCGCGGCGTGGTGTCACGCATTGGTTATCGGTCCGACGCAGTCAACCGAAATTTGACTACGCTAAAGTCCATTCGGTCGGTAGAACGTGAAGCGGATCATCCGAGGGGACAAGGAGCGTGGGAATGAGGTGCTGGATCAGCATGAAGTCGCTGCTGTTGCTCGGTGCGTTGTTGTCGCTGTTCATGTTTGCTTCATCCCCTGCGATGTCCGAGGACAGCACCTCGGTGGAGGGCGTGCTGGGGGAGCCGGCCCAACTGAAGATAGCCAACCGACCCATCATGACGTTCCATGCCACCTTGCTGGGCGAAACACCCGCGGCCCGTGCCAAGCGCGCCGCAGCGGTGGTCGACGAGGCCTTGCAAGGGGCGGACGACACGCTCGAAGTGCGCGTCGAGCTGGTCCTCAACAGCTACCTGATACTGCTCGGTGATCGCCGGGCCTTCATCATCGCGCCGCTGGACGTGCTGCCCGGTAGCGTGTCGGTGCGCGAAGCGGCAGAGCAGGCAGCCAGCAACCTGCGCACCGTGGTGACCGAGACCGGCCAGGCACGCAGCCTGCATTTCCTGTTGAAGGCCGCAGGCTATTCGGCATTGGCGACCTTCATCTACCTGCTGCTGCTCAAGGGCACTCGAGCGATCCGGCGCAAGCTGCTCGGCCTGCTGCTGCCCCTGATGGGCAAGCATTCGCAGGTGTTCCGGGTAGGGCAGATGCCCTTGTTCGACCTGCAGAACCTCTATTACCTGGTCGATCGCCTGCTGTGGTTGCTGTACTGGCTGCTGCTGTTGCTGTTCAGCTACCAGTGGATGAGCTTCGTGCTGTCGCAGTTCCCCTATACCCGACCATGGGGAGAGAGCCTGAACGTGTATCTGCTGCGGCTGGTCGACTACCTGCTGTCGGGGATACTCGACGCGATCCCGGGCGTGGCCGTGGCGCTGTCGATCTTCTTCATCGCCCGGGGTGTCAGCGGGTTCTGCAAGCGCGCCCTGGGGCGCATGTCGCGCCCCGGGACCCTGCGTTGGCTGACGGCCGAAACTTTGCAACCCACCACGCGCCTGGTGTCGCTGGCCATCTGGCTGTTCGCCCTGGTCATGGCCTACCCGTACCTGCCGGGTTCGGACAGCGACGCCTTCAAGGGCCTGTCCGTGCTGCTGGGCCTGATGATTTCGCTGGGCGCGACCAGTGTGGTAGGCCAGGGCGTGGCCGGCCTGATCCTCACCTACACCCGTACCCTGCGGGTGGGGGAATTCGTACGGGTAGGCGAGTACGAGGGCACGGTGATGGAAGTGGGGATGTTCACCACCACCATCCGCACCGGCCTGGGCGAGGTGCTGACCATCCCCAACTCGATGATCACCGGGTCCGTCACGAAGAACTACTCGCGCATCGTCGTCGGCCAAGGGTACATCGTCGATACGGTGGTCACCATCGGCTATGACACGCCATGGCGTCAGGTGCACGCCATGCTGGTCGAGGCGGCGCGGCGTACCCACGGCATCCTCGAACAGCCCGCGCCGCAGGTGTTCCAGACCGCGTTGAGCGACTTCTACCCCGAATACCGCCTGGTCGCCCAGGCCGTCCCCAGCGAGCCGCGCCCGCGCGCGGAACTGCTGAGCATGCTGCACGCCAACATCCAGGACGTGTTCAACGAATATGGTGTGCAGATCATGTCGCCTCACTACCTGGCAGACCCACAAGAGGCCAAGTTCGTCCCGCCGGAGCGTTGGCACACGGCCCCGGCAGTGCCGGAGCAGGACGGGTGAAACCCGCCATCGAAGGCGTCCCTGCCGATTCATCACCCTCATCGCGCATGAGTAAGGAAACCGAGTGTATCGTCACCCCCTGTTGATGCTGTTGTGCCTGTTGCTGTTCGCGCCCATGGCCACCTGGGCGCAGCAGGCCGGGACCTCCCCGGGCCAGGCGAAGGACCGGGAGGGCTATGCCGACGCCTCCAGTTGCAAGGGGTGCCACCAGGCGCAGGCCGCGCAATGGAAGGACTCGGACCATGCCTGGGCCATGCGCGTGGCCAGCGCCCAGAGCGTGCTGGGCGCCTTCGATGGCCGTAGCTTCGAGGAGGACGGGGTCAAGGCGCGGTTCCAGCGCAAGGGCGAAGGCTATTACGTGCGTACCGAGGGCCCCGATGGCAAGCCCGCGGACTTCAAGGTGCGCTACACCTTCGGCTACCACCCGTTGCAGCAGTACCTGGTGGAACTAACCGGCGGGCGTCTGCAGGCGCTGACCATCGCCTGGGACACCCGACCCAAGGCACAGGGCGGGCAACGCTGGTTCTCCCTGTACCCCGGGCAGCGCTTCGCTCCCGACGATGCGCTGCACTGGACCGGGCGCTACCAGAACTGGAATGCCATGTGCGCCGACTGCCACTCCACGCGGTTACTCAAGCACTACGATGACAAGCAGGACAGCTATGCCACCACCTGGCAGGAGCAAACCGTGGGTTGCCAGGGCTGCCATGGCCCCTCCCAGGCGCATGTGGACTGGGCCAAGCAGGCCAAAGACGAGGCCAAGGGCGGCGTCACGCCGGCCCAGATGGGGCTGGCGGTGGACTTCAAGGGCCTCGACGGTAAGGGCCTGATCGAGCAATGCGCCTTCTGCCACAGCCGCCGGCAATCCCTGGGCATGGGCCAGCAGCCGGGCAAGCCCCAGCTCGATGCCTCGCTGCCGGCTACCTTGCGCGAGGGCCTGTACCACGCCGACGGGCAGATCGACGGCGAGGTGTACGTGTATGGCTCCTTCACCCAGAGCAAGATGTACGCCGCCGGGGTGAGCTGCACCGACTGTCACGATCCGCATACCACCCGGGTGAAGATCGAGGGCAATGGCCTCTGCCAGCAATGCCACAACGCCCACCCACCCACCAGCCGCTTTCCCAGCCTGCAGGCCAAGGACTACGACAGCCCGGCGCACCATCACCACGCCCAGGGCTCACCGGGTGCGCAATGCGTCAACTGCCATATGCCGAGCAAGACCTACATGGTGGTCGACCCTCGGCGTGACCACAGCCTGCGGATACCACGACCGGACCTGGCGGACAAGACCGCCAGCCCCGATGCCTGCACCGCCTGCCACACCGACAGGCAACCTGCATGGGCCGCCACGGCGATCGAGGGTTGGTTCGGCACACCCCAGCGCCCGCCCCATTACGGAGAAACCTTGCATGCCGTGCGCACCGGCCAGGGCGACCGCCTGAGCTTGTTGACGGCGGTCATCGCCGATATCGGCAAGCCAGCGCTCGTGCGGGCGACGGCAACTCAGCAACTGACAGAGCTGGGCGCACCGGCCATCACCCCGTTGAGCTGGGCGCTCAACTCCAAGGAGGGCGTGGTGCGCGCCTATGCCGCTGCGGGCTTCGCCCGGGTTCCGCCCGAAGCCCGCGTCAAGCAGTTGCTGCCATTGCTCGACGACCCGCTGCTGGCGGTGCGCGACGAAGCCGTGCGCGCTCTGGCCGATGTGCCGGCGCAAGCGCTGCCGGCCGAGCGCCGGGAGGGCTACGCGGCACAGCTGGCCGACTACGAGCGGCGCCTGCGCGACAACGCCGACCTGCCCGGCGGCCGGCTCAACCTGGCCGTGCTGCTGCAGCGTCTGGGCCGCCAGGCCGAGGCCATCGAGCAGTATCACCAGGCGCTGCGCCTGGACGCCCACTTCTCACCCGCCAGGGTCAACCTGGTCACCCTGTACAGTGGCGCGGGGCAACTCGACCAGGCACAGACGGTGCTGCGCGAAGGCCTGGCACTCAAGGACATGCTGGCGGGCGATCACGGCAACCTCGCCTACATGCTGGCGTTGCTGCTGGTCGAGCAGGGCAAGGCGCAGGAGAGCCTACCCTGGCTGGACGTTGCCGCCCGGGAGATGCCGGGCAACGCGCGGGTCTATTACAACCAAGGGCTGCTGCTGGCCCAGCTGAACCGGCGCGACGAGGCGCTGCGGACCTTGCACAAGGGCCTGGAGGCGGCGCCTGAAGACCCGGACCTGCTCTACGCCCTGGTCTACCTGCATGCCACGGCCGGTGAAACCCGCCAGGCCGACGCGTACGCACAGCGCATGCGCAAGGTTGCGCCGCAGGACCCACGCCTGCCACCGGCACAGCCATAGTTGCAGCCGATAAGGATTGACTGGCGAGGGATGTTCTTTACACGACAGCCGCCTGGGTTGGGTATTTTTCGATGGCGAACAAGGACATGTGAACTAGATTTACCAAGCATCTTCATCTGCACGGTGGCTGGGCCGTGTGCCCGGGCGGTTCACCCCGGGCACGTCACCGCAGGGAAGTCGACTCATCACGCAGTTGACGCAAGCCAAGGACAAACGACAGTGACCATTCGTGAAGAGATCACCAGCCTGGAGGCCCAGGTGGGGCTTCAGGTACTGGGCCAGGAGCGGACCATCCGCCATATCATGTTGGGCTTGCTGGCCAACGGGCATGTGCTGCTCGAAAGCCTGCCCGGCCTGGCCAAGACCCGCACGGTCAAGGCCCTGGCAACCCACCTGGACGCACACATGAGCCGCATCCAGTTCACCCCGGACCTGCTGCCGTCGGACATTACCGGTGGCGAGATCCTCCAGCAGACCGATACCGGCAACCAGCTCAAGTTCCAGCCCGGCCCGCTGTTCGGCAACGTGGTCCTCGCCGACGAGATCAACCGCGCACCGGCCAAGGTCCAGGCGGCACTGCTCGAGGCCATGGAGGAGCGACAGATCACCGTGTCGGGGGAAACCCACCTGATGTCCGGGCTGTTCATGGTGCTGGCCACGCAGAACCCTATCGAGCAGGAGGGGACCTACCCGTTGCCCGAGGCGCAGATGGACCGCTTCCTGATGAAGCTGCTGATCGACTACCCCAAGGTCGAGGACGAGACGCAGGTGTTGCGGCTGGTACGTGGAGAGGAACAGCGCCAGCAGGCCGGTGGCCATGGCGAAACCGCAACGCCCGTGGCGCAGGAGACGATCTTCGCGGCGCGCCGCGAAGTCGGGGCGGTGCATGTGTCCGAAGCCATCGACCGCTACCTGATCGACCTGATCAACGCCACCCGCCATCCGGCGGACTACGACGCCGACCTGCAGCGCTGGATCAAGGTCGGAGCCAGCCCCCGTGGCGGCATAAGCCTGGACCGGGTCGCCCGAGCCCATGCCTGGTTGGCGGGCAGCGACTATGTGACGCCAGACGATGTGCGCGCGGTGTTGCACCCGGTGTTGCGCCACCGTCTGCTGTTGTCCTATGACGCCGTGGCCGATGGCATCAGCACCGACCAAGTGTTGGACCGCCTGCTCGACACCGTCGCGGTCCCGGCCTGAGGGGGCGCCATGCACAAGCCCGTGGTCGCCGACGGCGCCGTCTACGCCTCGCTGGAGCAACTGATGCTGCTGGAGCATCGCGTGCGCGGCCTGAGCTTCCTGTCACGCCAACCGCTGTCCAGCGTGCTCTCCGGTAGCCATGCCGCGCGCCTGCGCGGTCGTGGGCTGAGCTTCGACGAACTGCGCCAGTACACCCCGGGGGACGACCTGCGTCACCTGGACTGGCGGGCATCGCTGCGCTACAGCAAACCGTTCGTGCGCAGCTACACCGAGGAACGCGACCGCCCGACGCTGCTGCTGGTGGACCAGCGCATGAGCATGTATTTCGGTTCGCAGCGCAGCTTCAAGTCGGTCACCGCTGCCGAACTTGGGGCGATCGGGGCCTGGATGGCGCTGCATGCCGGTGATCGGGTGGGCGGGCTGGTGTTCGGTGACCAGGCCATCGAGACGATCCGCCCGCTGCGCAGCCGGGCGCGGGTGGAGTCATTGTGCGCGGCGATCGTGCGCCACAACCAGGCACTGCATGCTTCGCAAACCGACGAGGAACAGCCGGGTCAGCTCGACAGGGTGTTGCGCCAGTGCCTGGGCATCGCCGGGCACGATCACTTGATCGTCATCGTCAGCGACTTCGCCGGCGTGTCGCCGCAGACCCTGCAACTGCTGCGTCAGCTGGGCGCGCACAACGATGTCCTGGCCCTGCAGGTGTTCGATCCGATCGCTCTGCAGTTGCCCGACCGCGGGCGGGTGACCGTGACCCAGGGCCAGGTCCAGGTGGAGTTGGAGATCGAGCGGCGCCAGGTGCACCGCCCGCTTGGGGATTTCCTCTCGGGGCGGCTCAAGGACGTCGACACGCTGCTTCGGCGCAGCCAGGTACCGCTGATGATGTTCAGCACTGGGCGCGACAGCCTGGAGCAGCTGCGTGCGGAGCTGGGACGGCTTTCGGCGGTGACGCGATGAGCCAGGTGAGCACGCCGAGCATCGACCAGTTGCGCGAACTGCCGCTGCCGGCGATCGACGTCAGCTATTGGCCGCAGACCTGGGGGTGGCTAGTGCTGCTGGTGGCGGTGTTGGCTCTGGCCGGAGGCCTGGCCACTTGGCGCTACCTGCGCTGGCGGCGCAATCTCTATCGCCGCGAGGCCCTGGCTCGCCTGGAGGTGCTGGTCCAAGCGCTGAACGATCCTGTGCAACGCCTGGCGGCCCTGCGCGAAGTGCCGCAACTGCTCAAGCGCGTGGCGCTCTCGATGCCCGGTCAGGGGCCGGTCGCGACCTTGGGCGGCGATGACTGGCAAGCCTTCCTGCAACGCCATAGCCAAGTACAGCTGCCCGGGCAGCTGGCGCGACGGCTGGCACTGCTGGCCTATGCCCCGGCGGACCAGGTAGTGGCAATGGCCGACAGCGACATTCAGGCATTGATCGCGACCTGCCGGCAATGGATCGAGGTGCACCATGTGGCAACTTGAGTACCCCTGGCTGCTGTTGCTGCTGCCCTTGCCCTGGCTGGCCTGGCGTTACCTGGCCACCTACCGCGAGTCGCGCAGCGCCTTGCGCGTGCCGTTCTTCGCTGCCATGAGCCGTGCCGTGGGCCAGGAGCCGGGCACCGCCCGTGCGGGCGGCGGGCGCTGGCAACTGCTGCTGAACCTGTCGGTGTGGGTGCTGCTGTTGGGGGCCTGCGCACGGCCGGTGCTGGTGGAAAAGCCCATCGAGCGCGAGCGGCCGGTGCGCGACCTGATGTTGGCGATCGACATATCCCAATCCATGGCCACCACCGACTACACCGACCCATCCGGCCAACGCGTGGACCGGCTGCAGGCGGTCAAAGAGGTTGTGCGGGATTTCATCGCCCGGCGCAAGGACGACCGTATCGGCCTGATCGTGTTCGGCACCGGTGCCTACCCACAGGCGCCGCTGACCCTGGACCACGCTAGCCTGGGCATCCTGCTCGATGAGGTCGGTATCGGCATGGCCGGCCCCAATACTGCCCTGGGTGACGCGATCGGGCTGACCATCAAGCTGCTGGACAAGGCCAAGGAGCAGGAGAAGGTGCTGATCCTGCTGACCGACGGCAACGACACCGGCAGCGCCATCACACCGGACCACGCCGCCCGCATGGCCCGGGATCGCGGCATCGTGGTGCACACCATCGGCATTGGTGACCCCGAAGCCAGCGGCGAGGCGAAGGTCGACCTGCAGGCACTACAGGACATCGCCCATGCCACTGGCGGCCGGTTCTTCCGTGCCGGTGACCGGGACGCGCTGCAGCAGGTCTATGCCACGCTCGACCACATCACGCCGCACCGGGTGAAGACCTTCAGCCACCAACCCAGGCGCGACCTGTTCTGGTGGCCGCTGGGTGCTGCGCTGCTGGCCCTGTTGCTGGGCCATGGCGTGGCTGCCCTGGCCACTGCGCGCCGGGCGAGCCCTGCACACCTGACCAGGACCGAGCGTTGATATGGACATCGATCTGAGTGCCTTTCATTTCCTGCGGCCACTCTGGTTGCTGCTGATCGTCCCGGGCCTGCTGCTGCCCTGGTTGTGGGCACGCCGCCACAACCTGCTGCGGCGCCTGGACGGCATCATCGCCCCGCACCTGGTCGAGCATCTGCTGATCACGCCCGGGGAGCAGCAGCGTTTTCGCCCGGTGCACCTGCTGGGAGCGATGCTGGCCCTGGGTGCGGTCGCCATGGCCGGGCCGACCTGGGAGCAGGACAAACCGGCCTTCCTGGACAATCGGGCAGCGATGATCCTGGCCCTGGATCTTTCGCCCTCGATGGACGCCGACGATGTCCCGCCTTCACGCTTGGCTGCCGCGCGCAACAAGCTGCATGACCTGATCCAGCGGCGCGCCGGCAGCCGCACGGCGCTCATCGCATATGCCGGCAGCGCCCACCTGGTGCTGCCACCGACCGACGATCCAGCCTTGCTCGACAGCTTCCTCCAGGCCTTGTCCACCACGCTGATCGACAAATCCGGCAAGGATGCCCTCGGCGCGGTGGTTCTGGCCAAGCGCCTGCTGGTGGCCGAGAACGCCCCCGGCACGCTGGTGCTGGTCACCGATGGTGCCGACGCCAGCCAGTTCGACGCGATCGGCAAGCAGGTGCGCGGCAGTGGTTTGCAGGTGCTGGTGCTTGCCGTCGGTACCCCTCAGGCCGGGGTGGTGCATGACGCCCAGGGCCGCCCCAGCACCGACGCCAGTGGCCGGACCCAGCGCGCCACCTTCGATGCCGAGGGTTTGAAGCAGCTCGCCGAGGCCGCGGACGCTCCCCTGGGCAGCCTGACCCTGGACGATGACGACCTCGACTGGATCGAGCTGCATGCCCAGCAGCATTTCCAGGCCGCCCAGGACGACGGGCAGCCACTGCATTGGAAAGACGCAGGCTACTGGCTGTGCTGGCCGCTGCTGGCGTTGGCGTTGCTGGGTATGCGCCGTGGCTGGCGCGTGCACTGGCTGGGAGCCTGGCTGGTCGCGTTGGGCGTTGCCTCAGGCCCGCAGCCGGCCCACGCCGGCGCGCTGGCCGACGCCTTCTTCACGCCCGACCAACAGGGGCGCTGGGCATACGAGCAGCAGCACTACCCCGAGGCGGCCGAGCACTTTGCCAACCCTTACTGGAAGGGCGTGGCGGCCTACCACGCGGCCGACTATGACACGGCCCTGGACAGCTTGGCGCAGCTGGACACGGCCATTGCGTACTTCTACCAAGGCAATGCCTACGTGCGCTTGTCGAAGTTCGACCAGGCGATCGCGGCCTATCAGCAGGCTTTGCAGCGCCAGGCGCAGTTCCCCGAGGCCAGCGCCAACCTGGCCCTGGCCCAGGCGCTGCTAAAGGATCGCGAAGCCCAGCAGGAGGCGGGGCCGCCAGACGAGAAGGCCGACAAGGTGATGCTCGACAACGCCTCCGGGAAAGGCAAGGACGTCCAGCGCACTGCGGCCGGGCAGAGCTCAGACCAGGCGTGGCTGGACAACCTCAATACCTCGCCGGCCCAGTTCCTCAAGCACAAGTTCCTGCTCCAGGACGCCGCTCGCCCAACCGCCACGGAGGCCATGCCATGAAACACCTGTTGTGGATACTGCTGGTGCCACTGTTGGTGCAGGCCGCCGAACCCGAGGTGCGCGTGCGCAGCCAACTGCTGCCGGCCGACACGGTGCTGGTCGGCGGCACGGTGAGCTTGCAGGTCGACCTGCTGGTCGATACCTGGTTCGATGCCGCGCCGCAGCTGCCGGCCTTGAAACTGGACGGTGCCGTCGTGGCCGCGCCCAGCAGTGAAGCCACGCACCTGAACGAGCGGATCGATGGCAAGGCGTTCTTCGGTTTGCGCCTGAGCTACCAGATCACGCCGCAGCAGGCCAAACCCTTCGATATCCCGGCGTTGGCCATCCAGGTCACACCAGGGCAGAGCAGTGGGCCGGTGATGGTGAAGAGCCCGCCACAACACTTCGTCGCCCGGCAGCCCGCCGGGGCCGGGCAGGGGCGGCATCTGGTCGCCCGCGCGCTGCAGTTCACGCAGCAACTGGAACATTCCCACCAGCCGCTGCGCGTGGGCGACAGTGTCACCCGGCGGCTGCAGGTACGGGCCGAAGGTGCCCAGGCGATGTTGATTCCTGCGCCGGCCTTCAGCGAGATCGACGGGCTGCGGCGCTATGTGCAGCCTCCGGTGGTCGCGCCGCTGAGCGATGGCCGTGGCGGTATCAGCGGCGGCCAGCGCGAGGATGCCGTCACCTACGTGGTGACCGAGGCCGGGCACTACCGCCTGCCGGCTATCGAACTGCAGTGGTGGGATGCCGACAGCGGCGAAGCCCACTCGGCGAGCGTGCCTGCGTTGGAGCTGGAGGCTTCGGGCGCCGCGGTATACCAGGCACCGTTTTCCATAAGCGACGACTTGCGTGCGCTGGGCCGGACAGCTCGGGTTCATATCGCCAGCCATTGGTTGCTGGCCGCCTGTGCGTTGGTGCTGCTGGGCGGCCTAGTCTATTTCGGGCGGGGTTGGTATCTGACGTTGCGGGACGCTTGGGGACGCTGGCGGCAACGGCGCAAGGCGGCCTGGTTGGCCAGCGCTGAGCATGCCTGGCGGCAGATACCCGGCCAGTTGCGCCAGGAACCGCCACAACTGAGCGCCCTGTACCTGTGGATCAGGCGCACGACAGGGTGTCGCGAAATGAGTACAGGTCTTCCTTCGTTACCCGCTGCTGTTTCCAAATGTTTGCTAGCTTTCTTGGGAGCCCGTTACGGCGCTTCGCTTCGGCAGGCCGCCACAGCAGCCCAGGTGGTAGACACGTTGCCGGCGCTGCGACGTACGGTTACCGAACAAAACCGGCCATCATCCGGCCGACATGGCCTGCAGAAGCTCAACCCCTGAATTCGGCGTCATGGCAGCTGCATCGATCAAGGAAGTTACATGCACTTGAATTTCGCTTTGCGCCCGGCGCGCTGGTTGTTCACCCTCTGCCTGCTGCTGCCCTTGGCGGCCCACGCGGCCGAGCCTCTGCCCTCGTGGAACGACGGCGCCTCGCGCGAGGCGATCGTGGCGTTCGTCGAGGCGGTGACCGATGAGCAGGGCAAGGACTACGTCCCGAGCGCCGAGCGTATCGCCGTATTCGACAATGATGGCACGCTGTGGAGCGAGCAGCCCCTGTACTTCCAGGTGCTGTTCGCCCTGGCCGAGGTCAAGCGCCTGGCCCCGCAGCACCCGGAGTGGAAGACCCAGCAGCCGTTCAAGGCGGTGCTCGAAGACGATCGCAAGACCCTGGCCGAAAGCGGTATGCGTGGCCTGATGCAGATCGTCACCGCCACCCACACCGGCATTAGCAACGACACCTTCGAGCAGAACGCACGTCGCTGGCTGGCCAGCAGCGTGCACCCGCGCAGCCAAAAGCCCTTTACCGAGATGGTCTTCCAACCGATGTTGGAACTGTTGGCCTACCTGCGCGCCAACGGTTTCAAGACCTACATCGTCTCCGGCGGTGAAGTGGCGTTCATGCGCACCTTCGCCGAGGAAGTCTACGGCATCCCGCCGGAGCAGGTGATCGGCACCACCTTCGCCACCCGCTTCCAGGACCAGGACGGGCAGCTCTCCATACAGCGCCTGGCCAAGCTCACCCACAACGACGATGGCGCCGGCAAGCCGGAAAGTATCGACGCCTATATCGGCCGTCGGCCGATCCTCGCCTTCGGCAACTCCGACGGCGACCTGCAAATGCTGCAGTGGACCATGGCCGGCCCCGGCCGCCGGTTCGCAGGCCTGGTGCACCACACCGATGCCAAGCGCGAATGGGCTTATGACCGTCAGAGCCATGTCGGCCGGCTGGACAAGGCACTGGACGAAGCCAGGAACAAAGACTGGGTGATCGTGGACATGGCCAGGGAGTGGAACCGAGTCTATCCCTTCGATCAGGACGTCAACCAGCACTGATAACCACAGCGACATCGAGAGAGCGCCAGTGTGCAGTCGGGCCTCTCGACTGACGTGCAGTCGTGGATCACGACAAGTCACTGGAACGGAGAAGCACCAATGAAACGCAGAGGAAGGTGGTTATCGCAGTTCGCACTCGCGGCGACGGCGATAGTGGGGTGTTCGATGGCGGTGGCCGCGGACAAGCCGAACATTCTGGTGATATTCGGCGATGACATCGGCCAGACCAACATCAGTGCGTATTCGCATGGGGTGGTCGGCTACAAGACGCCGAACATCGATCGTATCGCCAAGGAAGGCATGATGTTCACCGACTATTATGCCGAGAACAGCTGCACGGCTGGGCGCTCGACCTTCATCACCGGCCAGACGGCCTTGCGCACCGGCTTGTCCAAGGTCGGCATGCCCGGGGTCAAGGTCGGCCTGCAGGATCGCGACGTGACCATCGCCCAGGCGCTCAAGGCCCTGGGCTATGCCACCGGCCAGTTCGGCAAGAACCACCTGGGCGACCGTGACGAGTACCTGCCGACCAACCATGGCTTCGACGAGTTCTTCGGCAACCTCTATCACCTCAACGCCGAAGAGGAGCCTGAGCGCCCCTACTGGCCGAAAGACCCCAACGATCCCTTCGTCAAGTCCACCACGCCTCGTGGGGTGATACACTCCACCGCCGACGGCAAGATCGAGGATACCGGTGCGCTGAACAGCAAGCGCATGGAAACCATCGACGATGACACCACCCAGGCCGCGATCAACTTCATCGACAAGCAGGCCAAGGCCGACAAACCGTTCTTCGTATGGATGAACACCACACGCATGCACGCCTTCACCCACGTGCGTGAGTCGATGCAGGGCCAGAGTGGCATGCCGGGCAACGAATATGCCGATGGCATGCTCGAGCACGATGGCGATGTGGGCAAGCTGCTCAAGAAACTCGATGACCTCAAGCTCACCGACAACACCATCGTGGTCTATACCACCGACAACGGCCCGAACCAGTGGTCGTGGCCGGATGCGGCCACCACGCCATTCCGCAACGAGAAGAACTCCAACTGGGAAGGCGCCTACCGGGTGCCGGCCATGGTGCGCTGGCCAGGCAAGATCAAGCCGGGCGAAGTGACCACCGAGATGTTCTCCGGCCTGGACTGGTTCCCGACCTTGCTGGCCGCAGCGGGTGATACCACCATCAAGGATCGTCTGCTCAAAGGCACCGACGTCGGTGGCAAGAACTTCAAGGTGCACCTGGATGGCTTCAACCAGCTCGACTTCCTGACCGGCAAGGCCGACAAGAGCGCGCGTACCGAGTTCTACTATTTCAACGACGACGGCGAACTGGTGTCGATGCGCTTCGGCGACTGGAAGATCGTGTTCTGCGAGCAGCGTGCCCCGGGTGGCTTCGCTGTCTGGAGCGAGCCGTTCACCTGCTTGCGCGCACCGAAACTGTTCAACCTGCGCATGGACCCTTATGAGCGGGCCGACGTGGTCTCGGACCAGTACTACGACTGGCTGACCAAGAACGACTACCTGCTGTTCCAGGGGACTCAAAAGGCGGCCGCCTTCCTGCAGACGTTCGTCGACTACCCACCCAGCCAGCGTCCGGCGAGCTTCAGCATCGACCAGATCCGTGCCGACGTGGACAAGCAGATCGAGGCCAAGATGAACAAAGGCGCCAAGTAAGCGCCGACCTGGACCGGGCGCAGGCCATGCCTGCGTTCGCCTTCTGGCCTGCGGCGGTGTACCGACGCAGGCCTCTTCGCACGATAAGGCGTCCCAATGTCTTCAGCCGCCAGTCAATCCCGTTCACGCCCTCGTGGCGCGGCAGTTCAGGAAACCTCGACCATGGCGCGACCCCAGCTGGCGATAGCCGCCTTGCTGATGTTCCTTTCCGGCGCCGCGGCCCTGGTCTACCAAGTGCTGTGGGTCAAACAACTTTCCCTGGTGGTGGGGGTGGAGGTGTACGCCGTCACGACCGCCATCAGTGCCTTTTTCGCGGGCCTTGCGCTGGGAGGCCTGGCGTTCGGCCGCTGGGCCGACCGCCTGCGTCGCCCCGTATTGCTCTATGCCGGGCTGGAAGTGCTGGTGGCGGTCCTCGGGGTAGCCGTCACCTTGGCGCTCGGCGCCGCGGCAGGCCCCTTTGCCCGGCTGGAGGACAGCCTCGGGCCGCTGGCCTGGGGGCTGCCGTTGCTGTTGGTGGGCCTGCCGGCTTTCTTCATGGGCGGCACCTTGCCTGTGCTGGTACGTGCCCTGGCCCCGGTGCAGGGGCAGGTGGGGCGTGCCGGCGGTGGGTTGTATGCGGCCAACACCGCTGGTGCCATCGCTGGCACCCTGGCTGCCGCATTCATGCTGTTGCCATCGCTTGGCGTGCTGGCCAGTGCCTGCGCCGCCGCGCTGCTCAATGTGCTAGCCGCCGGGGCGGCATTGCTGCTGGCCCGCACTACCGCCGAACCGTTGCAAGGCACTGCCGTCGGCCCGGTCTCGCGCAGCCCGTCGGCCCGGCTGGCCATCGCCCTGTATTGTCTGGCCGGTGGCGTGGCGCTGGGCTATGAGGTGGTCTGGACGCAATCGATCGTACAGTTCATGAGCACTCGGGCGTTCGCCTTCGCCGTGGTGCTGGCCACCTACCTCAGCGGCCTGGTGCTGGGCAGTGCGCTCCATGCCCGGCATGCCGACCGTATCCGTGACCCTTGGGGGGCGTTCGGCCTGCTGATCGCCTCGGCCGGGCTGCTGGCGATCCTCCAGGTGGCCGGGCTGGGCCAATGGTTGGTTGGCGCGCAGAGCCAGGCCGAGCGCTGGGTGCTGGCCCTGGGCGGCAGTGAACTGGCCGGGATGTCGGCGCGTTTCGCGGTTGCCGGGCTGAGCGTGGTGTTCCTGCCGACCACCCTGCTGGGCGCGGCGTTCCCCCTGGCCCTGCGCCTGGCGGTGGACAGCGCCCATGTGGGGCGTGACGTCGGCGCGGTGGTCGCGCTCAATACCCTGGGCGGGATCCTGGGCGTGATGCTCACAGGGTTCGTGCTGGTCCCCGAACTGGGGCTGGTGCGCAGCCTGGCCGTGCTCGCCGTGCTTGCGGCGGCCATCGGCGCCCTGGCTGCCTGGCGCGGTGTCCAGGTGAGCCGGCGCCTGCGCGTGGGTGTCGCGCTCGCCGGTGGCGCCACCCTGGCCTGCGGGCTGCTGGTCTCGCCCGAGCACCTGGCGCAGTTGATGCCGGCGACTCGCAGTGGGCAGTTGAGCTTCTACGAGGAAGGCCGGGGCGGCACCGTGGCCGTGGTGGAGCAGGGGGCAGGGCAAAAGCGGTTCAGCCGCCTGTACATCCAGGGGGTATCCAATACCGGCGATGCCATGCCGTCGCTGCGCTACATGCGCCTGCAGGCGCTGCTGCCGCTGCTGGTGCACCGGGGCGAGCCACGCTCGGCGCTGGTGATCGGCTTCGGCACCGGCATCACTGCCGGTGCCATGCTCCGATATCATGGCCTGCAGCACCCGGTGGTGGCCGAGCTGCTGCCGGAAGTGCTGCGGGCCGCGCCGCATTTTCGTGGTACCTTCGACGCTATCGCCGATCCGCGCCTGGACATCCGCCTGCGCGACGGTCGTCGCGAGCTGCTGCGCAGCGCCACCCGCTACGACATGATCACCCTCGAGCCACCGCCTCCCTCGGCCGCCGGCGTGGTCAATCTCTACTCCCGCGACTTCTATGCCCTGGCCGCCAGCCGCCTGGGCGAGCACGGCCTGGTGGCCCAGTGGCTGCCGTTGCCGACACAGAACGACGAGGACAGCCGCTCGCTGGTGCGCAGCTTCATCGATGTATTCCCCCACGCCGCGTTGTGGACCACCGAGTTCCACGAAATGCTGATGATCGGTTCGTTGCAGCCGCTGGAGCTGGATGCCGTGCGGATCCAGGAACGCTTTGCGCAGCCGGAGGTGGCCGCGGCACTGGCCGAGGTGGGTGTCGACTCCCCTGCGGCCCTGCTGGCGACCTGGATCACCGATCGCCAGGGCCTGGAGCGCTATGCCGGCGATGCGCGCCCGGTGACGGACGACCAGCCGCGCATCGAATACGCACCGTGGGTGCGCAGCCGCGAGATCACCCGGGTGTTGCCGGTGCTGCTGGCACTGCGCCGCGAGCCGCCTTTGCTGAACGCCAGCCCGGCCTTCCTGGGTGAGGTCGATGACCAGTGGCGCAGCCTGCGCCGGTTCTATGGCGTGAGCCTGCTGGCCTACCGCGGAGACCGCCAGGGCTGGGCCCGGGAGGTGAGGGCGGTGATGCGGGAGGATGGCGATAATCCGTACTACCGCTGGTTCCTGCCCAGCCAGCCATAACGCCGCATGCCATACGGGCAATCCTTGGCTAGCCTTGCAAGCGAGCACCACGAGCGATGGAGAGGATGGTGAAGCAGGACGTGATCATCTGTGAGTACTGCGACGCGGTGTACCAGCGCAATGCACTGGGCAAGCACCAACGGGCAGTGTGCCTGCGCTGCGCTGGCGTGCTCGACCGGCACACCGCCCTGAGCGTGCAGCAACGCCTGGCCCTGGGGGTGACTGGCGCGATCCTGCTGGCCTTCGCCAACCTCTACCCGGTGATGACCATCAGCATGCAAGGCCTGAGCAACAGCGCCACGCTGTGGGACTCGGTGCTGATCCTCAGCCATGGCACCATCACCTTCATCGCCCTGGTGGTGGCGCTGGCGGTGATCCTCGCCCCGACGCTGCAAGTCGGTTTGTTGATCTGGGTGCTCGTCTTTGCCGTGGCGGGCAGGCGTGCGCCGGCATTCGCCTTGTGCATGCGCGGCCTGGAGGCATTGCGACCTTGGAGCATGCTGGAAGTGTGCCTGTTGGGGGCCCTGGTGGCGGTGATCAAGCTGGCTGGCCTGCTGGACGTGATCCCGGGCATCGGCCTGCTGGCGATGGCGGCGCTCAGCGTGTTGCTGATCGCTATCGCCGGCCGCGACATCCGTGACCTGTGGAAGCTGGTATGAGCCTGCCGCCGCGGGCATCCGAGCTGGGCCTGTGCCTGTGCCATGGCTGCGGTCATGCCTGCGACCTCGGCCTGCGCCTGCACCATTGCGAGCGCTGCGGCGCGCCGTTGCATGCGCGCAAGACCCAGGCCGTCGCCCGGGCCTGGGCCTACCTGCTGACAGCCCTGGTGTTCTACGTGCCGGCCAACCTGTTGCCGGTGATGCATACCGAGATGCTGGGGCAGGGCAGCGACAGCACCATCGGCGGTGGCGTGCTGGAGTTCTGGGAAAGCGGGGCTTGGGACATTGCCCTGATCATCTTCATCGCCAGCATCGGCGTACCGGCGATCAAGTTCATCGCCATGCTGATGCTGCTGGTTACTGTGCAGCGCCACAGCGCCTGGGCGTGTCGGCAGCGTACCAAGCTGTATCGTTTCGTGGAGCTGATCGGCTACTGGTCGATGCTCGATGTGCTGGTGGTGGCGTTGGTCGCCGCACTGGTGCAGATGCGCGAACTGGGCACCATCGAGCCGCGTGCCGGCATCCTGTTCTTCGGCTTGGTGGTGGTATTCACCATGCTTTCGGCCATGAGTTTCGACCCGCGACTGATCTGGGACAATGCTTCACACACGGAGGACTCCTGATGGAGCAAGGCAGCGTACGACAGCCCACGGCGGGGCCGGCAGATATCCATACCCGGCGCTGGAATGTCTCGTTGGTATGGATCGTGCCGATCATCGCGCTGTTGATCGGCGCGTCCCTGGTCGTGCGCAGCTGGATGCAGGAGGGGCCGGTGATCACCCTGTCCTTCAAGACAGGCGAAGGCCTGGTGGCACACAAGACGCCGGTCAAGTACCGCAGCGTGGTGATCGGCGAAGTGACCTCGGTCGAGCTGGCCGAGGACAAGAAGAGCGTGGTCGCCAAGGTGCAGTTGTCCAAGGAGGCCGAGTCGTTCGCCACCGAGGGCGCGCAGTTCTGGGTGGTCAGGCCGCGCATCGGTGCCGGCGGCGTCACGGGGGTCGATACCTTGTTGTCGGGCAACTTCATCGGCGCCGACGCTGGCCAGTCGACCAAGCCGGCCAAGGTGTTCACTGGGCTCGAGTCGCCGCCGCCGATCACCTACGGCGAGAAGGGCAAGCGCTTCACCCTCCATGCCAAGGACCTGGGGTCGCTCGATATCGGCTCGTCGATCTATTACCGCAAGATCCCGGTGGGGCAGGTGATCTCCTACGCCTTGCAGCCGGACGGCAAAGGGGTGGACATCGGCATCTTCATCCAGGCCCCCAACGATGCCTTCGTCACCCGCAATACGCGATTCTGGAATGCCAGCGGTATCGATGTGGACCTGGGCGCCAATGGCCTCAAGGTCAACACCGAGTCCTTGTCGTCGATTCTGGTCGGTGGCCTGGTGTTCGGTGAGCCAGAGTCGGCCGGCCAGGCCGAGCCGGCCCAGGATAAGCAGGCGTTCGAGCTGTATGCCGACCGCGATACCGCGCTGGCCCCGCCGACCGGCAAGCAGCAGTTTCTACGTTTGCGTTTCGACCAGTCCATGCGTGGCCTGGCGGTGGGCGCCCCGGTGGAGTTCATGGGCGTGGAGTTCGGCAGGGTCACGGCGGTGGAGCTGGACTACGACGAGCAGAAGCAGAGCTTCCCGGTGATGGTCGATGCAGTGGTCTACCCGAAGCGGCTGGGGGCGGTCTACCAGAAAATGTTCAAAGGGCTCAAGCGTCCACCGGGCGACGAGGAGGCGGGCAATCACCTGATCGGCAGCTTCGTCGAGCATGGCCTGCGGGCACAGGCGCGTACGGGCAACCTGCTGACCGGGCAGCTGTATGTATCCCTGGACTTCTATGCCGACGCGCCCAAGGTCACGTTCGATGCCTCGCAACGCCCGCTGCGGATCCCCACCGTGCCCGGCAGCCTGGACAAGCTGCAGGAGCAGTTGCAGCGGGTGATCGCACGCCTGGGCGAGCTGCCGATTGAGAGCATCGCCGGCAACCTAGATGCCAGCCTGCGGGAGCTGCAGGCCAGCCTCAAGCAGTTCAACAGCCAGACCCTGCCAGGCATCAGCCGTACCCTGGAAGAGGTGCGCAGCACGCTCAAGAGTGCGGACTCGGCATTCGCGCAAGGGTCGCCGCAACGCGAAAAGATGAGCGACACCCTCAACGAACTGGAACGCATGTCACGTTCGCTGCGCGACTTGTCCGACTACCTCGGCCGGCATCCCGAGTCGCTGATCCGCGGACGCCCCAAAGCCATCGACGCCACCCGACTGCGGAACTGAACCAAGGAGTGACCTGACATGCGCAAGATGCCGAAGCTGTTGTGGGCCTTGATGGCCATCGCACTGCAGGGGTGCAGCAGCGCGCCGATCAACTACCACACCCTGGTGCCTGCCCAGCCGGCGGCACGCCCGGCTGGGGTGAACATCGAGATCGAGAAGGTGCTGATGCCACCGCAGGTCGATCGCGCCCAGATGGTGGTGCGCCAGGGCGACAGCGGGTTGGCGATCCTGGAGACCGAATGGTGGGGCGCCAACCTCGTCGACGAGTTCCGCAACGCTCTGGAGGACCAGTTGGGCGCGCCGACCGGCGCCTCACCTCGAACAGCGTTGCGCGTGGAGGTGCAGCGCTTCGATTCGGTGCCCGGGCGCTATGCCCTGCTGGACGCGACCTGGCGACTGAGGCCTGCGGGTACGAACACCGGGCTGACCTGTCACAGCACGCTGCAGGCACCGGCCGATGCCACGATCAGTGGCCTGGTCGCGGCCCACCAGGCCAACCTGAGGCAGCTGGCTGCGACGATCGCGCAAACGAGCCGGGCAAGTACGACACACTGCCCTGCGTTGGCTCGCTAGCGGCGGGCGCTTGCAGGTACTGGGCAGGAGCCACCGATGACGCTACGCAAAAGATTGTTCTGGCTGTTCGGGCCTCCGCTGGCCGTGGCGCTGCTGGTGGTCTACCTGCTGGCCCATGGCTTGATCCTGAACCGCCTGGACCGTGAGGACGACACCCTGCTGGTGGCCGAGGCGGAACAGGTGCGGGCGTTGTTGGACAACCTGTTCGAGCGCGACCGTGATCGGCTGCAGAACTTCGTCTCCTCGCTGGCGCCTGCCGCGACGGATATCCTGCCGGTGACGCCGCGGCTGTTGAGCCGCATGAACTTCGACTTCCTGGTCCACCTCGATGCTCAGGGCAAGGTGAGCGCGGCCCAGTGGCAGGCCCTGGAACCCTCTGCCATCGCGACCTTGGAAGGCGTGCCGCAGCCTGGCGTGCAAGCTCTGCACGATGACGTGCTGCGGTTGGTCCAGCACCTGGAACGGGCGGGCAACACCCGGCACTACGGGGGCCAGCTGGTGGCCGTGCAGGGCGCGGCGATGATCCTGGTGGCGGTGGGCATCGGCCAGTTGCAGCCTGGCGCGAGCGGTACCCTGTTCGCCGGGCATTTCCTGAGCAGCACGCGCACCCTGGACCTGGAGCGCAAGCTCAACGGCAAGCTGCGCTTGCGCCCGCCTCCGGCGAGCCCTGCGCAAAGCGCGTTGTTCGAAGGCCAGGAACAGATCACCATCAGCCCCCGCCAGGTCGTGGACGATAACCGCCAGCGCATCTTCCTGCAGTTCAGCAATAGCCTGGACGAGCCGCAACTGATGCTCGAGCTGCCTCGCGAGCGGCATCTGTATGTGGAGGGGCGCCAGCAGATCGACCTGTTCCTGGGGGTGATCACCCTGGTTGTGGTGCTGGCCTGGTTGCTGGTCTACCTGGGGCTGGATGTGGTCCTGCTGCGGCGGGTCTCGAGGATGCACCAAGAGTTCCTGGCCATCGGACCAGAGTCGGCCGGCCGGCGCCTGAGCGACCGAGGGGCGGACGAGCTGGGGGCGCTCAGCCGTGAAGCCAACCGCATGCTCGACCGCCTGGAGCAGAGCGAAGCGCGGGACCGGGCGATTCTGCAGGCCATGCAGGAAGGCTATTTCGAGCTGGACAGCGCGGGGCTGCTGTTGACCGTCAACCCGGCATTCTCCAGACGCCTGGGGCTGCCGGGCGAATCACTGGTCGGCCGCCCGGCCAGCGACTGGCTGGAGGGCTGCGATGAAACCCGGTTGCGCGAAGTGTTCGGTGCCCACCGGGCCCAGGGCGCGCCGGTGCTGGCGGGGCGCATGCACCGCGCCGATGGCAGCCTGGGGCACTACGAGACGCACCTGTCGCAGATCATCGACGCCCAGGACCAGCTGCGTGGCTACCGGGGCATTCTGCATGACATCAGCGACCACGTCGAATACCAGAACCAGCTGTTCGACATGGCGTACCGGGACGCCTTGACGGGGCTGGGCAACCGCAAGGCCTTCTACGAACACCTCAAGCGCTGCGTGGCTGCGAGCACAGGGCCGCTGGCACTGTTGTTCATCGACCTGGACCGCTTCAAGCAGGTGAACGACACCTTCGGCCATGACATTGGCGACAGCCTGCTGGCGCAGATGGCCAACCGCCTGCGCGAGGGCGTGCGCAAGCCTGATCGCGCCTACCGCCTGGGCGGGGACGAGTTCACTTTGATCCTGCCCGGTACCGACGCCGACGAAGCCCAGCGTCTGGCCATGCGCCTGTTGAGGGCACTGGGCGAGCCGGTGCAGGTGGGGCAGCAAACCATCGACTTCGTCACCCCCAGCATCGGTATCGCGCTGTACCCTCAGCATGCGGGCGACCTCGACGGCCTGGTCAAGGCTGCCGATCAGGCGATGTACGAGGCCAAGCAGCAACGCAACCAGGTGTGCCTGTTCAGCGCCGACGACGCGCCGGTCAATGGACGGTGAAGGCGATGATGATGGGCCCGCAGACCGCCAGGAGCACGTTGGAGATGGCATAGCACACCGTGAAGCCGATGACCGGCGTGTTGCTGCCGGATTATTCGATGATTTTGTTCATCGAGGCGGCTTCGGTCTGCGCCCCGGCCAGAGCGCCGAACAGGATCATTGGGTGCAGGCGCAGCAGGTAGCGACCCATGTACAAGGCCACAATCGGCGGTACCAGGGTAAAAGCCACGCCGGAAACGAGAATCGCCAGGCCTTGCTCCTGCAGGGCAGCCTGCGCTGCCGGGCCTGCCAGTAGCCCGACCACGGCACCGAAGGCCGTCAGGCCGAACTCGGAGAACGCCCACTGCGCCGCTGGTGGCAGGGCGCCGAAGTCCGGATGGCGAGAGTTGTACCAACCGATCAGCAGGCCGGCCACCAACACGCCGCCGCCGATACCCAGCTCGACCGGGATCATGCCCACAAGGGTGGAGAGCATGCCGGCCAGCGAACCCAGCACCATGCCAAGGGCATGGATGGCGATGTCGCTTTTGTGGTGGCGCTGGCGTATCCGGCCGATCTGTCGGGCCAGGGCCTCGACGCTGGAAGTACGGCCAACCAGAGTGATCACATCCCCACGGCGTAGCACGGTCTGTGGCAGCAGGGGGAGTACCAGGTCCTGACGGGTGATGGTCCTGATATAGCAGCCCATGCGCTCGGTCCCCACCAACGCTTGCTTGACCTGGTGAATGGTCTTGCCGGCCAGCTTGGGCGAGGTCAGGGCGATCTCGGCGGTGAGGGTAGGGAAGGACATCGACTCGGGATGATCGACCTCTGGGCCTATCCAGTCACTAAGCTGCGCCACGGCTTCGCGCAGGGCGAACACGGCGATGATGTCGTCCTGCCGCAGGCGTAGGCTTGGGTCGCGCTCGATGACCTGACCGCCGCGTACCCCGCGCTCCACGCTCAGGGAGGGGTGTAACGCCTCGACATCATTCGCAAAAAGGGCCTTAGGCCTCCATTCAGCGTCGCATGCGCCTGATGCATGGCCGTAGGTTAGGCCTTGAGGCGATATAGGCTCCAGGCCTTGGTACGCCTGACCTGCAGCTCACGACGGCAACGCTGGGCGTGGCCTGGCATGGAGTGCTCGAACGCTGAAAATCTCGGAAGTGTCCGCATTATGCGATTCGACACGCGCTTCGGAAAGTGTCCACATTACGTGAAAATATCGCTGGAGGCCCCGGTTTTACTGGGCTGCCGCGATGCAGCTTATAGTGCTGGAAAAGCCAGGAGTGTCCACATAGCAGAAGAATTCAGTAAGACGGTCAAAACACTCGTTTGACTGCCACCACCCTTTAAAATCAAGGGGTTGAAGAAATGACGTTGGAGTAAAAGTGTCCGCATTAGCGCTGAAGACCACATAGATCAAGGGTTTCAGGGATTGGTGGGGTAAAAGTGTCCGCATTTCGCAACGGTGACACCTCACAACAAAAGCCTTAAATGGCGCGCAGACGTGTTGAAGGTGCGGCACCATAGAATACTATTTAACATAATACACATTATGCGCACTATCGTATTGACTGACGGGCATCAATGGAGGCCAGATCTAAACCTCCACCAAAGCCCTGACGGTCAGTCCAGTTCATCGGGTTGAATGTGTTCGTCGTCGACTTGCCTTCGATATCGTCACAATCATCCTCTGCCAGGGTTCGCTTTTTCTCGCCGAAATGCCCGGCACAGAAACCATCCCAATCGCCTTGGCTATCGCTGACAAGCATTTCGGCCAGAATCTCGCGCAACTGCGAACCGTCGTTCACGTACAAACTCAGGGTTTCGCTGCTTAACGGATTGACCCGTAACGAGCCTGTGTACCTGATACGCACGCCAAATGCTCGCAGCCCTGGAGCCAACTGATATCGCGCGGTATCCAAAGTCACTCCTGAAAACTTCAGCGCGTCAGAGACAATCGCAGCCTCATGGCAACTGCGGGCAATGACTTTGCCGCTCACAGCATCGGCCACCAGCACATCGAGGACGTAATCGCCTTGCACGTAGTCATCGACGTTTACCCTCATGGGCAAGGCAGCCAAGACCTGGCTAGCGTCTGCAGGATTGGTCTTGCAGGCGGCAAACTCGCTTTTGAAAGCCGGCCATGTTAATTGAATGAGGCGCAGCATTCATGGGTTCGGGACACCCCCGAATATAACTACAGGATATAACTACACTAAATAGTCATTTTGTTGAGTTATATAAATCACCCATCATACTTTGCACTACCGCCACCGCAAAACCGGCCATCCCGTCGCGTCAGCGTGCGCTCGCAGCACTGGATCCGGATTGACTGTATGCGGTTTGGCGACCAGCGAAAGCAACGGCAGGTCATTGCGAGAATCCGAATAAAAATAAGCCCCTTCTAGCCCTTCGCCATGCTCCTGCAGCCAGCTGTGCAGCCGCGCCACTTTGCCTTCTCGATAGGTCAAGATCCCGCAGGTATTGCCGGTATAACTGCCCTGCTGCTGTTCAAGATCAATCGCCAGCACTTCTTCGACCCCCAATTGCTTGGCAATACGACTCACCAAGAAGTGTGCCGATGCTGAAATGATCAACACCCGGTCACCCTCCTCTCGATGTCTCGCCAGGCACGCCATGGCGTCGTCGTGGATACGCGGGGTGATGATGTCCTCCACGAAGGGGTCCACCGCTTCGGCCACCTCCTCTATCGTTCGGCCAACCAGCGGGGACAGGCTGAACGTCATATACGCTTCCATCGCCAACTTGCCCTGCGCATAGAGCGCCATGAGTTCGCGATCGCGTTCGATGAAGCTTGGCCCGTCAACCCAGCCGAGCGCTGCCATATGGCTGCTCCACAAACTGGCGCAGTCGCCATCGATAAGGGTGTCGTCCAGGTCAAAAAGTGCAAGGGCCATTGGCCACCTCCAAGATACAGGTTCGTGCTGCGAAGGCCCTTCCAGCCTTCGCCCGGTGAAATGTCAGCGGCATCAGCGAGACGCGACGGTGGCAGGCGCTGCCAGGGGTTGGGCGTCGGCCGCCTGGTTTGCCGGGCGACTGTTCCAGAACGGCACCAGCAGCAAGCTTGCAAGCAGCGCCGCACCCGTGAAGACGAAGAACACGGTAATGGTGTCGAAATAGCCAGGCAGCAGCCCGCCGAGGATGGCGCCAACCGAGCCACAGCCGTTGACGAAGCCTGTGGCGGTACCCGCGGACTCGCTAGTGCCAAAATCGATGGCGGCGGCGCCGCTGATCATCGAGTCAGGACCGTACAGGGTCACACCCATCATGAACAGCAAGCCGACGACCAGATAGAGGTTGCCGCTTTGCATCGTCGGCACGAACAGTATCAGCCACAAGGTCAGCGCCATCAGGCTGAGGACGCAAGCCGGCATGCGCCGAGCGCCGAACAACTTGTCAGAGACGATGCCGATCAGGATTGGCCCGACCAATCCGGCGACTTCGAATGCGGACGGTACGATGGCCGAAGCCACTTTGCCGATGCTTGGCATGCGCTCATAGACGATCACCGGCCCCCACATCAGGATTGCATAACGAGCAGGCTTGAGCAGGAAGTACGCCATCCCCAGTATCAGGACCGTACGATTGGCGAGCACTTTGCGCAGCGCAGTCCGGTAGTTCTCCCGGGGGACGTCGTCTCGACCGGTCGGCTGGACCTGCGCCTCGACCGCAGGCAACCCCACATCCTGCGGGCGATTGCGCTGCAGCAGGAAGAACAGCACGGCAACAACGATAACGACACCGGCCGAAGATACGAACGCCATGCGCCAGTCATGGGAGATCTGATAGGCCCACCACCCGGCGAACGGCGTGGCGACCAGGCCGCCAAAGGCATAACAGGTGCTCCAGTAGCCCAGCACACGTCCTCGCTCGCGTGTGGCGAAGAAGCTGCCGATGTTCTTGCACAACCCTGACCAGCCGGTGGATTGCGCCAGCCCCTGGATCACCATGCAGCTGGCGAAGATCGGCAACGTCGCGAAGGTGCCCATGGCCAGCGCGGCCAGGGCCGACACCACGAGCCCCCCGAGCACGACGACGCGGGTACCGTAGCGGTCGGCGAACACACCCCATGCGAACTGGCCGACGGCGTAGGCAGCCAGGTACAGCGCGTCGAGGTTGGCCATAGCCGCTTTGTCGAGCGTGAAAGTGGGGTCTTCGGCGATGCCCAGTTTGGCAACTGAAAATGCCTTGCGGGTGAAATAGAACGCGGCATAGGCCAGCCACGTGATGATGAATATCTGGACGCGCCAGCGTTGAAGGGATTTCCAGTAATAGCGGGCGTTCTCAGGACTTTTGTACATGTTGTTGTCCTCTGGTGATTACCGCAACGTAGGCCTGGCACCCTGCACTGCTCGATCAAGGCGCCGGCCGGGAGGTATCCGGAGCTTGCGACCTTGATGTTAACAACTGGTCTAGACCAGGAATTGACCCTGCGAGTGAGTTTCTACGTACAAAGTCAATTCGGGGCTTAGCGTGACTGGATTCAAGGCATGAGCCTGCGAACAAATCGTCAAGGCTTTTGGCTACGCCATTGTCGCGGGCTAACGCCAAACCAACGTCGAAACGCCCGGGAGAACGCACTGGTTTCGGAGTACCCGAGCAACGCTGCCAGGTCAGACACTGGCCGCTTGGGCTGTCGCAGGTAATGCACCGCCACTTCGCGGCGCACCTTCTCCACCAGTTGGCTGAAGCTCATGCCTGCTTCGCGCAGATGGCGCTGCAACCCGGCCGCGCTGAGCTGCAGCGACTGCGCGATCGTTTCCAGGCACGGCTCTCCGCCGCTCAGGGCAAGGCGTACCTGAGCGTCCACCTCGTCCAGCAGGTTGCGCCGTTGATCGCGTGCGCCCAAGCGCCGGAGCACGTCCTGGACCAGAAACAGCAGATTGGCATCGCGCTCCGGCATGATCTGGTCCTTCAGGTCGGTCTTGGGTACCAGCATCGAATTACAATTGCGATCGAAATAGACAGGCGCGCCGAACGCCCGCTGATGGGCTTGCCCGTCTAGTGGGCGCGCGTGCTCGAAGCTGACTGCAAATGGCGCCCAGTCCTTGCCCAATACGTGGCGCATGAGGTTCAGCACCATGCCCATGGTCAATTCGGCATCCTGCCGGCGCTCCAGGATGGCGCTGTGCCGTACCTGATAATCGAAGCGATAGCACTCGCCGCAGTCGACCAGCCGTATCAAGGTATCGTGCTGGTGATAAGGAAACGCTGTCGCGAAATTGCGCAAGGCCTCCTCCAACGTACTGGAAAACAACCCGACATAGCCCAGCAGCCCCAAGGCTTGAGGCTGAAACTGCAGACCGTAATGCAAACCGAAATTGTCGCAGTGCGATTGGCGGGCTGCCTCCTCGAGCACCTGGCAGTAATTGGTGAGCGGCAGGCTGAGTGTGGGTTGGCGCAGGCTTTCAGGATTGACGCCGGCACGTCCCAGTACCAGGTCGATGTCACCCCCAACTTCCGTCACGAACCCCTCCAGCCCACTGGCAGCAGCCGACAGGACGCCGAGGTTGCCCGCGACTGGCGAAACGGTGCAGCAGTGCAGTGGAGAACTCATGGTCTATTCCAGTTCGAATTCGTAGATTCGGTAATGCAAATGCTGTGCCCTTGTATCGCCCTCTCAAACAGCCCCTTGCAGTCAAATCAGCTTTCAGAGACCGCCCTGGACTTGGGGCAATGGGTAACATCGCGTAACAATCAGTCACGCAAGATAGCCGGCAAAGCCAGAACGCCCTGTTCGGTTGACTGACCCGTCCATTAATGCTCAGATGCGCCCCAGTTTCAGGTGTCCCCTGCCGCCGTGCCGGGGATTAAACGGGAAGCCGGTGCCTCGCCTTGCGCGATCAGTCCGGCGCTGCCCCCGCAACGGTAAGCGAGCGATGCATTCGATACACCACTGTGCCGCCGGCATGGGAAGGTGAATGCCTCAAGCCCCTCGCAAGCCCGGAGACCGGCCTGTCACCTCTGTTGGCAACACCCGCGGTGGGCGGGCGCGGACCGTCTTGGGCAGGCCACTGTCCGCGATTTCCTTGCGCGCCGTCTCCAGTCGGGCTTCATTCACCCCCGGTACGGTTGGTCTGCATGTCATCCCCTACCCTACGTCTGGAAAGCGTGCACTGGGCTCCCTCGCCCGGCGGTCAACGCCTGCTCGACGACATCGACCTGCAAGTCCACCCCGGTGAATTCGTCGGCCTGATTGGCCCCAATGGCAGCGGCAAGACCAGCCTGTTGCGCTGCGCCTATCGCTTTACCCGACCCGATGGCGGGCGCGTGCTGCTGGAAAACGAAGACATCTGGCAACAGTCCCCACGCTGGGTCGCCCAGCGTGTGGCAGTGATGCTGCAGGAGTTTCCCGAAGATTTCGGCCTGAGTGTGCGCGACGTGGTCGCCATGGGCCGAACCCCGCACCAAGGTTGGTTCGACAGCCATGATGACCAGGCATTGATCGATGCCTGCCTGCAGCGACTAGGCCTGCATGCCCGAGCCGACCAGGGCTTTGCGCCGCTATCCGGCGGTGAGAAGCAACGTGTATTGCTGGCTCGGGCACTGGTGCAGCAGCCGCGCTTGTTGATCCTGGACGAGCCAACCAATCATCTCGACCCACGTTACCAACTGGCCTTGCTCGAACACCTGCGTGGGACTGGTCTAGGCCTGTTGGCGAGTTTCCACGACCTGAACCTGGCCGCAGCCTTCTGCGATCGCCTGTATGTCCTCGATGCAGGTCGCATCGTCGCGCAAGGGACACCGGAGCAAGTGCTGACCGAGCACCGCCTGGCGCAAGTCTTTGGTGTTCGCGCCCTGGTCGATCGCCACCCGTTGGCGCCCCACCCACGTATTACCTGGATCACCCCCGCATGAAGCGACGCCTGACTCATCTGGCCCTGCTCGCCGCCCTGCCCTTCGCAGCCTGGGCTGACAGTTACCCCGTCACCGTGCGCAGTTGCGAGCGCGACATCACCTTCACCCAAGCGCCCCAGCGGGCTGTGAGTCATGACATCAACCTCACCGGGATGCTGCTGGCACTGGGGCTGCGCGAGCGGATGGTCGGCTACAGCGGTGTCAGCGGTTGGAAGACCCTCGACCCGTCCCTGCGTGAGGCCTTGACCGGCCTTCCTGAACTTGCACCGCGCTATCCGTCGCCGGAGAACCTCCTTGATGCCCAGGCCGACTTTCTGTTCGCTGGCTGGGGTTACGGCATGAACGTGGGCGGCCCGCTGACGCCTCAGACCCTCGCACCGCTGGGCATCCCCGTGTATGAATTGAGCGAATCCTGCTCATGGATCATGCCCCAGCGCCAGGCAAGCCTGGAGGACCTGTACCAGGACCTGGTCAACCTGGGGCGCATCTTCGGCGTACAACCGCGTGCAGATGTGCTTGTCGAGCATCTGCAGCAGCGCGTTGCGCAGGTCCACGCGCAACTGGCCCCAGTGCAACATAAACCCCGCGTCTTTCTCTACGACAGCGGCGAAGACCGCCCCACCACTTCTGGCCGACTCGGCATGCCCCAGGCACTGTTTGAGGCCGCCGGTGCCGACAACGTGATGGCCGACGTGAATGCCAGCTGGACCCAGGTCAATTGGGAGAGCGTTGTGGCGCGGGATCCGGAAGTGATAGTCATCGTTGATTACGGGCCGACGAGTTGGGCGCAAAAACGCGATTTCCTGCTCAATCACCCCGCCTTGAGCGAGGTACAGGCCATTCGAGAGCGCCGCTTCGTGGTGCTGTCGTACCTGCAGGTCACCCCATCGGTGGACAACGCAAGTGCCATCGAGCAATTGGCTGCGGCCCTGCATCCGCAACTGTTCGCCAAGGCAACGCACTGATGCCGGTTCGTAGCCCAGGGGGCTATCGCCTGCTGATGTCGCTACTGCTGATCGGTGTGCTGTTCTCTTGCCTGCTGTCCCTGGGCTTTGGCGCGGCCCATGTGCCGCTGGCGAAGGTCACGGGCATCACGCTGTATCAGTTGGGTATGACCGATATGGGCGACTGGAGCCGGGGGCAGGCGCAAATCGTCTGGCAGATCCGCGCCCCACGGGTACTGCTTGGGGCCTTGGTGGGGGCTGGCCTGGCCCTGGTTGGTGGTGCCTTGCAGGCCGTCACCCGCAATCCGTTGGCCGACCCGCACCTGCTGGGTGTCAGCTCTGGTGCGGTACTCGGAGCGGTGCTGGTGGTGCTGTTCGTCGGCACCTTTGCCGGCCCTTTCAGCCTACCCCTGGCAGCCTTCGTCGGCGCCTTGGGCAGCATGTTGCTGGTCCTGGCAGTGGCTAGCCGGCGCGGTCGACTGGACAGCGACAGGCTACTGCTGGCCGGGGTGGCTGTGTCGTTCGTGGTCATGGCGCTGGCCAACCTGCTGCTGTACACCGGCGACACTCATGCAGCCAGCTCGGTGATGTTCTGGATGCTCGGTGGCCTGGGCTTGGCACAGTGGCCGCTGCTTTGGCTGCCGGCGATCTGCGTGTTGGCTGGGTTTGTGCTGCTGATGAGCCTGGCCCGGGCATTGAACGGGTTGATGAGCGGTGAACAGACTGCCGTCAGCCTTGGCTTCGAGCCGCGCCGTGTGCGAGCTCAAGTGTTCGTTGGCTGTGCCCTGCTGACGGGGGTGCTGGTATCGCTTTCCGGCGCCATCGGTTTCGTCGGCCTGATGCTGCCCCACGTCGCCCGTCGCCTGGTCGGTGCCGAGCACCGTCGACTGCTGCCTGCCTGCGCCCTGCTCGGCGCGTTGTTCGTGGTGTGGGTGGATATCGGTGCGCGCACACTCATCGCGCCTCAGGACCTGCCCATCGGTATTGCCACGGCCGCCATCGGCGGGCTGTTCTTCATCGTCCTGCTGCGCCGCAAGGCCTGAACCTAGCGATGTTTGCGGGCCTGCACCTGGCGCTTGAGTACACGCAAGGGTGGCGCGTAGAAGAATCCGAACGACACGCTTCCCTTGCGTCCAGGCATCGCATGGTGCAGTCGATGCGCACGATACAGGCGCTTGAGGTAGCGGTTCACAGGTTTGGGCGCGCAAGGCCAGTGACGATGAAAGAGCCCATCGTGGGCCAGCACATACAACACGCCATACCCCGCCACACCGGCGCCAACCCACTGCAGCGGCGCATAGCCCGCCTTGCCTAGCGCCACCAGACCCGCTGCGACCAGCGCCAAGGCCACCAGGTAGACATCGTTGGTCTCCAGCATGCCCAGGTGCGGCTCATGGTGCGATCGGTGCAGCCACCAGCCCCAGCCATGCATGATGTACTTGTGAGCCAGCGTGCCGACGCCCTCCATGGCCACTAGCGTGCCGAACAGGATGGCGAGATTGAACAACATGTAACAGTCCGAGATGAGCAACGAGGTGGGCAAGGTTACCATTGCCGGCCCTCCCTTCGGAGGTTTTTCCATGAAGCTTGCGTCGGCCTGACAGACACCTTCAGCCGACTCTTTTTCGCCAAGGACAGCCCTATGCGTATCCGTCTCACACACTGCCACGATCTAGCCCAGCTCGCAGCGGTCGAACGCTCCGCTGCTCAAGCCTTCAAGCGCTTGCCTGAACTGGCCTGGCTGGCACAAGCCGATGTGCTGGACGACGCCACGCATCAGTGCTGCATCGCGCAGCAGGCCAGTTGGGTCGCGGTGGACGAGCAAGATGTGCCGATCGGGTTCATCTGTGCGCAAACCACCGCCAGCGAGTTGCACATTCTGGAGCTCTCGGTACAAGAGCACGCCCAAGGCAAAGGGCTGGGCCGCCGCTTGTTGCAGACGGCTGTCGAGGCTGCTCGCAACCGTGGACTGCAAGGTGTCACGCTGACTACCTTCACTGATGTACCGTGGAATGCGCCGTTCTACGCCCGCCAGGGGTTCACCATCCTGGCGCCTGCGCAGTTGGATGAACGCTTGCGGGGCATATTGCGCAGTGAACAGGCCCATGGCCTGTCCGGGCGTTGCGCCATGCGGTTAGCAATTGGCTAGCGCACTGCTCGCCAGGCTGTAGCGGTCACGCCCTTGGCGCTTGGCCTCATACAGGGCGGCGTCGGCGGCAGCTGTCAGACTCTCTGGTGTGATCGCCTCTGCCCCCGGAGAGCCCACTGCGATTCCGGCGCTGGCCGATACCTGCCCCAAGGGGCTGCCAGCATGCTCGATCATCTGCCGACGCAGCAGCATGAGTATCTCCTGCACGATCGCCACCGCACCTTGGGCGTCAGTGTTGGGCAGCAACAGCGTGAACTCTTCGCCGCCGTAGCGCACCGCCAGGTCGCCAGGGCGCTTCAATGCGTGGCCCAGCAACTCGCCAACGCGCCGCAGGCATTGGTCACCCGCCAGATGGCCGTAGCGGTCGTTATAGGCCTTGAAGTAGTCCAGGTCGATCATCACCAGGGCCAAGGGATAGGCTTGACGCCGGGCTCGACGGATCTCCGCCTCGAACACCCCATCCAACCGACGGCGGTTGCCAAGGCCGGTCAGGCTATCGGTCAGGGCCAAGGATTTCAGCGTCTGATGCGCCTGGTGCAGTGCGCGCTCGATGGCAATGCGCTCGCGCAGCTGGCGCAGCACCACCCAGCCGAAGGCCGCGAGTCCCGACAGCAACAGCAATAACACTGCGACCGACTTGAGCATGTCGTGGCGCCAAGGCGCGATGATCGACTCACGCGACAGTCCAGCCTCGACCGCCAATGGATAATTGGCCAACGCCCGGTAGGCATACAGACGCGGCGTGCCGTCGACCACCGCGACGGCTTCCACCACCCCTTGGTCGGCGTAAGGCAGGTGGTTGCGAAAGATCTCGCTGTCGGCCAGGCTGCGCCCCACCACCTGCTCGACGAACGGCCGGCGCACGAGAATGGTGCCATCGCGCATGGCCAGCACGAGCGCACCGCGTTCGTCTATCTTGAAGTCGCCGTAATAGCGCACGAACCAATCCACCTTGATCGAACCCAGCAGCACGCCGGCGAAGCTGCCGTCGGGGTTGTTCAGCCGCCGTGAGATGGGAATGATCAGGTCACCTGTGGAACGACTGCGCACCACCGAGCCAACGCGCACGCCTCGGTCGGCGTGGGTGCGGTGATAGATGAAGTAATCGCGGTCAGCATTGTTGGCCCGCGGGGCGATGGTCGGTTGATCGGTGACGATCCAGCGCCCATCGGCGCCGTAGACGAACAACCCATGCAGTTGCGGCATGATCGCTTTTTGTTGCCTGAGCAGCGCATGCAGCCGAGGCCGGTCCAGGTGGTCGAAGCCATCACCCTCGATGCGCTCGGCCAGTGCAGCCGTAATCGCATCGACTTGGCGAATGGCATCTTCGGCATGCTGAGCTGTCGCCCGGGCCAGGTTGGTTACCGCATCTTCGGCGTTGAGGAAGGCATGCCGATAGTCGCGCCAGATCCGCCAGCCTTCGATCAGCACGAAGGCCAGCATCACGACCGCCATGAAGCTCAGTACCAGGCGGAACAAGGCAACGGCGCGGCCCTCGCCAGTCACGGCGAACGGCCCCTCCTCATCCTGCCTCCTGCTTGCTGCCA
This sequence comes from Pseudomonas sp. HMSC08G10, assembly GCF_001808425.1. Classification (NCBI taxonomy): domain Bacteria; kingdom Pseudomonadati; phylum Pseudomonadota; class Gammaproteobacteria; order Pseudomonadales; family Pseudomonadaceae; genus Pseudomonas; species Pseudomonas sp. HMSC08G10. Next base: position 60,683 of record NZ_KV793307.1, on the reverse strand, counting down.
TTACAGTCCCTTGTGTCCAGCACCCTACCGCCCTTGACTATAGATCAGTGACGCGGGGGTGCGGACAGCTCGATCCAAGCCGGCGCATGGTCGCTGGCCCTCGGTTCGTTGCGCACCCAGGCGTGCACGCCGGCGTCCAGGAGCCGCGCAGAAAGCGCTGGGCTGAGCAACAGGTGATCGATGCGCAGGCCCGCATTGCGGGGCCAGTGATTGCGAAAGTAATCCCAGAACGTGAAAACCTGCGCATCAGGATGCAACTGGCGGATCGCATCGCTCCAGCCTTGTTCGAGCAGGCGTTGGTAGCACGCCCGGGATTCAGGCTGGAGCAACGCGTCCTTGAGCCAGGAGCGGGTGTTGTAGATGTCCTGGTCGGTGGGCACCACATTGAAGTCCCCCGCCAGCACCGTTGGGTGGCCGCTGTCGAGCAGCGTTCTGGCGTGGGCGATCAGGCACTCGAACCAGCGCAGTTTGTAGTCGAACTTGGGGCCCGGCTGAGGGTTGCCATTGGGCAGGTAAAGGCAGGCGATCAGGACGCCATGCACTGCGGCTTCCAGGTAACGGCTCTGGCTGTCGTCGTCCATGCCCGGCAAACCTCGGCGCACTTCGAGCGGTTCGCTGCCTCGGGCCAGGATGGCCACGCCATTCCACGACGCTTGCCCGTGGTACAGGCAGCCATAGCCCGCCGCCTCCAGCGCCTCGCGCGGAAAGTCCTTGTCCGCAGCCTTGAGTTCCTGAAGGCAGGCCACATCCGGCTGCTCGCGCTCGAGCCAGGCCAGCAAGCCTGGCAGGCGGCTGCGGATACCATTGATATTGAACGTGGCAATTTTCAATGTCTTCATGCGTCAGGGTCGTCCACATGGGCCTGCACGGCTTCCTCGAGGGCGCGCACATGGGCCTGGTCGGCCAGGGCTTTGAGCGCCAGCCAGTCGTCCCAGTCAATCGCGCCGTCGTCACGCAGCGCCTCGGCGGTACGGACCAGCTCATGGTGGTAGGCGTCCGGCGATTCGCGCCGATAGCTCGCGTCATCATACTGGGCGTACCAGGCCTCAAGCTCCGGAATGCTACGTTCGATGCTCATGGACCGCTCCTCGATGCAACCTTTGAATCTCTGAGCCTCGTCTTGCACCAATGTTCAAACCAATGACCGTTGGGGCGCCACGACACAGAAAAATCAAACCTTTGCCCATAGGCTGCGCTCAACCATAAGCGACACTGAGGTCGCGCCAATGGATAAGGAGTGACACATGAGCAATCTGTTCCTCAAGCGCGTCGGGTTGACCGTCGCACTCGGCATGGCGTCGATGCACGTGCTGGCCGCCAGCTCCAATGACTTTGTCGACGATGCGACCGAAGCCGGCATTGCCGAAGTCGTGGCCGGCAACCTGGCCCAGGAAAAAAGCAAAAGCCCCGAAATCAAGGCCTTCGCCCAGCAGATGGTCACCGACCACACTAAAGCCAACCAGAAGCTCGGCGACATCGCCCGCTCCCTGGACCTGAGCACACCGGATGAAGCCGCGCTGACCGACAAGGTCAAGAAAGTGATCCTGGAATGGCGCGACGAATCCTTCGACAAGTCCTACATCAACAACCAGGTCGACGCCCACGAGAAAGCCGTTAAGCTGTTCAAGGAAGAAGCCAGCACCTCCGACAAGGCCGAGCTCAAGGCTTTTGCCAGCGAAACCCTGCCTAAGCTCGAGCATCACCTGGAACAGGCCAAGCAACTCCAGGCCAAATACGGCAAATGACCTGCAACGAACGTGAGGCGCATCATGAGTAACGATGCATTGCGATCAGAAATCCTCACCCGCCTGCTCCATGCCCACCCGCAAGGGCTGGGCAAGGAGCTGCTGGATAACTATCGCGGCGAAAAGGCCGTGGCGGGGATGCTCAAGACCCTGCAGGAACAGGGCCTCATCCAGGACGGCAGTGTCGATGTGGACGCCGAGCACCAATTGAACGTCGTCTACCCGATCAAGCTATCTTCCGCGGGGGTCGAGGAAGCCAAGAAAGTAGACCACTAATGAGCTAGGGGCCGCCTTGCGGCCCTTTGCGCTCACGCTTTCTTTTCGTCATCCCGGGGCGGCTTGGCCGGCCCTTGCGGGTCTACTTGTGGATCTTCGAGATCAGGTGAGTCCGGGTCGAACCCCAGATCGTTCTTGTGGGTGGCGTTTTCGGAGGAATGCGGCCCCTGGTCGGGCTTGTGGGAATCAGACGGGTTCATGGCGAGTCTCCAGGCGAGTGTCTAGGGAAGAACCCGCCCTGGCGGATAAGTTTGATTCAACTGCCTGTTCCCATGCCCAGCGGCGTCACTGCTTGGCTTCCCTCTGCGCCAGCCGGGCCTCGCAGGCCGATAGTGCCTCGGTCCGCGCATCGAGTATGCCCTGCAGACGCTCAAGTTGGCGTGCCTGTTCGCCGCATAGCTCGCGCTTTTGCTCCAGTTGCACTGTCTGGCTCTGCAACTGACGGCGTATCTCGTCGCTTGCGCCTTGGGCCTGGGCAAGGATCGAGCGCAGCCCTTGCACTTGAGCATCGCGTTGTTCCAATTGCGCCTCCAGCGCCGTGCGCTGCTCCACAGCCTGACGATGCTCCCCGATCAACCGCTCGTTGTCCCGGTGAAGATGTGTGGCCTCTTCCTGGCGTACCTGCAGGTCCTGCTGCAGCTGATGCAGCTCCTTCTGCAATTGCTGTACCTGCGCCTCATGGCGGCGCTGATCCTGTTCGCGCTGTTCGCGGGAGTGGCGGTGCTTCTCTTCCAGTGAACGCACCTGCTCGTGCTTGTCGGCCAGGCGCACCTGCACCTCTTCCAGTGCCTGGTTAAGGCTGGCGCTGCGCAATTGTTCTGCTTGCAAGGTGCTTTTGGTCGTCAGCAGTTTTTCGGATTCGGCCTGCAGTGCACTCGCTTGAATCTGCAACTGTTGCTGCGCTGCCGCCAGTGCCTGCTGCGTCATCTGTACTTGGTCTTGCAGCTGCTCGCGCTGCGCCTCGAAAGCCGCTTCAGCCTCGCGCAGACGTGCCTGGGCCTCGTCGTTGAGCTGCTCGGCCAGTTGCTCCACCAGGCCGCTCAGTTGGGCGCTCAGGCTCGCAGTGTCCAACGGGGCTGGAGGCTGCCCGTCCAACTCCTTGAGATACCGATGGATCGTGGTCTTGGAACCGGTGTTCCCCAGCTCGATACGTACTGCGTCGATACTCGGGTGCTCTCCCCGGGCAAGCAGCGCTTGCCGCGCCTGCTGCACTGACGCCTTGTTGATGCCGACCCGGGCCATATTCGCTCCTACGATTCGTACCGTGGTACATACCACGTAATACGTAGGAATTCTGCCCTTATCCACAGCGACAATCAACTGCTCAGCGCAGGTCGAACTCGTGGTATTCCGCGCCACGTTGCTGAGGCAGACACCGGGCGCTAGTCAATTGGCGACCTTCAGCTCAGCGGGAGACGCCAAGCCCCTTCCACCGCCACAACGGCATCATCGGCGGCGACATGACAGAGCATCGAAAGCGACAGCCGCGAATCGCACCGGGATTGGGGAACCCTCCCCCGGTATTGGGCCTATTTCCCCTTCTATTGCTGCTGTTCGAGGAGTTCGGCACCGAGAAGCTCGACCCCACCGCGCCACCGCCGACGCTGACCTTCCCTCTGCCCAGCACAGGGCCTGCACCGTCGCAGGATCCGAACAACGTGGCTCGCAGCGGGCCTGAAGGCAGCGCGTTGGAGGCCTTTCTCAAGCAGCCTGGCCTGTACCCATTCCCGGCGCAGTATTCCAACGTGCTCGACCGCAACCCCTGGAAAGCACAGATCGAAGCCTTCCTCAACCGCCACTCGGTGGGCTCGCCCGCCGAAGGCCGTCCACCCGGAAAAGGTTGGTCGCATCAGCGCTGGAACGAGTTCTACCCCCAGGCCACGTTCAAGACTGCGCAAGCCGGGGCGCGCATCAACCAAGGCCTGCGCGATCGCCGCCAGTTGCACAACTATGCCCAAGGGACCATGGGCTGGTTTCGGCGTCTCACGCGTGCATCACCTGATGCTGCTGTTGGTGGTCTGCATGCGCTACTGGCCGCCCCAGGCCACCCAGGACGTGGTTGAAACCACGCCCTGGGGCCGGGACTACTTCCCCTACATCCGCCTGCTCGACCAGACCCGCTGGCCCTGCTGCTGTACGCACAATACAAAAGCCTGGCGATGCCCAACCTGCGCCTGGGCGACACAGAAGTCAGGGCATTGCTGACCTTCATCGAAGAGCAAACCCGCCGCTTGCAGACGCCTGCCACGACAAGGAACGGTGACTGACGCCCGAAACTACCCGCGCCCGCGCTTGAGGGTTTCGCTCGGCAGCTCCTGAAACAGCTGCCGATAACTCTCGGAAAACCGCCCTAGGTGCCAGAATGACCAGCGCATCGCCACCTCGGCCACGGTGACACCCCCGACCCCATGACGCAGTAGGTCCCGCCGCGCGCCATTGAGCCTGCGCAGGCGCAGCCACTGCCCCGGCGGCATGTCGGTGAAGGCCTTGAAGGCCTGCTGCAACTGGCGCAGGGATACCCCGGCCACTTGGGCCAATTCCATCAGATTGAGGGTTTCTTCCGGGCAGTCGGCGGCCCATTCGCTGACCCGGCGCATGATCGCTCGCTCCTCGTCGCGTCGGCCCAGGGCGTCGCCTTGCAGGCGCTGGCAGGCATTGTCGAGGATGAACAGACAGTCTTCGAGCAGTTGCTCGGCCAAAGCCTGGCCCTCGAGCGGGCTGTCGGCATCGGCCAGTCGCGTGAGGGTGGCGCTCAGCCAACTGCCGAACAGCGCGTTCTGGCCGCTGCCCAGCGGCACCATGAACAGCCCGTCGAGGCGTTTCACATCCAGGCCGTGACGGGCCATGAACGCCTGGTCGAACACCACGGCCACCTCTTGGTAGTTCTCCGGCGTGATCCAGATGTTGCGGCTGTCCTCGTTGAGCAGGTACAGGCTGTTCTCGCTGCGGTCGAAGCAGAACGCCAGCGACCCGCTCGGGGCGCGGAAGAACTGCTCCACCCGAGTATTGAGCCGTTCCTCGTAAACCTCCACGCCATCGAGCCCCAGGCAGCGCAACTGGCCGTTGAAATGCCCTGGGGACATTTGCCGGTATTGCTGCTGCCAGCCAGGGGTCGCGCGCACCTGTTCGGTCACATCGTTGGTGTGGAAAGCCTGGACCTGCAAGGCATTGGGCGTTGTCACGCGCGTGTCCCTTATGCACTCTTTTGGTGCATTTGTTGCCGAAGAAAATGGATAGATCACCCCTGGGGGCTGCGACCAAGATAGTCCTCAGCGCGTCGCCTGGGAAGATTCCAACGCGGACTCGCCCATAAAACCCAACCAAGAGGTCTGTATGAACGCCCCCTTCGATCAGCTGTCCACCTGGCTGAAAGAACACCGGATCACCGAAGTCGAATGTGTGATCAGCGACCTGACCGGCATTGCCCGCGGCAAGATCGCGCCGACTGCCAAGTTCCTCCACGAGCGCGGCATGCGCCTGCCGGAGAGCGTGCTGCTGCAGACGGTCACTGGCGACTACGTCGATGACGACATCTACTACGACCTGCTCGATGCAGCCGACATCGACATGGTTTGCCGCCCCGACCCTTCGGCGGTGTACCAGATCCCCTGGGCCATCGAGCCGACCGCTATCGTCATTCACGACACCTTCGACAAGCACGGCAACCCGATCGAGCTGTCGCCGCGCAACGTGCTCAAAAAGGTCCTGAAGCTGTACGCCGACAAAGGCTGGCA